>DATAVZ010000001.1:0-9176 GCA_036267475.1 Occallatibacter sp.
AGGTGTTGACCCCAATAACGCTTCTTCAACTGCGGAAATTCGTCCTGCAGCATCCGGCTCGAACGCCCCTTCAGATACTGCACCAGCTTCGCCGCAGCCAACTGCGGAGGCACGCTCACCAGCATGTGGACATGATCCGGCAACACCGCCCCCTGCACGATTACCACGTCCCGTCCCTCGCAGATTTGCCGCAGAAGATCTCTCGTTCGCGTCGCCACCTCTCCACGCAGCACCTTGTAGCGGTATTTCGTCACCCAGATGATGTGGTACTTGACGTCCCAAACAGAATGCGCATTCTTGCGATACTCCGCCATAATCGCTCAATCTAGCACAGATGCTGAAGCTCACCGCCTAAAGGCGGTGGGTTTAGACCGGGTGATTGAACTAAATCAAGGTTTCGTATCAGGGCACGACTTAAGTCGTGCCGAATCGAGCGGCACAGCGATAGGGCTTTAGCCCCTGCAAATGGTTATTTCCACCAAGTTGAGCTTTTGCAGCGGCTAAAGCCGGTCTGATGGCGCCCCACTGCGGCACGACTCAAGTCGTGCCCTGTTACAACACACCCATAAGTTGAGGTTTACAGTTTGCCCGATGCTGGTGCTCTCATAAAATTCAAATGCGATTGCCCTGCATGAGTTGCTGCAAAGTGAGCTACAGTACAGAAACGCTGCTTTTGCGTTAAATCAGTTCGCAGCCCGCAAACCAGTAGCCGATCTCGAAGGCTGCCGTATCTTCGCCGTCGGAGCCGTGGATCGCGTTTTCCTGAATCGAGCCGGCAAACTTCTTGCGGATGGTTCCCTCTTCGGCGTTGGCCGGATTGGTGGCGCCCATCAGCTTGCGCAGATCGGCAATGGCGTTGTCCTTTTCCAGAACCAGAAGCACCAGCGGCCCCGAGGACATGAACGCGCACAGATCGCCGAAGAACGGGCGCTCTTTGTGGACGTGATAGAAGCCCTCCGCCTGCGGCGTGGAGATGGATTGCTTGCGGATGCCGATGATGCGGAAACCGGCCTTGTCAATTTCGGCCAGAATGGCGCCGGTATGGCCGTTGCGTACGGCGTCGGGCTTGACGATGCTGAAGGTGCGTTGCGGCACGTGCGTCTGCTCCTGAAAATGAAATGATCCCACAATTATTGTAATGGGCTCGCCCTGTGGTCCCGCGCGAGTTGGGCTGCGAAACTGAAGAGCGGCGGCAGTACGTCCGCGGGGATGGAGAGCTGCGCGCCCGGCCAGCACTCCACCAGCTCCGCGCTGCGGGATCTGCCGGATTTTGCCAGGAGCTTCATTGGCGAATATCCCGACCGCATTAAAAACACAAACACCCACCGTCTCGATGGGCAATGGGTGTTTGTTTGGAGCCAGCAACTGGTAGGTGCCTTTTAAGCCTTTCCGATCACCCTGGCCAGCGTTTCGCCAATCTCCGCCGGCGAAACCACCACGTGAATTCCGGCCGCGGTCATGGCTTTCATCTTGTCCGCGGCGGTTCCCTGGCCTCCGGAGATAATGGCTCCGGCGTGGCCCATGCGGCGTCCCGGCGGCGCGGTCTGTCCGGCGATAAAGCCCACCACCGGCTTCTTCACATTCTGCTTTACAAACTCCGCGGCAGCTTCTTCCGCGGAGCCGCCGATCTCGCCGATCATGATGATGGCCTCGGTGCCGGGATCGTCGTTGAGCAGCCGCAGCGCATCGATGTGCGTGGTCCCGATGATCGGGTCGCCGCCGATGCCGATGGCCGTCGACTGCCCGATGCCGCGCTGGGTGAGCTGGTGCACCGCTTCATAGGTCAGCGTGCCGGAGCGTGAGACAATGCCCACCGAGCCCTGCTTGTGAATGCGCCCCGGCATGATGCCGATCTTGGCCATGCCCGGCGAAATTACGCCGGGGCAGTTGGGCCCGATCAGCCGCGACTTCGAACTCTTCAGCCTGGCCCACACTTTCACCATGTCGAGCGTGGGAATGCCTTCGGTGATGCAGACGATGAGCGGAATCCCCGCGTCTTCCGCCTCGAGGATCGCGTCCGCGGCAAACGGCGGCGGAACAAAGATCATGGTCGCGTTGGCGCCGGTCTCTTTCACCGCGTCGGTCACGGTGTTGAACACCGGCCAGCCCTCGTGCGTGCTGCCGCCTTTGCCCGGCGTCACGCCGCCCACTACTTTGGTGCCGTATTCGGCGCAGCCCTTGGCGTGAAATGTGCCTTCCTTGCCTGTGAGTCCCTGAACAATGAGCCGCGTATTGTTATCAACCAAGACTGCCATCTTATGCTCCCACTCCCGCTGCTGCGGCCACAACCAGTCCCGCTGCTTCTTCCATTGTTGCGCCCACCTCGAAGTTCAGACCGGACTCCTTGATAATCTTCCGCCCTTCCTCCACATTCGTGCCTTCCAGCCGCAGCACGATCGGCACCTTCACATTGAGGTTCCTGGCCGCGGCCACCACGCCCGTGGCCAGCCGGTCCACGCGCAGAATGCCGCCGAAAATATTGATGAAGATGGCCTTCACATGCGAGTCGGAAAGCAGAATTTCAAAGGCGTGCTCAATCTGCTCCTGGGTGGCGCCGCCGCCCACATCCAGAAAGTTTGCCGGGCTGCCGCCCGCGTACTGAATAATGTCCATCGTGGCCATCGCCAGCCCCGCGCCGTTCACCATGCAGGCAATCGAGCCGTCCAGCTTGATGTAGTTCAGCGCGTACTTGCTCGCTTCCACCTCGAGCGGATCCTCTTCGGCCACGTCGCGCAGCGCCTTGATGTCGGCGTGGCGGAACAGCGCATTGTCGTCGAAGTTGACCTTGGCGTCGAGCGCAAACAGCTTGTCGTCCTTGGTGGTAATGAAGGGATTGATCTCCAGCAGCGAGGCGTCGGTGTCCACAAAGGCCTTGTAGAGGCTCTGGAAGAATCCGACCGCCTGGTTGATCTGCGTCGGCTTCAGGCCCAGCGCAAAGGCCAGCTTGCGCGCCTGCCATGCGCCGAACCCCACCGCGGGGTCGATGCTTTCCTTGTAGATGGCCTCGGGCGTCTTGGCGGCCACTTCCTCAATCTCCATGCCGCCGGCCTGGGAGGCCATAAATACCAGCTTGCCCGTGGCGCGGTCGAGCACAATGCCGAGATACAGCTCGCGGTCAATCGCGGCGGTCTCCTCAATCAGCAGCCGCTGCACCTTCTGGCCGTGCGGACCGGTCTGGTGGGTCACCAACTGCATGCCGAGAATCGTCTTGGCGTGCTGTTCGGCCTCTTCGCGGGTGCGGGCCACCTTCACGCCGCCGCCCTTGCCGCGGCCTCCGGCGTGGATCTGCGCCTTCACCACTACGCCGTGCGCGCCCTCGGCAAACAGTTTGCGGGCCACGTCGTTGGCCTCTTCAAGCGTGTTGGCCACTTCGCCCCTGGGCACAGCCACACCATACTTGGCCAGGATTTCTTTTGCCTGATACTCGTGAATTTTCATGTCTTTTGGGAGCCGCTCCGTCCGCTGTTGAAAGAGATTGCCGGTTTAGGCCGGAAAGAAAAGAAGGCCAGCGCGACCGGGCAACGGTGTTCCCATACTAAATTGGCAGCCAAACCATGAGCAATTCGCGGCGCCTTGCGCGCCCGCGCCGTTACCATGGAGTGGTATGGCCTCGATCAAGGAATTGCTTAAGCCGCTGGCTGAAGACGGCGCTCAACTCACCCGCGGGCAGGCTGCGCATGCGCTCGAAGAGATTCTTACCGGCGACGTGCCCGAAGTGGAAACAGCCGCGCTGCTGGCGGTGATGGCCACGCGCGGCGAACAGGCTCCCGAGCTGGCCGGCTTTGTGGAAGTAATGCGCGCCCGCGTCACCCCGGTTCCGCTCACCGATGCGGAGCGCGGCGAGCTGGTGGACGTGGTCGGCACCGGCGGCGGCGGTCCGCTCACCTTCAATATCTCCTCCGGCGCGGCGCTGGTGGCGGCCGCGGCGGGCGCCAGGGTGGCCAAGCACGGCAACCGCGCCGTCACTTCGCGCTGCGGCTCGGCCGATGTGCTCGAAGCCCTCGGCGTACCCATTGAGCTGGAGCCGGAGCTGGCTGCCGCCTGCCTGCGCGAAACCGGCTTCATGTTCCTCTACGCGCCGCGCTATCACCCGGCCATGAAGTCGGTGGGCCCGCTACGCAGGGCTCTCGGCTTCCGCACCATCTTCAACCTCTGCGGTCCGCTCACCAACCCCGCTGGCGCGCGCACACAGGTGATCGGCGTGCTCGCGCCCAGCAAAGTGCTGCTGGTGGGCCGCACCCTGGCGGCGCTAGGCGCCAAGCGCGCATTTGTCGTACACGGCACCGACGGCATCGACGAGCTGACGACGACTGGCGAATCGGTGGTGGCCCGCATCGAGGAATCCGAGACCGGCGAGTCGCAGCTCAAGGCCGCGCGCATCACTCCGGAGATGGCCGGCCTTGCACGCGCCACGCTCGACGATTTCACCGGCGGCGATGTGGCCACCAACGCGTCTCTTCTTTACGACGTGCTCACCGGCCTGCACGGCGCACGGCGCGACATTGTTCTGCTCAACGCAGCGGCCGGCCTGGTGGCCGCGGGCCTGGCCGAAAACCTGAAGGATGGCGTGGCCATGGGAGCCGAAGCCATCGACTCCGGACAGGCCGCGGCCACGCTCGAAAAACTGCGCCGGTTTGGCGTCAGGCATCCCACAGTGCAATAAGCTCCGGCAATTGGTATATACTGTGGTATATACCGTCTCGAAGACGAGGTGCTCCAATGGCTTCGCAAACCGCTAAACTCTTTAGAAATGGCCGCAGCCAGGCCGTGCGTCTGCCCAAGGAGTTCCGCTTCGAAGGGACCGAAGTGGAGATTCGGCGCGACCCGGTGACCGGCGAAGTGGTGCTGGCGCAGCCGCATCCTCAGTCTGCAAGAAGTCTTCAAGATTGGTTTGATCTATTCGACTCGCTCGATATTGCAGAGGATATCTTCGAGCGCGAGACCGCCATGCCAACCGAACGGGATCTTTTTTAGATGGTGTTCCGCTATCTGCTGGACACAAACACCGTCAGTTATGCAATCACGGGCAACCCGTCGCAGGTGCGAAACCGACTCAAAGCCGTTTCCAGCCCGGCGATTGCGCTTTCTGTTTTTACCCAGGCTGAGTTGGTGTATGGATTGGCGCGCAAACCCCACGCCGTGGACCTTCGTAAGGCGGTCGAGGGGTTTCTGCGCGATTTTCAGGTCTTGCCCTGGGACTCGGGCGCTGCGCTCTGTTATGGAGACCTGCGCGCAACGCAGCAGCGCAAGGGGCGATCCTTGAGCCATGAAGACCTGATGATTGCTTCCCACGCGTTGTCCCTTGGCCTCACACTCGTCACCCGCGATCACGTATTTTCTTTTGTCGACGGGCTCAAAACCGAAGACTGGACCGTTACGTAGCCGCGACTTTTCTTTCCAGCCGATGTGCTAGTCTTCGCGGCAGGTTGAGGAGGCAATCTCATGTTTCGTATTTCCGCTACCGTCGCTTGCGTAGCCGCGTGCATTGCTTTCGCAGTTCCCGCGTCCGCGCAGACCATCCAGATCGATAAAGGCAACAAGACCATCGCCATCAACACCTCGGACGAGGCCACCGCTACCGCCGATATCGCCGCCGTCACAGTTGGCTTCGAGGTCTTCGGTCCCGACTCCGCAAGCGCCTACACCGATGGCGGCAAAATTTCCATTGCCGTGCTCGACGCCCTGCACAAGGCAGGCGTTGAAGACAAAAGCATCGAAAGCACCGGCCAGAATCTGCAGCGCAACAATGACTTCGACAACAAGGACACGCCGGCCCAACGCGCGGCAAAGCAGTTCGTCTTCAGCCAGTCGTGGGAGGTGAGCGTGGCGCCAAAGTCCGCCGCAGACGTTATCCGCGTGGCCGTGGCCGCCGGAGCCAACAAGACCGGCGCCATCGACTGGCGGCTCTCCGACCGCAAGGCGCTGCAGGCCAAAGCCGCGGCGGCGGCGCTGGTGAAAGCCCACGCCGTCGCCAGCCAGATGGCTGACGGCCTGCACGTAAAGCTGGGCGACCTGCTCTACGCCAGCAACCAGACGCCCAACACGCGCATCTTCTTTGCCCGCGCCGGCGTGACTCTTAACGCCGCGAATGCTCCTATGCCGAGCAACGCAGTTTCGCTCCCGACCCTCGCAATCCGCCCGCAAACCATCCGCGAAGAGGCCACTGTCTACGCCGTCTTCGCCATAGAATAAAAGCAGCCGGAATTGGCCGCTGCCGCCGCCGGATGCAGGGAAAATTGCGCGCAAGCATGCCTTCAGCCTTTCAGGTTCACGCCGCTGACAACGTCGCCCATAGCCGCATGATCGACGACATGGACTTCAACGCGGGCCGCATCCTCAACGGCGAGCTTTCACTCGACCAGGCGGCTGCGGAACTGATGAGCCTTATCGCCGACGTTGCCTCAAGCCAGCCCAGCAAGACCGAACAACTGGGCCACCGCGAGTTCTTCCTGATGTACAAGCACCAGGATGCGCCTACGCTCGAAGCCGGCTGCCGGGTATAACGGCGCAGGCATTCCGCACGGGTGCAAATATCCAGGGCCCGCACGCCGCTGTGTATAGTGGGGTGTGCGCCGGACAGGGTTCCAGCCCGCGGCGGCGGAGGTCTCTTTGAAGCGGCGCGATCTTCTTAAACTGGCGGCCATTGGAGCCGCTGCGCCGGCCATGCAGCGCCTGGCGCCAGCACAGCAGGCGTCCACTCCCATCATTGACGCCCACATCCATCTCTTCGATCCGCTTCGACCCGGTGGCGTTCCCTGGCCGGACAAGACCGACCTCATCTACAAGCCGTCGCTGCCGGAGCGCTATATGGCCATGGCAGCGCGCTTCGGCGTGGTGGGCGCCATCGCCATCGAGTGCAGCCCGCTCAAGAGCGACAACCAGTGGCTGCTCAACGTGGCCGTCAGCCATCCGGCCATCGTGGGCATCATCGGCGACCTGGTTCCCGGCGCGCCCGATTTCGCCAGCGACCTCGATCGCCTGCATCAAAGCCCGCTCTTTCTCGGCATCCGCTACGGCAATCTGTGGACCCGGACCTCGGCCCACGGCTCGGTCACCGACGACCTCTTCGTCGACATCGACAAGCCGGGATTCGCAGACAGCCTGAAATACCTGGCCGCAGCCAATCTCACTTTTGAAACCGCCAACCCCGACCCGCGCCTGATCAAGGCTGTCCGCAAAGTGTTGGACCGCGTGCCCGGCCTGCGCATCGTCATCGATCACATGCCGCACGCGCCTATACCTACCGATCCGGCCGCGCGCGATGCTTACTGGGCCGACCTGCGCGCCCTGGCGCAGAATCCGCAGGTCTTTATCAAGCTGTCCGAGATTCCGGTCATCGTGAAGGGCAAGCTCGAAACCAATCCACACTTCTATCAGGCCCCGCTCGACGCGCTGTGGAACATCTTCGGCGAAGATCACGTGCTGTTTGGCAGCGACTGGCCCAACAGCGACCACGTGACCACCTACCCACAGACCCTCTCCATTGTGCGCGCCTACATGGCCCGCAAAAGCCCCGCCGCCCGCGAAAAGTATTTCTGGAAGAACTCCGTCGCCGCTTACCGGTGGAAGCCGCGCCGGAGCGATCAACCCTCGGTGTAAGTCGCCGCGCGGCACGTCATGCGCATGACCGAAAGTTCCACAACCCGCGTCACTACTGCCGCGTCCGCTTCCACAGCGGACAGCCCGCTCGACCGCGCCGTCTCCCGCGCGCTGTGGCGGCTCACGCCTTTTCTCATGCTCATTTACGTGGTCTCTTTCCTTGACCGCGCCAATGTGGGCTTTGCCAAGCAGGCATTGCAAACCTCGGTCGGCATTTCGGAAAGCACCTACGCGCTGGGCGCCGGCCTGTTCTTCATCAGCTACTCGCTGTGCGGATTTCCCAGCAACCTCATCCTGCACCGCATCGGCGCGAAATTCTGGATCTCGTTCATCCTCATCGCCTGGGGACTGGTCTCGATGGCCACCCTGTTCGTCACCGGCAGCACATCCTTTTATGTTCTGCGCCTAGTGCTCGGAGTAACCGAGGCCGGCTTCTTTCCGGGCACTATTCTCTACCTCACCTATTGGTTTCCCAATCGCATCCGCGGCGAAATCGTCGGCCTCTTTTATCTCGGCGTGCCGCTGGCGCTCATCCTCGGCGGCCCGCTCTCGGGGCTGCTGCTTGAGATTCGCTCCAGCGCCGGCATGCAGGGCTGGCAGTGGATGTTCCTGGTCGAAGGCTTCATGGCGGTCGTGGTGGGCATCGCCTCTTTCCGCTTTCTCGACGACCGGCCCGCCAGCGCCAAATGGCTGCCGCCGGACGAAAAGCAGGCGCTGATCGACGCACTGGCGTCGGAAGAACAGATGCGCCGCTCCTCCGGCCCGGCCGACCTGCTGCCCATGCTGCGCGATCCGCGCGTGCTTCGCTTTGTGCTCATCTACTTCATGATCCAGATGAGCATCTACGGCGCCATCTTCTTTCTGCCCGCCGAAATCTCGGTACTCATCCATAAACCAGCCGGACTTGAGGTTGGCATGGTCTCTGCCATTCCCTGGCTCTGCGCCCTGTTTGCCACTTACTGGCTGCCCAAGCGCGCCGACCGGCTGGGCAATCACCGCGCCATGGCCGCCTGGATCCTGTTCGCCGCCGGCTGCGCCAGCTTTGTGTTTCCCATGGCCGGACCGCGCCTGGGAATGATCATGCTCTCCATCGCCATCTCCGGATTCATAGCCGTGCAGCCGCTGTTCTGGACCTTCCCCACCGGCTACCTCGCCGACCGCGCCAAGGCCGGCGGCATTGCACTCATCGGCACCGGCAACCTGGGCGGATTTCTCGCCCCCAATCTCAAAGTGTGGGCCGACGAGCTGTTTCACTCCCACCACGCCGGCCTTTACGTGCTCGCCGCCGTCACCGTATTCAACGCCGGCCTGATTGCGCTCACCAGGACCGATCCGAGGACCGGCCCGCGCCCCGCGCAGCAATAACGCTGCGTCAGGAAGGCTGCGTTCGGAAAGCCGCATTCATAGGTAGTGGCTCAGTTTGAAAGAAACATTGCCTCAGGGGCTTCTATGAGACGGCTGCTGTAGTCAAGGTGTTTTTGTTTTTTTCCTCATTGGTGTTTTTGTTTTTGCGGTTGCGGTTGTCTTTTGGATTCATCTCGGGCTTCTATACGCACTCGAAGTGAGCCGTGTGGGGC
>DATAVZ010000002.1:0-78450 GCA_036267475.1 Occallatibacter sp.
TACGACTATGCCTGATTTCGAGTCAGGTGCATTCAACCGGGCTCTGCCACCTCTCCGTGATCGAACGATAATCTTGATTCCGAACGCCAAACCCGGTAGCTGGCATCTACCTTCAAGAGTATGCGCATCAAAAATCCTTTGTCATCGGATCGCCCCAGAACAGGAGCGACGGTGATTGGAAAGGAATAGCCTTGGACGCGCCCTTTCAGTTTACTGGGAGTCGCGCCGCGAGGCAATGCTTAGGCCTTCACTCGCAAGGGGATATGGATCAGGAACCTCCGAGGCGGCGCCGAGCCGATCCCAGATGATACTTTACTGTCTGACCGAGTTTCGGCCGTTATGACGAGGCGAACCGAGACGAAATACCTTGGCCTCGATTGTGAATGCATGTGGGCTATTACCGGGGTCAATCGAATTTTGGAGCTGGGTTTCCATGATGGAATTTCATATTTCGCGAGAAGCTCGTGAGCGATACCAATTCGCGGAAACTCTCTTTTCTAATACCGGTAATGTCGTCTTTGCTGATCTTGGCGCCTGTCGTTCGTTCGCGCACAAGATGAATCAAGTGCGCCGAACAGACAAGTTCCCAGAACGCACTGTCCATGCCGGGGCGCTCTTTGCGATGGGTTTGATCGATGAAGCCAGCCACGCACTCATGGCCCAATACAGGCAGCAATTCGATCCGGAAGTTATGACGGCGGCAATTGACTGGTTTACAGCCAAGGTTGGGTCAGAGAACCTCGGGAAGATGCTGCTGACGTTTGTTGAGCATTTCCCCGGCCAGAGCGTGATGCGTGGAATCGAGACTCCCCAGCAGTGGCTCGATGGGAAGACTGAAGGCGTTCCGCATCGTGCCGCGGCCCTGGAGGAAATGCTCCTGTTGTGGAGTGCTAATCGGAACGAGGCGTTCAAGCCATTCGAAGAGTTGTTTGAAGACAAGAGCCTGGCGGAAAGGACAGTCTACAGGCAGGTAACCAGGGAACTGCCGGCCTACTTCGCCACACGGCCCCTCATCCCGCTGCCTAATGCGGAGCCGATGAATCTGCTTGACCTGCTGCGAGCTCCGGCAGTGGGTGCGCCTCGATCGCTCGCCGAACAGCTATCGCTGATCCGCAAGATGTGGAGGCCACTTCTGGGAGAAAGTCTTGATCGCATTCTGATGATTGCCGGCGAGATCCTTCGCGAAGAAGAGCAGGCCATCTGGATGCAGTTCAATCCCGATGCAGCACGCGCGCGCGCCGCCGCGCAACGGCACAGGGAGCACGGCCAACAGCAATGGCCATCCGTGGTCAGCCACTCTGAAGTGCCGGTCTTTGGCGACCCGGCGCATGAATACGAGAGATTCAGTCCAGATACTGCCTGGATGCCGACGGCAGTGCTGATCGCCAAGAGCACGTACGTCTGGCTGGCGCAGATGAGCAAACAATACGGACGGCATATCGCGCGGCTGGACGAAATCCCAAATGAGGAGCTTGAGATTCTCGCGCGCCGTGGGCTCAACTCTCTGTGGCTGATCGGAGTCTGGGAGCGCAGCCGGGCGTCCAAGACCATCAAGCAACTCTGTGGAAATTCAGATGCCGTCGCATCGGCCTACTCGCTCTATGACTATCGCATCGCCGAGGACCTTGGCGGGGAAGCGGCCTACATCAACCTTCGCGACCGCGCATACCGATACGGCATCCGGCTTGCTAGCGACATGGTGCCAAACCACATGGGGATTGATTCGCCCTGGGTTGTTGAGCACCCTGAATGGTTCATCTCGCGCCCTCAGCCTCCTTATCCTGCCTACAGCTTCAATGGGCCGGATCTCTCGAGCGATGGGCGGGTCGAAATCAAGATCGAAGATCACTACTTCGAGCAAACCGATGCAGCCGTCGTCTTCCAGCGCCGAGATCGCGCCTCCGGCGAAACACGCTACATCTACCATGGCAACGACGGCACGAGTTTCCCGTGGAACGATACCGCGCAGCTCGACTATTTGAATCCGGCAGTCCGTGAGCAGGTGATTCAGACCATACTTCATGTGGCGCGCCTGTTCCCGGTCATTCGTTTCGACGCAGCCATGACCCTGGCCAAGCGCCATTTCCACCGCTTATGGTTTCCCGGTCCGGGTACCAGTGGCGCCATTCCTTCCCGAGCCGAATACAGCATGAGCAATGCCGAATTCAACCGGCTCATGCCTCATGAATTCTGGCGCGAGGTGGTCGACCGCGTTGCTGCGGAGGTTCCGGGCACGCTGCTGCTGGCCGAAGCGTTCTGGCTCATGGAAGGCTACTTCGTCCGCACGCTGGGCATGCACCGCGTGTACAACAGTGCGTTCATGAACATGCTGCGCGACGAGGAAAATGCAAAGTACCGCTCCGTCATCAAGAACACCCTTGAATTCGATCCGGACATCATGAAGCGCTACGTCAACTTCATGAGCAATCCGGACGAGCGCACCGCGATCGACCAGTTCGGCAAGGGCGACAAGTGTTTTGGCGTCGCGGCCATGATGGCCACGCTGCCCGGCTTGCCCATGTTCGGCCACGGGCAGATCGAGGGATTCACCGAGAAGTACGGCATGGAATATCGCTGGCCACGCTATCAGGAAGATCCTGATCGCGGGCTGGTGGAACGCCACGAGATCCAGATTGCGCCGCTGCTCAAGCGCCGCTGGCTCTTTGCCGAAAGCGCGAATTTTCTGCTCTACGACTTCTTTAACGACAACGGAGCGGTGGATGAGAATGTCTTCGTCTACTCCAACCGCAGCGGCGGCGAGCGCGCCCTGGTGATTTACAACAACCGCTACGGCGAAACCCACGGGACCATCGACTTTTCCGCGGCTTATGCCGACAAGGGATCGGGCCAACTGCGGCAGCGCCGCCTGGGCGAAGGGCTTGGCCTCAGCGGTGATCGCAGCGTCCTGCTCGGTTATCGGGACTCGCTTACCGGCCTGGAATATCTCAAGCGCGCCGGCGATCTGCTGGAGCGCGGCTTCCGGCTCGGTCTTCACCCCTACCAGTCGTATGTTTTTCTCGACTGGCGCGAACTGCACGCATCCGCGCACCAGCCCTGGGACCGCCTGTGCGACCAGTTGAACGGGCGCGGCGTGCCGAGTCTTGAAGACGCGCTGGTCGATCTCGAGCTGCAACCCGTCCACGATGCGCTGCGCAAGTTGCTCGACCCCGATATGGTGCGCCTCTTCGCCGATCTGGCCGAACATCCGCGCGCCACGCCTCTCACCACGCGCGAAACCCGAAGCGAAAGCGAGCGCACGGGATTTTTGCAGCAGGCCTGGGAGCGGACTGAGACGTTGCACCATCTTGCGCAGGCCGCATACGACGTGCGCCTGGGACACGAGCCCATGCGCACCGCCGCGCCCGATGGGAGCGAACTGCTCGCTGACAGGTTCCGGAGGCTGCTGCGCTCGGCCATGCGCGTTCCCGTTGTCGAAGCTCTGTTTCCCGTGCCTTGGACTGCAGCCGCGCGCCGCATGCTGCCCAGTCCCAGCCCGCAGTTCACCGCTACCGCCATGTGGGGACCCATCCTTGCCTGGTGCGCGCTTGAACTGCTCGCCGAATCAATCGACGCGGAAAATCCGCCCCGCGCCGCGCTCGACCTCTTCGACCGCCTGCGCCTCCGTGAGCCCTTCGCGCAGGCTTTTGCGGCCCTCGGGTTTGAGGCCGAAGAGAGCTGGCGCGTGGCTGCCCGCATCAAGGTTGTGCTTCTGTCCAGCGCGGGCGTAGGCCGCGAACAGGGAACGGAAGACCTGGCGGCTCCCGTTGCGGTGCAGGCGGTCGGCGTCGGCCTTGCGCCTTCCCTGTGGTGCGACCCCGACGTGCGCTGGCTTACCGGCGTGCACCAGGCCGAAGGCCGCGACTACCTCATCCGCGAGCGTTACGAAGAGCTGCTCTGGTGGATGCTGATGCCGTCGCTGCTCCGGCTCGCGGCTCAGGCTGTGCCAGGCAGAGCGACGGTAGATGAGTTGAGCCGCGCCGTCGAACAAGCCCTGCGCGCCGCCGAGGACGCGGGATACCGCATTGATCTGCTGCTTGCCGAATCGCACATCGCCGACGAAGAAACCGCCGGCAGTATGCGCGACGGCGAGCGCTCGTCCGGACTCGATCTTGAAATGCCTCCGCTCGAGCGCGATGAGCACGACGAGCCGCACTCTGGCCGTGATCCGCACAGCGAATCCGAATCGGCTGAACACCATGAATCGCACTACGGTGGCGAGCGTTCTCCCGGAATCGGTTTCGAGATGCCTCCACTCGAGCGCGATGAGCACGACGAGCCGCGCGCGCGGAGCGATGCGCGGGAAGAATTCGAATCGGCCGAATCCGACGAATCGCACTACGGCAGCGAACGTTCACCTGGAATTCACTTCGAGATGCCTCCGCTCGAACGGGACGAACACGATGAGCCGCCACTGGGACACGATCCACACGAAGAGCCCGAATCCAACTAGGATCGCGGCCTGGTGATTTCGTGAGTATGACGATGAACTTCAGTGCCCGAGTCTCTATTGTGAGGCCTGGGAGGCCGTAAATCTTCGCGGTCAAAATCGAACCGGGCCAAAGTCGAACTGAAGCAGCCGAGGTTCATTCCCGCTACCGCCGAATTCGAGCAGAAACTCAGCCACAACCGTCGCCCTGCAAATCTCCAAATTTCGGTTGACAATCTATACTGAACGGTTCAGTATAGATATTGCTGAGGCAACTTCTTATGATTCGTGTGCAGAACCTGGTAAAAACCTTCGGCTCTTTCACGGCCGTGAACGATATCTCGTTCGAGGTGCCCGAAGGAGAGATCTTCGCATTTCTTGGCCCCAATGGAGCGGGCAAAACCACCACCATTAGAATGCTGACCACGCTGCTGCGCCCCACCAGCGGATCGGTTGAGATCGACGGGCTCGATCCGCAGTTCAAGCAGAATGAGGTCCGCCAGCGATTCGGCATCGTATTTCAAGACCCCAGCCTCGACGGGGATCTGACCGCGTGGGAGAACATGGAGCTGCACGGCGTGCTGTATCACGTGCCGCACAAGGCGCGCCGCCAGCGCACCGAGGATCTGCTCCGGCTCTTCGAACTATGGGATCGCCGCGGCGACCAGGTGAAGAAATTTTCCGGAGGCATGAAGCGGCGGCTTGAGATCGCGCGCGGTTTTCTGCACACTCCGCGCATTCTCTTTCTCGACGAGCCCACGCTGGGCCTCGATCCGCAAAGCCGCAATCAGCTCTGGAGCCATGTAAAAAAGCTGAATGAAACAGAGCGGGTGACCGTGTTTCTCACCACTCATTACATGGACGAGGCCGACCGTGTTGCGCACCGCATCGGCATCATCGATCATGGCAAGCTGGCAGCGCAGGGCACGCCCGCGGAGATCAAGCAGCAGGCCGGCGTTGCCACGCTCGAAGACGCGTTTCTCGCGCTCACCGGATCGACAATCCGCGAAGAGGGAGCCGACAACACCGACCGGATGCGCCAGTTTGCAAAGATGTGGAGTGGAGGAAAGCGATGAACGCAATTTATATTCTCTGGCTGCGGGAGCTCAAGCGCTATGTCCGTTCGCGGGCGCAGATTATCGCTTCGCTCGGCAATCCGCTGCTATATCTTCTGGTGCTTGGTTTCGGTCTCGGGCCGGTCTTCAAGCGGGCGGGCAATGGCAACTACTTCCAGTTTGTTGCGCCCGGCGTCATCGCCATGGCCGTGCTGTTCTCGTCCATCTTCTCCGGGCTCGGACTGTTGTGGGATCGCCAGTTCGGCTTTCTGAAAGAGACGCTGGTCGCGCCCGTGTCACGGTTGCAGATCATGATCGGCCGCACCATGGGCGGAGCCACCGTAGCCTTGCTGCAGGGCCTGCTGATCTGCGTAGTCTGCGTCATCGCCGGCTTTCGGCCCGCGCATCTGGCCGCGATTCCCATCGCATTCGTTTTCATGGTGCTCATCGCGCTTCTGTTCGCCGCGCTGGGCGTGGCCATTGGCTCAAGCCTGCAGGACATGCAGGGCTTTCAGCTCATCATGAATTTTCTGGTCATGCCCATCTACTTTCTCTCCGGCGCGCTGTTTCCGCTCACCGGTCTGCCTAAAGTGCTGGACTACATCACCAGGGTCGATCCGCTCGCCTACGGAATCGATGGCATGCGCCATGCGCTGTTGGGCAGCTCGACCTTCGATCCGATGCTCGATTTTGCGGTGATGACCGTGCTGGGCGCGGTACTGATGGTGGTTGGTGCCTATCGCTTCTCGAAGATTGAAATCTAGCCATGGCGCGCACCCGCAGCATCGAAGCGCACGGCAAAGTGATTCATGCGGCTTTAACGCTCTTTTGCGAACGCGGCATTGAGGCCACTAGCATGGACGCCATCGCGCGCTGCTCCGGCGTGAGCAAAGCCACCATCTATAACCATTGGGCCGACAAGGAAGCGCTGCTCATGGAGGTCATGCTCCACGTCAACGGAGCCGACCGCAGGCCCGGCCATGTCGAAACCGGCGACCTGCGCCTCGACCTCATTACGGTGCTGAACTGGCAGCCGCCCGGAGATCTCGAAACCGCGCGGGCGCGCATCACGCCCATGTTCATGGCTTATGCCGCCGTGCATCGCGAGTTTGGCGCGGCCTGGCGTCATCGCGTGATGGAGCCGGGGCGCAACGCGCTGATGCGTAGTCTCAGCCGCGGCATCGAGCGCGGTCTGCTGCCGCCCGGCCTCAACCTCGACCTCGCAATCGCGTTGCTGATGGGACCCATGCTTTACCAGCACGTGTTCAGTAAAGGCGCCGCGGCGAAGTTGGAGAATATCGGCCAGGGGGTCGCTGATGCATTCTGCCGGGCTCATCTGATCGGGAGCGCAACAGCCGACAAGCCGGCAAAGAGCAGAAAGAAAATCTCGCGCGCGTAATCGAACCCGGCAAAGGCTGGACCAGCAACGGTACAAGCTTCAGCCCGTGCATCGAGAAAGCAGAAAAGCAAGCGCAGGAAAGTAAACGCAGAAAAGATTGCGGACTTTCGGGTTTGAAGAAATCTTCTACACATCCTCGACACTTCGATGACATACGCGCCCACGCCATGCCATTTCCTCACAGGCCCTTGCTCGAGCGAAACACGCGCACCACTTCGGCCGGGTCGCGGTGCTGGCCGTCGACGGCCTCGTTCATGGCGCGCATGTTGTCCGCGGTGATGCGGCCGGCGAGCGCATTCAGGGCGACCTGAATCTGCGGCCAGCGGCGCAGTGCGTCGTCGCGCACCAGCGGCACGGCCTGGTAGGGCGGGAAATAATGTTTGTCGTCCTCAAGCACCGTAAGGCCCAGCGCCTGGATAGGGCCGTCCGTCGAGCTGCCCGCAATCATGTCCACTTGGTGTGCGCTGAGCGCGCGATAAAGCAGTCCCAGGTCCATGGTGCGCGGCTCATCTTTGAATTTCAATCCATAGGTTTTGCTCAGTCCCGGCAGGCCGTCGGGCCGCTGCTCGAACTCATAGCCCACACCCAGCCGCCATTGCGGCGTATACTGCGCGGCCTGGCTCAGCGTGGTCAGATGCAGCCGCCGCGCGTCGTCGCCGCGAATCACCATGGCAAAAGTATTCTCAAAGCCCAGTGGTGGTCCCACTGTGACCTGGTAGCGCGACGCATACAGCCTGCGCACGGTATCGAGCACCGACTGCGGATTGCGCGCAACCCCGGTTCCGAGTGGCTGCTTCAGGATGGCGGTGAGTGCGGTGCCGGTGTACTCCACATAGCCGTCGATGCGTCCTGCGACTAGCGCCTGGTGGCAGATATAGCTGCCGGCGAGATAAAACCGGCGCTCTACTTTCAGATGCGATTTGGCCTCGATCTCCTGCGCCAGCAACTCGCCAAGCACAACCTGCTCGGTAAAATTTTTCGCGCCGATGACTGGATGATTCGGCCGCGGCGGCTCGCATCCAGCCATCGCCAGGGCTGCGGCCGCGGCGGCCATAAAGCTGCGCCGATGCATCATGCGGGAGCCTTGAAGCGGTGCTCGAGCAGGCCTAGTCCGGCATCGGCCGCAAGCGCCAGCAACGCCGCCGGCACCGCGCCGGCCAGCACCAACCGGTTGTCCACGGACGCGACGCCGCGAAAGATCAACTCGCCCAGCCCGCCCGCACCCACTGCCGCCGCAATTGTGGCGATGCCCACGCAGGTCACGGTGGCGGTGCGCAGGCCTGCCAGAATGAACGACGCCGCCAGCGGAAGCTCCACCTTGAACAGCCGCTGCGCGCCGGTGAGCCCCAGGGCTCGCGCCACTTCAACCACAGCCGGATCGATGCCGCGAATTCCCGCATAGGTGTTGCGCAGGATAGGCAGCAGCGCGTACGCGGTGAGCGCCACAATGGCGATGCGCGCGGCGCGCTCGCCCAGCCACGGCAGTGGCAGCAGAAAGCCGAACATGGCCAGCGACGGAATCGTCTGCAGAATGTTGGCAATCGCGATGATCGGCTTGGCCCAGCGTGGCGAGCGCGTGAGCCAGATGCCCACGGGCACCGTGATGGCCGTAGCAATCAGCATTGCCGCGCCGGTAAGCCAGAGATGCTCGATGGTCAGCTCGGCAATCTCGCTGCCGTATTGCGCAAAGAAATTCATGGCCGCCTCTCGCCGGCAACACCGCGTTCGCCGCGATGAAACGCGCGGATGTAGGCGGCGACTTCTGGCTGCGACGATCGCAGGAACTCCTCCGGAGTCAGGTTGGCGATGAGCCGGCCTTCACTGAGCAGTACGATGCGGTCGCCCAGGTAGAGCGCCTCGTCCAGATCGTGCGTGACCAGCAGCGCGGTTTTTTTGAGACGCGCAAGCAGGTCGCGCAACATGTCCTGCATTTCGGCGCGGGTGAGCGGATCGAGCGCGCCAAAGGGCTCGTCCATTAGCAAAATCTCGGGATCGGCCGCAAGCGCGCGCGCCAGCCCGGCCCGCTGCCGCTGTCCGCCCGAGAGTTGATGCGGATAGCGCTGCGCAAACTGATCGGGAGCCAGGCCGACAGCGGTCAGCAGATCGCGGCTGCGTTTTTCCCGCTCCGCGCGCGGCTTTCGTTCCGCTTCAAGCACCAGCCCCGCGTTGCGCTCGATGGTGAAGTGTGGAAACAGTCCCGTCTCCTGGATCGCATAGCCGATGCCACGCCGCAGCGCCACCAGGCCGGTCGAGCCCACCTGCTGCCCGCGCACAAGGACTTCGCCGCCGGTCGGCGCAATCAGGTGATTCACCGTTCGCAGCAGCGTCGATTTCCCTGATCCGCTGCGGCCCAGGATCACCGTCGTGGTGCCTTCTTCCACGGCGAACGAGATGCCGTCAAGCAGCAGCCGGCCCTGGGCCACGGCAAACGAGACATTCCGGAATTCGATGGCTGCGCTCACACACTCCCAGTGTAGCCGCCGCAGGGGCGAGCGTTTTCTATACAGCCTGCGGGGCCATGCTTTACGATGGGCTGCGTTTCAATCGCGGCCGCAGATGCTTCCGCCAATTTTCAGCAGGGAATCTCCGACGCACAGATGGGTATGACTCCGGCCGCACCGTCACAAGGTTCCCGATTCCGCTGGGTCGTCTGCGGACTATTGTTCGCCGCCACGGCCATCAACTATATGGATCGCCAAGTGCTCGGCATCCTGGTGCTTCCGCTGCAAAAAGAGCTGGGCTGGACCGAGAGCCAGTACGGTCTGATCATCAGCGGATTTCAGGCAGCCTTTGCGCTGGGGCTGGTGCTGGCCGGCCCCATGATCGATCGCGTGGGAACGCGGATTGGCTATGCGGTTTCCGTTACGGTGTGCAGCGTGGCCGCCGTGGCGCACGGCTTTGTGCGCACTGTCACCGGCTTTGGCAGTGTGCGGCTGTTGCTCGGCCTGGGTGAAGCCGGAAACTTTCCCGCCGCGGTCAAGGCCATCGCCGAATGGTTCCCCGCGCGCGAGCGTGCTTTTGCCGCCGGGCTGTTCAACAGCGGCTCGACCGTGGGCGCCATTCTCGCGCCGCTCGTGGTGCCGTGGATCGCGCTCAACTGGGGCTGGCGCGCGGCCTTCATCCTCATCGGGCTGCTCGGCTTTCTCTGGATTCCCGCGTGGCTGCTGATATACCGCCGTCCTGCGCCGGTTTTTGCCGACGAGCCGGCGCCCACCCAGCGCGTGCCCATGCGCCGGCTTCTTCTGCACCGCGAGACGTGGGTGTTTCTCATTGGCCGCGCCGTCACTGAGCCGGTCTGGTGGTTCTATCTCTACTGGGCGCCCAAGTTTCTCAGCCATAGCCGCGGCTTTACGCTGCGCAACGTGGGCCTGCCGCTGATGGTCATGTATGCCATGGCCAACGCGGGCGGCCTGTATGGCGGATGGCTCTCTTCATTTCTGCTGCGGCGCGGATGGACGGTGAATGCAGCGCGCAAAGTGGCTATCCTGGCCTCTGTGCTGCTGGTTGTGCCGGTGGCTTTTGACAGCTACGCGTCCAACGCCTGGATCGCGATCGGCATTCTGGGTCTCGCCATGGCCGGCCATCAGGGATGGGCATCCAACCTCTTTGCCATGTTCGGCGATATCTATCCACGGCAGGCGGTTGCCTCAGTCACCGGCCTCACCGGCATGGGAGCGGCAATCGGCGGAATGTTTGCCGCCGCCATCACCGGGCTCATTCTGCAAAAAACGGGCAGCTATCAGCCCATTCTCATCTGGGCAAGCGTCTCTTATCTCGCCGTGCTCGGCGGACTGCACCTGTTCGTTCCACGCCTGCATAAAATCGAGATGGAGATCTGAGTCGCGGGCTTGCGCCAACCGCGCAGGCTGCCGGCAATGCAGTCAAACCACAAAAACGGAGTGCGATGCATGTGGTCTTCGGATGTGGAAGTATTTCAGTCGGCGCGGCGCGAGCTTTTCTCCGCAGTGCTGGGCGATGTGATGGACAAAATGGGACTGCGCAGCCAGTTTCTGCCGCCGGCCATTGCGCCGCTGGAGCGGTCGATGGTTGTCTGCGGGCGCGCGCTCACGGTGCTCGAGGCAGACGTCTTCGATGAAGCGGTCGAAGGCTCCCACAATCCGCTCTCGGCGCGACCCTTCGGCCTGATGATGGACGCCCTCGACGATCTGAAGACCGACGAAGTGTACATCTGCACCGGCGCATCGCCGCGTTACGCGCTGTGGGGCGAGCTGATGAGCGTTCGCGCCATGAAATGCGGCGCGGCGGGCGCAGTGGTTGACGGCTACGCGCGCGATACACGCGCCGTGCTGGCTCTGGGGTTTCCCACCTTTTCGCATGGCAGTTACGCGCAGGACCAGGGTCCGCGCGGCAAGGTGATCGACTATCGCGTGCCGCTGCAGATGGGACAGGCGCGGGTGCTTCCCGGAGACATCGTCTTCGGCGATCTGGATGGCGTCTGCATTGTTCCCAGGCAGGCCGAGCAGGACGTTTTTGCAGCGGCTTTCGACAAGGCGCGCCGCGAAAAGGTAGTACGCAAGGCGCTCGAAGAGGGAATGCCCTCGCGCGAGGCGTTCGAGAAGTTCGGTATTCTCTAAACCCGCCAGTCGTCGGGACGCCAGTTCCGGATGCGCTCTTTGATCTGCTTGCGGCTCAGGTTTTCGGCGACGGCCTGTTGCGCCAGCTCGACGAGTTCGTCGTCGGGGGCAAAGCGCAGCGCGATCAACTGAGATTCAGTAAGAAGATTGATCTGCGCATGCCACTCCGGCGGAGCCAGGGCCTGCAGGCGCAGGCGTTCTTCCAGGCGGATGACGCGGTCCTGCACCTTGAGCGCGTAGGTGCGCAGCTTGAAGAAGGGCACAAACACGACCACCGCGAGCACCACCAGCCACGCGGTGAAGAAGTGCGGGTTGGCGATGAGGTAAACGACGGCGATGATCAGGCTGGCCGCGAGGATCATCAACGAAAGGTAGTGATAGAGAGGATCGATGCGGGCGTGATTCTTGTGAGTCTGCGTGCTCTTTTCGCTCATTGCGTGGCCGTCATATTGCTCGGGTTGGTTTGCAACTCAGTGGAAACGCTGGTAACTCCAGGACTGCCGGATGGAGCGTTGGTGATGGGCTCATCGGCGATAGACGGATTCTCAGTTGAGGAGGGCGCTCCTGTCAATGCGTCGAGATCGTCCGGGCCTAGAACCGGGTGGTGCCGCGGGATGATGTGATGCCGGCCGCGGAAGAGATAGTCGACCAGCAGACCGCCGGTAAGGTACGGATTCACGATGGTGATCGGGATCGCATAGAGGGTGGTGACGAAGGACTCGTCGATGCTCTTGTTAGCGTGGCTCATGCGGCGGTAGCCGGGTACCTGTGGAATCTCAAAAACCTCGACCTGGGCATCGGGATGCTTGTGGCCATAACGCACCAGCTTGTAGGCGATCTGCTTGGGAGTGGTCATGCCCACGTCGGGGAAGAAGCTGCGGTGAAATTTTCCGGGAAAGTAGCTGTCGAGGATCTTGCGCGCGAAGTCGGCGCAGTTGGCAAAGAGCAGATTGAAGTGGGAGTGGTTGGGGTCGTCATTGAGTTGCGCGATGAGAGCGTCGTCATCGGCCTCGGAGGTGGCAAAGGTGAAGGCGTAGATGCGCCGCTCATAGGCCACGCCGATGAGCTGCTTCCAGCCTCCATGGATGAAGTTGCCGGGGGAAACATCAGGGCCCAGGCTCTCAAGGTGCGCCTCGTGGTAGCGGTCGCGCAGCCGGTCGACCAGTTCGTGGTTTACGTGGGCGGGAACATCGTCCGCGCTTTCGACGGAGTAGAGATAGGGAATGAGCGGAATGGCCACCCAGTCGTAGCCGGCAATACCCTGGTAGCGGGCAATTACGGCGCCCATTTCGCCTGGCTGGCAGCGGCGCAGAGTCACGGGTGTTTGTGCGCAGATGCGCTGAAAGTAAATGGCGTTGTGGCCGGTGGGATTCATGGCTCCAAAAAAGCCATACGGCTCTTCCATGAGCAGCGCCGCTTGAGCACGGCAACGCCCGCAGGCGAGCGCCGCTATCACCATGAGCACAACAAAAGATATGCGTCGAACGCGCATCGGGGAACGCTTTTTCTCCTTACAGGTTAGGATGCCTGCTTTCTTTTTCAGTTTGTCTTCGGCACCGTCCAGGGCCGGTGGAAAGCCCGGATTCATGCGGATTCATGCGATGATCTGGTTGAAAATAAAGCGGCCTGCGCAGGCGCGCGCTGTCTGCGAACCGATCCGTTTGTGTAGATAGACACCAGGCGCGGCGGAATGTTGCCCCGCACGCGGAAAGCCGGCTGGTGGATCAATCCGGCGTAAAGAATAGGGAAGACCGCGGGCGGCCCCGTCTTTTATTGTTATCAGGCATTTGATTCCGCACCGCGGATCGTATTGGGTGCAATGGCCGCGGGCGGTGGCTTAAACCGAGGTATGAATCGATGAATATACGTGGACTTTTTGCTGTGGCCGCGGCCGCGGTGCTGGCGGCCGTGCAGGCGCAGGCCCAGGTAACATTGCCCAGGATTCTCTCCAGTCACATGGTGATCCAGCGGGACCTGCCGGTGCATGTGTGGGGCATGGCCGCCGCGGGCGAGCAGGTGACGGTGAGCTTTCGCGGCCAGACGGGGGCAACGAAGGCCGGCGGGCAGGGCCGCTGGAGCCTGTATCTGGCGCCGGGCAGCGCGGGCGGCCCATTCCAGATGACGGTAACGGGCGCGGACGGGCAGGCAACTACGCTCGACGACATCCTGGTGGGCGATGTGTGGATAGCCTCGGGGCAGTCGAACATGGAATTCATGATGCATCAGGCGGCAACGGCGGACCAGGACCTGCCGCATGCAGACATTCCGAAGATACGGCTGCTGGTGGTGAAGAAGGCGTCGACCCTGTATCCGCAGGACGATGTGGAGACGGATGGCTGGGCGGCGTCGACGCCGGATTCGGCCAGGAATTTTTCGGCGGTGGCGTGGTACTTTGCGCGCGAGATCGAGCAGCGCGAGCACGTGCCGGTGGGCGTGATCGACTCGACCTGGGGCGGAACGCCGGGCGAGGCGTGGACGCGGATGACGGCGCTGGGTGAGGATGCTGCGCTCAGCCCGCTGTTTGTCTCGTGGGGACGGATGATCGAGCGCCAGCCGGATGCTCTGTTGCGCGAAAAAAACAAGCAGCGCATGATCGACGAGGCCGTGGCCGCCGGACGGCCCGCGCCGGTATTTCCGTGGGTGCCCACGCTCGAAAGCTGGGGTCCGGGCATGCTGTGGAACGGGATGATTGCGCCGCTGACGCCGATGGCGATTCGTGGCGTGATCTGGTACCAGGGTGAGAGCAACAGCGTGCTGGACCGCGCGCCGCTCTATGGACGCGTATTCCGGACCCTGATCGAAGACTGGCGGCGGGAGTGGGGACTTGGGGATTTTCCATTTTTGTATGTGCAGATTTCGAACTTCAAGTCCACGCCGGCCGAGGACTGGGCGACTCTGCGCGAGCAGCAGCTCAGGACCCTGGAGCTGCGCAATACGGCCATGACGGTGACCATCGACATCGGCAACCCGGACAATGTTCATCCGACCGACAAGGTGGACGTGGGGCTGCGGCTGGCGCGGGAGGCGCGGGTGCTGAGCTACGGCGAGAAGCTGGAGGACTCGGGACCGCTCTTCCGCCAGGCTACGCCGGAGGGCGGAGCGATTCGCGCCTGGTTCGATCACGCACAGGGGTTGATGGCCAAAGGCGGCACTCTCACTGGCTTTGAGGTGGCGGGCGCGGACGGGAAGTTTGCGCCCGCCACAGCAAAGATCGAGGGCGAGTCGATTGTGGCATCCAGCCCGGATGTGGCCCAGCCGATGTTTGTGCGCTATGGATGGACGAACAGCCCCGATTGCGACCTGTTCAATGGAGATGGACTACCGGCTTCGCCGTTTACTTCGGTGCCGTAGGCTCGTGCGGGTCCGGCGCGGCCCGAGGGACGGGCTCGCGCCCGGACATGCCCCGATTTTGCCCGGAATGATGGTGCAGGCCGCGGCTCAGCTTCTGGCCGGGACGATGATGGTGGTTTCGGCGACTTCGATGAGGCCGCAGCCGCAGCGTTTTTCAAGCTCCGGCAGGATGGAGTCGACCTTTTCGCGGGTCTCGATGAACTCGATCTTGACGGGTAGGTAGTCGGAGATCTCAAGAATGTGGGCGCTATGGATGCGATGCGCGGCGCCGAATCCGGCGATGCCTTTGACGACGGTGGCTCCGGCGATTCCGCTTTTGAAAAGGAAGTCCAGCAGGCTGGTGTAGACCGGCATTCCGTGATGCTTGGCTCCGTCGCTGAGGTAGATCGTGACCTTAACGGCCTTCCCGGTAGTGAGCATGCATTTCTCCGTGGCGAACTCGTGGCCCGCAATCATTATCCTGCGTTTTTGGTTCGATGCGCATCCTGAGGCGAGCGGGCGCGCTTACAGCATGTCGGCCAGAGCGGTGCCGAGCCAGGTGGCGGCAAGGCCCAGAATCAAGCTTCCGCCGGCGTACAGCGCGGCCAGCAAGAATGCGCCGGAGCGCATCGTCGACAGCGTCTCCCACTCGTAGGTGGAGAAGGTGGAGTAGGCGCCGATGAAGCCCACGGGGATGAGGAATCGCCAGGCGGGGTTCAGGTCGGCGCGCTTGCCTAGATAGGTGAGCGAGAAGCCGAGGATGATGCAGGCGGTGATGTTGACCAGCAACGTGCCGTAGGGAAATTTGATTCCCATGCGGCCAGAGACTGCCGAACCGACCCAGTAGCGAGCGATGGCGCCCAGCGCGCCCCCGACAGCGATGTACAGATATTTCTGCAAAGCGATTCTCCTCTCGACTCGGTTCCACCTGCGCGGCTTCGAATAAGCACACGAAGAGCGCGGCTGGTGGGATGGTCACAGCTTTTCAGGGGATCGAACCGGGAGCGCGACTCCACGGCAGGACGCCCTGCCAGGAGTCATCATCTGTCCGAGCTTGCGCGAGAGGACAGCGGTTAAAGGTGAACTCCTTCACCCTCAGCGATGTCTCAATTACACGGCGAAGTGCGGGGTGGTGTCAACCCGGCGCGTTGCTCGCCGCCTTTCGGGGGCCAGCAACACCGTGGCGCAAAGGCCGCCGGAGCGACTGACCGAGCCACGCGGGAACGGCGCTGCGACAGCGGGCAGCGCGGATTGACGGTGCTTGGCGTGACGGAGCTTGGAGCGACGGTGCTTATGGAACGCTAGAGGGACCGCATCAGGGCTTCGAAGCAGTCGGGGTCGAGTTTGTGTGGAATGTCGCGCGACATGATCTCCACCACCTGTTCGAGCGGCAGGCCGGCGCGGTAGGGGCGATCCTCGGTGAGTGCGCCGTAAACATCCGCGACGGCGATGATGCGGGCTTCCAGCGGGAGGCGGTTGCCGGGGAGACGGTCAGGGTAGCCGGAACCGTCGAGTTTTTCGTGATGCGCGCCGGCGATAAGCGCCAGCTCGCCGAACTGGCTGATGCGGGAGAGAATTTCGCGGGTGAGCCGCGGATGCTCCTGGATGATCTGCCACTCGTTGGCGTCGAGCTTGCCCTGTTTGTCGAGGACCGAGTTGGGCACGCGGAGCTTGCCCAGGTCGTGGAGCAGTGCGGCGCGGTGCACCATGCGGCCGCGGTCGGCGCTCAGGCCCATCTGCCGCGCGATGCGGACGGCGGCGTCCGTGACCCCCATGGAATGACGGTAGGTGAAGGAGGATTTGGCGTCGACGACGTCGGCGAAGGCCTCGCAGATCAGGTCGATGTCGCCGGCTTCGAGCGTGTGCGCCTCATCGGGGGCCAGTTCGAGCACGCGGCGGCGGGTTTCCTGTTGGGAGGTTTCAGAGGAGGCGGCCCACCACAGGCCGTAGTTGACGTGCAGGCTTTCGGCGATGCGGACCAGCTCGGGATCGAACCAGCGGCCGCTGCGCTCGCGGAGCACTTCAATCGCTTTGCCGGTGCCCTGTTCCGAGGCGAAGGCATCCAGATGCTGCGCGACGGCCAGGATGCGCGACTCGATGGGAATATTGTTGCCGATGCGGCCCTCGGGATAGCCGCTGCCGTCCCAGTGCTCGTCGAGGCCGCGGACGGCTTCGGCGGGGATTTCGCCGAGGCCGAGTTTGCGCAGAATATAGGCGCCACGGTCGCAGCGCATGGTAATGACTTCTTTGTTGTTGCTGTGCTGGGTAAGGCCGATGCGGACGATGGCGGCGGCGCGCTCGACGGGATTGCCTTCAGGCAGCACGGTATCCCAGAGCAGGCGAAAGGTGGAGGCTTTGGGCGCGCCGGGCCGGGTCCAGTCTTCCAGCTTGACGCCGGCTTTCATGCGGCGCTCATCGCCGCCGCCGATGATCTGGCAGAGGCGGGCGGCGTTGCTGCTGCAGCCCACGTCTTTGAGCAGCAGCGAGTAGTAAAGATCGGACATGCGGGACGAATCGAGCCCCAGCTCCTTGCCGAGGCGCATGCCGAGCAGGCAACTGCGCAGCGCGTGGCCGGGGACTGCATCCTCGGTGAGATCGAGCGCGAATGAGAGCGCGGAGAGAATCTCCGCGAGCGAGATATGGCTTGATTGCGGCCGTGCGGCCGGTATTTCCAGTTTGTGGGCGAGAGCCAGAGTTGCCATAACGGCCTCCTTAGAGCGACGGGAGCGCTTTGCTTGGGAGAAAGGTAGCAAAACGCAATATGCGGGAAACTCCCCCCAAAGGGGTATGTTTTGAGGACATGGCTGTTTCAGGCGCGTGTTTTCAGCGATATGCGGATAGCACGGTCGACGCAAGGCAGTTGCCGCGGGCGGCCAGGGCTGCGCGCGAACTATTCATTGCAAGGGCTTTGGGGAGAATATGCGCGGTGCGGGGAAGTACAATCGGTGCGCAGTGCGAACGGGGAAATCGATGAAGATAAAGAAGCGGCGCACATTACCTTGGTTTACGTCGGCTGTGCTGGCGCTGGGTCTGAGCGGGCTTTTGCAGCAGGCGGCGGCGCAGACGGCTGACGCGGATGGCGGCGGGAAAACGCTTGCTGCGTCGCGAATGGCGCCTGGAGCGGGCGACACTGCGCCGGTTTCCGCCCAGTACCGGCAAGTGCAGGAGCGGCTGGGGCGCGGGTGGAATACCTGGGACGTGAACAGCGTGACCACCGAGGTGCTGCTGCCGGAGGGCTTGGCGATTCACCTGGGGCTTAAGCACAACTCGACCTTGTCTCAGGACGCGTTTCTGGGTAACGTTCTGATCGGGCGACTGGATAAGGGCGCCGAGCAGGTGACTCCGGGGCCGCATGCGTGGGACGGCAGCTATACCGAGCTGCGGGTGGCATGGAAGGGGCATCGCTGGCAGGTGCAGAGCGCGCGGGACGGCGACGACCTGGTGCTGCTGGCTACTCCGCTGGCGGGCGGCAAACCGCTTTCGGCGCTGCCTGCGACGCTGGTGGCGTCCGTCGATTTCTTGTGGAACCGGCAGGGCACGGTGGAGCGGCACGGAAACGCAATCGAGACGCACGGCGCGGGCGGCGATGTAGCTGTCTACTGCACGTGCGCCGGGGCGGCCGAAAAGGACTATGCCGACGTGCCGGTGAGCGGGCCGTATTTTTCAGCGGACTTTACCGGGCCGGTGGGCGTGAGCACCGGCCGGCGGCGGACGCTGGACGAGATTCGGGCGGCGGTCGAGAAGCAGCACGAGGCGTATAAGCGGTCGGTGGCGGAGGCGGGAAAGTCGGCTCCGATTGTGGACGCGATCGAGACGACGCTGGGATGGGACACCATCTACGAGCCGGCCGGACAGCGGGTGATTTCGCCGGTGAGCCGGGTGTGGAGCGTGGGCTGGGGCGGCTATGTGCTGTTTGACTGGGACACGTTTTTTGCGGCCACCATGGCGGGAATCGGCGACCGCGACCTGGCCTACGCCAACGCGATGGAGATTCTGCGCGAGGAGACGCCGCAGGGATTTGTGCCGAATTACGCGCGCTCGGGCGGATGGAAGAGCTTTGACCGGTCGGAGCCGCCGGTGGGCGCGATCACGGTGCTCGGGCTGTACAAGCAGTATCACGACCGCTGGTTTCTGGAAGACACCTTCGAGCCGCTGTTGAAGTGGAATCGGTGGTGGGCGGCGCAGCGGGATATCGACGGATATCTTGCGTGGGGCAGCGATGGCAGCACCCAGCCGCAGAATCTGGACGACGGCTCGCGGGGCACGCGCGAGGGAGCAATTCTGGAGTCCGGTCTGGACAACAGTCCGATGTATGACAACACGACTTACGATCCGCAGAAGCATGTGCTGGAGTTTGCGGATGTGGGGTTGATGAGCATGTACATCGCCGACTGCGATGCGCTGGCCAGCATTGCCGATGCGATTGGCAAGACGGACGAAGCGAAGGAACTGCGCCAGCGCGAAGCGCGGTATCGCGCCAAGCTGGCGACGCTCTGGAATGAGAAGGCGGGCATTTTTCTGAACAAGGACCTGCACACGGGCCAGTGGAGCATGCGGCTTTCGCCCACCAACTTCTATCCGATGCTAGCCAGGGCGGCCACGCCCGAGCAGGCGCACACGATGATCGAAAAGCACCTGCTCAATCCCAACGAGTTCTGGGGCCAGTGGATCATTCCGTCGATTGCGCGGGACGATCCGGCGTTTCATGACCAGAACTACTGGCGCGGGCGCATCTGGGGGCCGATGAACTATCTGGTGTATCTGGGCCTGGAAAATTATGACGATGCGAAAACGCGAGAGGAGTTTGCGCAGAAATCGTATGACCTGTTTTTGAAGGAGTGGACCGAGAAGGGCCACGTGCACGAGAACTACAACGCCATTCTTGGCACCGGGGACGACGTGACCAACAGCGACCGGTTCTATCACTGGGGTGCGCTGCTGGGGTATGTGGAGTATCTGGAAGAAGGGCCCGGTAAGTGACAGGGCATGGAAGAGATTCTGGGGAAATGACCTGTCGCCGTTTTATGCCGGTAAACGGGGTGGTATGACCTAAAATGCTGCGGAGGGTTCTCCGCGATGATCTCAGCTTTGAAAGTGTCTTGCCGTAGCTCTGTCCGGATTCTTTTGCCGGCTGCGGCGTTGTTAGTTGCCTGCTCGGTGTTTGCGCAGCATGGCAGCGAGTTTGCCAAAGCCACGGCGCTTTTGCCCGCCGATTCCCAGACGGTAGTGGATCGTTTGGGCAGTCTGCGCGAGCTTCCCGACGGCTCGTGGAAGATGCATCCCGGCGACCTGGCCCACGGCGAGGACGTGAGCCTGGACGACAGCAGTTGGCAGCCGCTCGAGGTGGGCGCAAAGGCATCGAACGACGCGGTGTGGTTCCGCCAGGTATACACGGTGCCGGATACGCTGAACGGCTACGACCTGACAGGCTCGCGGATCTGGTTCCAGTTCCATGCCGATGCCAACGGCCCGATGCCGCAGATTCTCTACTTCAACGGGCGGCGGGTAGCGCTGGGCGACGATCTGGAGCCCATTGTGCTGTTCGACAACGCCAAGCCGGGTGACAAGGTGGCGGTAGCGGTGAAGCTGCTGCACACGGTGGACGTGAAGACCTTTCGCGGCGCCACGCTGAAGATAGACTTTCCTGAGAACCGGCCCAATCCCGAAGACCTGCGCGAAGAGCTGCTTGCGGCCGCGGTGTTGATTCCTTCACTCGCGCCGGGCGACGCGAGCAAGACGGCAGCGCTCGAGAGCGCTATTCACGCGGTGGACATTGCCGCGCTCGATGCGCACGACCAGAACAAGTTCGACGCCAGCCTGATTGCCGCAGAGGCGCAGTTGCAGACGCTGAAGCCGATGGAGTCTGAGGCGACGTTTCACCTGACAGGCAACGCCCACATCGATGCGGCGTGGCTATGGCCGTGGACCGAGACGGTGGATGTGGTGAAGCGCACCTTCGGCACGGCGCTGCAGTTGATGTATGAGTACCCGCAGTACACCTACACGCAGTCTGCCGCGGCCTACAACGAGTGGATTGCGCAGAAGTACCCCGACATGAACGACCAGATCAAGCAGCGCATCAAGGAAGGCCGCTGGGAAGTGGTGGGTGGCATGTGGGTAGAGCCGGACCTGAACATGCCGGACGGCGAATCCCTGGTGCGGCAACTGCTGGTGGGCAAGCGCTGGTATCTCAAGAACTACGGAGTGGACGTGCGGGTGGGTTGGAATCCGGACTCTTTTGGATACACGTGGCAGCTTCCGCAGATCTACAAGAAGAGCGGCGTGGACTACTTTGTGACCCAGAAGATGGCGTGGAACGACACCAACCAGCTTCCGTTCAAGCTGTTCTGGTGGGAGTCGCCGGATGGGTCGAAGGTGCTGACGTATTTTCCGCACGACTACGTGAACACGACGCTGAATCCGGTGCGGCTGTCTGAGGATTTGAGTATTGCCCGGCAGCACTCTCCGGGCATGCTGGACATGATGGACCTGTACGGCGTTGGGGATCACGGCGGGGGCCCGACGCGCGCCATTCTGGATGAAGGATTTCATCACGTAGGCTCGGGACACGTGACGCCGAATTACCATTTCGGCACCGCGCTGTCTTATTTCTCGACCATCGAGACGCAGGTTGCGCCGGACAGCCCGACGTGGAACTACCAGTCGATCGCCAAGGGCTACAAGGCTCCGGCGGCTGTGGAAGGAAAGATTGCGATTCCCACCTGGGACTCGGAGCTTTACTTCGAGTATCACCGTGGCGTGTACACCACGCAGGCCAACCACAAGCACAATATGCGCACTGCGGAAGAACAGGTGCTGAACGCGGAGAAGTGGTCGTCGCTGGCGTGGCTGGATGGGCTGAGCTATCCGGGTTCGGAGATTACCGAGGACTGGAAGAAGGTGCTGTTCAACCAGTTCCACGACCTGGCCGCCGGCTCGGGCATCGGCATCATTTATAAGGACGCGCAGAAGGACTACGACGTGGTGCGCTGGTCAACCAACGAGATCAGCACCGGCGCGCTCAAGACGATTGCCGAGCGCGTGAACACCGATGGAGAAGGCATTCCGGTGATGGTGTACAACCCGCTGGGCTGGGAGCGGTCGGGCGACGTGAGCGTGCAGGTACAGCTCGGCGAGCCGTCGAACTCGGTGGCGGTGATCGATCCGGCAGTGGGCAAAGAGGCCGAAGAGCCTGAGGCGCAATCGATCGATCCCAAAACGGGGGTGGCCGAGCTGACGTTCCATGTGGCCAACGTGCCGGCGCTGGGCTACAAGGTCGTGCGCGTGGTGACCAAACGCGGCGGAGCCGTGAATGGGATCTCGGCGAGCGACCAGGGCGCCAGTCTGAAGTTGACCGATCACGATCTGAGCGTGACGGTGGACAAGAAGACGGGCTGCATTACCAGCCTGAGCGTGGCCGGATATGAGTCGCTGGCCAAGGGCGCATGCGGCAATGAGTTGCAGGCTTTCAAAGACACGCCGAAGAACTATGACGCGTGGAATATCGATCCCGGCACGCTGGACGAGACACCGACGCTGATCGATGCGGCGGATTCAGTGGAACTGGTGGGCGCCAAGTCGGCCAATCCGGCGATTCGCGTGACCCGGACCTGGCAGAGCTCGAAGTTTGTGCAGACGATCACGATTCCGCCGGGCTCGGGCGAGGTGGATGTGGACAATGACTTCGACTGGCATGAGCGGCACGTGCTGCTGAAGGCGGCATTCCCGCTGGCGGCAAGCAGCGGTTTTGCCACCTACGAGGTTCCCTACGCGGAGATAGAACGGCCAACCACGCGGAACAACAGTTGGGAGAAGGCGCAGTTTGAAGTGGAGGCCGAACGTTGGGCCGACCTGGGCGATGCCAAACACGGCTTCAGCCTGATCAACAAGGACAAGTACGGCTACGACGCAGTGGGCAACCTGCTGCGGCTGTCGCTGCTGCGCGCGCCCACGTGGCCCGATCCGGAGGCCGACCAGGGCATGCATCATTTCCATTACGCGCTCTATCCGCATGCTGGAACGTGGAAGGATGCGCTGACGGTGCGGCATGGATGGGAGTACGACTACACACTGAAGGCGGTGGCGACCACCAGCCACGGCGGCGCGCTGCCGGCGCAGCACTCGTTCGCCGCAGTGGGGCCCGACGATGTGGTGCTGACGGCGGTGAAGAAGGCCGAGGATGCCAACGGGTTGATCTTCCGCGTGTATGAGTGGGCGGGCAAGGATGCCACGGCGGAGTTCCACGTGCCGCCGGGGGCGACCTCAGCCACGGTGACCAACCTGATGGAGACGCCGCAGGGAAGTCCGCTGCAGATTGCGGGCGATACGGTGCGGGTGCCGATTCATCCCTTCGAGATTCTGACGATCCGGGTGGATTATCCGGGAAAGCAGTGAGCCGGTAGGCAGTGGACAGTGGTCAGAGAACAGGACCAGTTGCCGGTGCGGGATGGTCTGGGGCTGATTTGCTACTCTGGATATGTTGAGATGTGCCAGGATATGCCAGGGTGCGTAAAGGAGATTGTCCGATGAGCATTACTTCACCTTTTTTTGTTGTTCCGGTTCTTATTATTGTCTTCACCGCTTCGATCCTTTATGCGACGAGCAGCAAGGAAGACGATCCTTCGCACTGATCTTCGCGCTTGATCTTTGCCGCTTGTTCCTTTCTGACCGTTCTTTCCCGTGCCGTTCGGCAGCATACGGCCGCCGTAAAGGCCGGGACCTACTGAAGTACAGGCGGCGCCGACGAATGGTAGCCACTGAATCACAGTTGCCACTGAAGAACAAAATGCCGCTGCGCACCTGCGCCGCGGCATTTTTACGCGCTTTGCGGTTAGCCGGCCTGCGTCGTGGATAGCAACCCTGTGACTCAAGTGCAGGAGCGAGCGCGGAGTGGGAAAGAAGCTCAAACGCGGGGGTGCGGGAACCGCGAGCGGGCGGTGGGCGTATCTGAAAAGGATAGAAAGACGTGGCAAGTAGAGAGAGGCTACGATAGTAGGCCGGTAATGTGGAGGTGGATATGAAGCGGATCACGAGCCTGGGTCGCGCAACGGCTGCCGCGGCGGCGTTGCTGGCTGCGCTGGGATATGCGGGCATCCTGACGAGCTGCCGCATGCAGGTGGACAAGGGCGCCAACGGCGAAGACAAGAATGTGCGCGTGGAGACGCCTTTCGGAGGTGTGCATCTGCATACCGACCAGACCACGGCGGCGGACCTGGGCCTGCCGGTGTATCCGGGGGCCGAAGAGGTCAAGGGCGACGACCACCACAAGTCGGCCGATATACACATGGGCTTTGGCGAGTGGGAGCTGCGGATTCGAGCCGTATCGTATGGCACTCCTGACAAGCGCGACCAGGTGGTGGCGTTTTACAAGAAGGCGCTGGGGCGCTACGGAGATGTAATCATCTGCCAGGGCAACTCGACAGTGGGCACGCCGGCGGCGACTTCCGAGGGACTTACCTGCGATGACAACACCCGGGGCAAGGTGAATGTGGAGGCGGGAGATTTTCAGACCGGGTCGGGCGGGTTGGAGCTGAAGGCGGGGTCCAGGCGTCACCAGCATATTGTGGGATTTGAAGATGCGAAGAATGGCGAGACGCGCTTTGCGCTGGTCTCGCTCGATCTGCCCTCTGGGTTTGACGGCGCGGGCAAAAGCGATTAAGCGCGCAGCCTGTGGCTGCTAGAGCAAAATCAGAGTGGGTGCAAGGCGAGTGGATGCTGCCAAGTGTCGTTTTCTTCGGTAAAACGGCGCCCTGTACGATTTTCGCGATACCCATATTCACTCTGATTTTGCTGCTAGCCGCAGACGCGCGACCGATTGGCGGCGAGAGACCGGTTGGCGTTGCGTTGATTGCACGCGTGTACAATCCCTCTTGAATGTGCGTGTTTTTTTCTGCTGCGCGCGTTCCTCGCATCCCGATCAAAGCGTTCGAGCCCTGAGGTCTTTCATGCGTACAAAGATTCTGGCGGTCTTCTGCGCGGCCGCGATGGTGTGGCCGGCGTCGGCGCAGATGATCAATCTACCCACAAGCAAGCAGTTGATCGGACGGATTCCTGGAAATCCGCAGAGAATCAACGGGCTGCCGATGTCCATGGCGATCTCCCCCGACGGGCGCTACGTGGTGACGGTGAATGCGGGCTACGGGACATACGAGTCGCGCTACGAGCAGTCGCTGAGCGTACTGGATACGCGCAGCGATCAGGTGACCGATTATCCTGATGCGCGCACGCCGATAGGGGCCAGGCAGACGCTCTACTCCGGGCTGGCATTCAGCGCCGACGGCGCGCATCTCTACGCGAGCATGGGCTCGGAAACGGATCCGCGTGGAGACCTGAAAGGCGCGGTGGGCAGCGGCATTGCCGTCTACATCTTTACCGATGGCAAGATCGCGCCGGACCACTTTATCCGCATGCCGATGGAAGAGCTGGCGCCGGGCAGAAAGACGCTGCTGCCGGACGGAGCCAATGGCACCATGGGCGTGCCCTATCCGGCGGCCATTGCGGTGTTTGCGAGCGGCGGCCGCGAGAAGCTGCTGGTGGCCGACAATCTTTCTGACTTTGCGCTGGTGCTGGACGCGGCCAGCGGCAACGTGGAGAAGCGCTTCGATCTATCGGAGAGCGAGACGGTGCCGTCGACGTATCCGGTAGCGGTGGCGGTGACCAGGGACGGCAAGCGCGGGTTTGTGGCGCTGTGGAATGCGTCGGAGATTGTGGAAGTGAATCTGGAGAGCGGCACTGTGGGGCGCAAGCTGGCGCTGCTGAAGCCGACCAACAGCGTTGCGCCGGGCACGCACCCCTGCGCGTTTGTTTTTTCGCCAGATGAGAAGACGCTGTATGTGGCGCTGGCCAATCGCGACGCGGTGGCCGCAGTGAATGTGGGCGCGCATCTGTTTTCGATCAAGGGGTACTTCGATACGCGGCTGCCGGGGCAAAGTTACTTTGGGGCTGAGCCGGTGGCTGTAGCCGTGAATGCCAACGGCAGCCGGCTGTTTGTGGCCAACATGGCGAGCGATTCGGTGGCGGTGCTGGATACGGCGAAGCTGACGCCCAAGCTGGCGCAGACCGGGATGGTGGAGCCGACCGGTTTCATTCCCACCGACTGGCTGCCGATTTCGATGGCTTTCGATAATCTTCCGCAGGGCGGCCGGCTGTTTGTGGCGACGGGCAAAGGCGCCGGCACCGGGCCGAACAACTTTCCGCAGCGGCCGGTGGAGGGCGAAGTGGCAAGCGCGGCGCGGCGCGGCAACGCTTACATCGGCACGCTGCTGTATGGATCGCTGGCGGGGATCGATGAGACCGACGTGAACCTGAACCTGCCGCAGTGGACTCCGGTGGTTCTGGACTCGAACCGCATGATCGCGTTGCAGGACAAGATCAAATTTGCCGGCGGCGGCGATCGCATCGAGCACGTGATCTACATCATCAAGGAGAATCGCACCTACGACCAGATTCTGGGTGACCTGCAGAAGGACGGAAAGCCGGTGGGCAACGGCGATGCGAAGCTGGCGATGTATGGCGCGCCGGTTACGCCGAACGAGCACAAGCTGGCGCTGCAGTTTGGCGTGCTGGACAACTTCTTCGATTCGGGCGAGGTTTCAGGCGACGGGCACGTGTGGTCCACGGCGGCGATCGGGTCGGATTATCTGGAAAAGACCTGGCAGCAGAGCTATCGCGGCGCCGAGCGCACCTATGACTACGAGGGCGTGGTGGCGGATGGATATCCGCTGCTGCAGAATATTCCCGACGTGAACGAGCCGGGCAGCGGCTATCTGTGGGGCAACTTGGCCGCGCACGGCAAGACCTATTACCACTTCGGCGAGTTCATCTCGTCGACGTTCTGCGGGCAAGCCGGAGTGACCGATCCCACGCTGGGACCCATGCTGGCCGGACCCCGGTGCGCCAAAAAGGCCTATGCGCCGGGCGATGCTCTGCCTGAGGACTGGGGCGGCGGCACCAACAAGTGGCCATGGCCGATTCCGGTGCTGGCGGCCAATATTGCCACCAAGCCGGAGCTGGTGGGGCACTTTGCGCCCGAGTCGCCGGATTTCAATCTGATGGTGCCGGACCAGATTCGCGTGGATATTTTTCTGCGCCATCTGAAGGGCTGGATCGCGGACAAGGAGCAGGGCAGGGACACGATGCCCAACTTTGTGATGCTGCGGCTGCCCAACGATCACACGGCCGGCACGCGGCCCGGCGGCCCCACGCCCAAGGCATCGGTGGCCGACAACGATCTGGCGGTGGGACGCGCGGTGGAAGCCATTTCGCACTCGCCGTTCTGGGACGATACGGCGTTCTTCATTTTGGAAGACGACGCGCAGAACGGAGCCGATCATGTGGATGCGCATCGCAGCATTGCGCTGGTGGTGAGCAAGTATGCGCCGCATGGCGCCGGCGGCGCGCCGTTTGTAGACAGCCACTTTTACTCGACAGTGAGCGTGGTGCGGACCATGGAGTCGCTGCTGGGGCTGCCGCCAATGAACAACAACGACGCCTTCTGCGCGCAAATCGGGAGCGAGTTTACCGGACCGGACGATCAGCCCGCGTATGACGCCGATTATTCCAACCGCGACAACGGGCTGATTTACACCGCGAACGCCCGGAATGCCGTAGGCGCCAAGGCCAGCATGAAGATGGACTTTACGCATGAGGACCGCGTGCCGGTGGAGAAGCTGAACGTGATTCTGTGGAAGGACGCGATGGGCAACGCACCGGTTCCGGCGATGTTGAAGACGAAGCTGAAGAAGTCGGGCAAGGACGATGATGATAATTAGCGTGGGAGCGCGGGCGCGGCCCTGATTTTTCCAATGCCCGAGGTTGCCGGTGAGTGCTAAGATGGCTCCCGGCTTCAAACGGGAGTTTCGGATATGAACAAGTTTCTGCCTGAGAAGGGCAATGGATGCGGCTGGCGGATGGCCGGATGGGCGTGCCTTGTGGCCGCGCTGGCGGCTCCGGCGGCGCTCTGTGCGCAGCAATCGGGGCTCAAGATTGAGTGGAACAAGGTAACGGCGGTCTCAAAGTCCACGCCGACGCTGCAGGTGGTGGTGAATCCGCCGCTGCGGCCGGGGCAGCCGCTGGGCGTGGGCGCATACAAGGCGCTCAAGGAGCTGGGCGCCGACTACGTGCGCTACGTGCCGTGGCTGCCGTATCCCAGGCTGGCGGTTGCGGAACTCGAACCGCCCACGACCCAGAAGACCTCCTGGGACTTCAGCGTGATCGATCCGATGACCAAGGCGTTTCTGGCCGCCACCGATGGGCACTCGACGGTTCTGAACTTCAGCACCATGCCGGCGTGGCTGTTCAAGACCGCTGAGCCGGTGAAATATCCCGACGACCCGAACCAGGTGGACTGGCACTATACGCAGGGCACCCAGCTGCGCGATCCCACCGGCAAGCAGATGGGCGACTACTACGCGCGGCTGGTGAGCTGGTATGTGAACGGCGGCTTTACCGATGAAAACGGCGCCCGGCACGAGTCGGGCTACCACTACATGCTGCCGTACTGGGAGGTGCTCAACGAAGTTGACTTTGAGCACTCGATGACCCCTGAGCAATACACCGAGCGCTACGACGCGATCGTGAGCGCCATTCATGCGGTCTCGCCGGAGACGAAGTTTGTGGGGCTGGCGCTGGCCATGCCGGGGAATGCGCCCAAGTTCTTCGAGTATTTTCTCGACCATAAGAATCACAAGCCGGGGATTCCGCTGGACATGATCTCGTATCACTTCTATGCGTCGCCGGTGGCCGGTGAGACGCTGGACGACTGGCAGTACACGTTCTTCGATCAGGAAGCGGGATTTCTGAACACGGTGCGGTATGTGGAGGCGATTCGCAAGCGGCTTTCGCCCGAGACGCGCACAGATACCGACGAGCTGGGCGTGATTCTGCCCACCGACAACGCGCCGGGCGACAAAGTGGCTCCGCCGGCGGAGTACTGGAACCTGGCCGGAGCGCTCTATGCCGACCTGTACATCGAGCTTTCCCGGATCGGAATCGATGTCATTGGGGAGTCGCAACTGGTGGGCTATCCGACCCAGTTCCCGAGCGTGAGCATGATGGACTGGGTGACCAACAAGCCCAACGCGCGGTTCTGGGCGCTGAAGCTGATCAAGGACAACTTCCACCCCGGCGACAAGCTGGTGGAGACGAGCATGGATTCTCACGATCTTTCGGCGCAGGCGTTCATTACACCGGTGGGCCACAAGCTGCTGCTGGTCAACAAGCGCAACCGCGAAATGGAGATCGGTCTGGGTGCGGCGTCGAATGCAACGGCAGCGGTGGTGGATGTGCAATCGGGCGAGGGGCCGGCACGGAGCGTGAGCGTGGCCGACGGCAAGATTGCGCTGGAGCCGTTCGCGGTGGCCGTGGTGAGCTGGTGACGGCAGCAGACGCGATGCACAGCGGACACACGCTGCGCGTAGGGCTGTGCGGCATCGGGCTTGATGCCTACTGGCCTCAGTTTGCGGGCCTCGAAGAACGGCTGAAGGGCTACGTGGCACGGGTAGCGTCGCGGCTGGAGCGGCAGAATTTTGACCGCCCGGGTGTCGAGGTGGTGAACCTGGGCCTCATCGACACACCGCAGCGCTCACGCGACGCCGGCCACCAGTGCCGGCGCGCCGACATCGACGTGCTGTTTCTTTACGTAACAACCTATGCGCTTTCGAATACCGTTCTTCCCGTAATCCAGCGGGCGGGCGTGCCCGTGGTGGTGTTGAATCTGCAGCCGGAAGCGGCCATCGACTACCAGGCATTCAACCGGCTTGAGGACCGCACCGCGATGACCGGCGAGTGGCTGGCGTTCTGCTCGGCGTGCCCGGTGCCGGAGATTGCGAACCTGTTTGCGCGGGCGGGCATTCCGTTTCACCAGGTAACCGGGGTGCTTGAAGACGAGCGGACCTGGCAGGATATCGAGCAGTGGCTGGCGGCGGCGCAGGTGAAGTCGGCACTGGCGGCGGCGCGGCTGGGGCTGATGGGCCACTACTACAGCGGCATGCTGGACATTATGACCGACGTGACGCTGGTTTCGATTGCGTTCGGCACGCATGCGGAGCTGGTGGAAGTGGATGAGCTGAGCGAGCTGTGCGCGAACGTGAGCGAGGCGGAGATTGCGCGACGGGTGGGCGAGTTTCAAAGCGCGTTCGACGTGCAGCCCGATTGTCCGGCGGAAGAGCTGCGGCGTGCGGCGCGGACGTCTGTGGCGCTGGACGAGTTTGTGGCGCGGCATGAGCTGGACGCGCTGGCGTATTACTACAAAGGCTCGGGCAACGCGGCCAATGAAGACACGATGAGCTCGATCATCCTTGGCACGTCGCTGCTGACGGCCCGGCATATTCCGGTTGCCGGCGAGTACGAAGTGAAGAATGCGCTGGCCATGAAGATCATGGATCTGCTGGGAGCGGGCGGATCGTTTACCGAGTACTACGCGATGGACTTCAACGACGACCTGGTGCTGATGGGGCACGACGGGCCGGGACACATTGCAATTGCCGAGGGCCGCACCAAGGTGAGGCCGCTGCGGGTGTATCACGGCAAGGTGGGGCGCGGGCTTTCGGTGGAGATGAGTGTGAAGCATGGGCCGGTGACGCTCTTGTCTGTAGTGGAGGACGTTGCGCGGCGGTTCAAGCTGGTGGTGGCCGAAGGCGAGTGCGTGGCCGGAGAGATTCTGGAGATCGGCAATACGAACAGCCGGTATCGCTTTCCGCTGGGCGCGCGCGGGTTTGTGGAGGCGTGGAATGCCGAGGGGCCGGCGCACCACTGCGCGGTGGGTGTGGGACACGTGGCGTCTACGCTCGGCAAGATCGCGGCGCTGCTGGGCATAGGGTATGCGCAGGTGTGCCGCGGCTGAACCGGACCGCAGGCGCGCGGGATCGCGTGGAATGCTGCGAACGGTTCATAGAATGGGATAAAGCGGGAAAAAATGGCACTGAACGGCGCCGAAACCCACCCGTCCGCTTAGCCAAGAGTAGCCCAAAACTGATAGTTTGGATACGAAGGACTCACACCGCAGCAATGGCTTCCAATCCGTATTTTTCCCTGGCGATCTTATTTGTGGTGGCGCTCGGATTCGGGCTCGCTCCGCTGGGACTGGCGTGGCTTTGGGCGCGCGTGTTTTCGCCACAGAAGCCGAGTGCGGTAAAGAATGCCATCTATGAGTGCGGGCTGGAGTCAAAGGGCGATGCCTGGGTGCAGTTCCGCTCGGCCTATTATCTGTACGCCATCATCTTTCTCATCTTCGACGTGGAAGCGGTGTTTCTGCTGCCTTTTGCCGTGGCCTTTACGGGGTTGGGCGCGGCGGCGTGCGCAGCCATGCTGGTGTTTGTGCTGATGTTGGTGGAAGGACTGGCGTGGGCGTGGGCCAAGGGGATTCTGACCTGGGCGTAAGAAGCAGTGAACAGTGAACAGGGATCAGGGGTCAGTCTTTCCGTTCTGCTGCGGAGTGCGGCGAATGTGGCCGGGATCACTGGCGGATTGAGCTAGACGGCAGAAAATTTAGCACTGGCGAGAAAAAACTGATCACTGACAACTGATCACTGACCACTGTTAATGGAGCGAACGATGGCTGTTGACAACGAATTGAAGATCGAACTCGGCAAGCAGGGCATCTTCGTTACGACCATCGAGGAGCTCTACAACTGGGGACGGCGCAGCTCGGTGTGGCCCATGCAGTTCGGGCTGGCCTGCTGCGCGATCGAGATGATTGCGACCACCATGGCGCGCTATGACCTGGCGCGGTTTGGCGCGGAGGTCTTCCGGCCGTCGCCGCGGCAGGCGGACCTGATGATCATCTCCGGCACGGTGACCAAGAAGATGGCTCCGCAGGTGGTGCGGCTTTACAACCAGATGGCCGAGCCCAAGTATGTGATTGCGATGGGCGCGTGCGCAATCTCCGGCGGCCCGTTCAAGCAGGGGTACAACGTGCTGAAGGGGATCGACCGCTACATTCCGGTGGATGTGCATATTCCCGGATGTCCTCCGCGGCCCGAAGCGCTGATTCAGGCATTCATGACGCTGCAGAAGAAGATCGACGGGCAATCGCTGACCGGCGAGGATCGTCCGCGCCACCTGGATGCGGAGGCGCCGTGCGAGTTTCCGGTGCCGGAGCCGGGCGAGCACGATCTGGAGCCCAGTTCGAACCCCGGCGTGTGGACCGTGCCGGTGGTGATTCGGTAGCAAAGACAGGGAGCAGGGATTAGGAACCGGAATTGGAAACCAGCGGAAGACTTTTGCATATTGGGGCTGCGTATTGAAGACGGTTGATGAGATCAAGGCGGCGATTGAGGCGGCGGTTTCGGGCGCGGCGGTGACCATTGTCCCGAATCCGAGCCCGGCGGCGCAGCCCTCGCTGCTGATCGGCCATGAGCATGCGGCGGCGGTGGCGGAGTTTCTGCGCGATGCCCCGGAGATGGCCTTCGACTATCTCTCCAACGTGAGCGGAGTGGACTGGCCGGACAAAGAGATAGCCGAAAAAGTGAAAGTAACGCGTCAAGTTGTAAAGACCATGGATGGAGTGGAGCAGACGGTCGACGAGACGGTGGAAGAGACCCGCAAGCGCGTGGAACCGGGCTACCTGGAGTCGGTGTATCACATGTATTCCGTGGCGCTGCAGCATGGACCGCTGGTGCTCCGGATGCGGACCGCGAACCGGACCGACGGTACGGAGATGCCGTCGCTGACGCCGGTGTGGCGCGGCGCGGAGTTTCAGGAGCGCGAGATCTTTGACCTCTACGGGATCGTGTTCACCGGGCACCCGGACCTGCGGCGCATTTTGATGTGGGACGGCTTCAAGGACTTCCCGATGCGCAAGGACTACGTGGAGCCGGATGACTTTGAGTATGAGCCTACGCCGCACGACGACGTGCTGAAGCGCGCGCAGACTCACCGGGCAGTGGTAGATGCGCGGGAACAGACAGGCGGCGGCCAATGACGACCGATCTGGCGCAGAAGAATCTGCCTGCAGGCAAATTGCCCGATGGCTGGAACCGGCCGCCGGTGATTGAGCCCGACGGCGAGGGCGAGTTGCTGGAAGTGGCCATGGGGCCGCACCATCCTTCGACCCACGGCGTGTTTCGCATGGATCTGGCCATGGACGGCGAGCGCGTGATCCGGCTCAAGCCGGTGTTCGGCTATCTGCACCGCAACCACGAAAAGATTGCCGAGGGCGCCAGCTACCTGGCGTCGATGCCGTATACGGACCGGCTGGACTATTTCTGCTCGCTCTCCAACAACTGGGCGTATGCGCTGGCGGTGGAAAAGCTGGTGGGGCAGCAGGTCCCGGAGCGGGCCGAGTATATTCGCGTGATCACGGCCGAGCTGACGCGGATTCAGAATCACGCTTCGGCCATCGGTTTTCTGCTGCAGGAGATGGGCGCAAGCGGCACGCCGCTGATGTATGCCTTCCGCGAGCGGGAGAAGATTCTCGACCTGTTCGAGTCGCTCACCGGCTCGCGCATGATGTGCAACTACATGCGCTTTGGCGGATGCCGCGTGGATGTGTCGGAGCCGTGGCTGCAAGCGACACGCAAGGTAGTGGCCGGGTTGCCGGCGTTTGTCGACGAGTTTGAGGCGCTGCTGACCGGCAACGAGATTCTGATGGCGCGCAGTCAGGGCGTGGGCGTGCTGAAGCCGGAGCTGGCGGTGAATGCCGGCATCAGCGGACCGATGCTGCGGGCCTCCGGCGTGAACTACGACCTTCGCAAGGTGGACCGCTACGGCATCTATGACCGGTTCAAATTCCGGGTGCCGCTGGGCGATCACGGGGATGTGTACGATCGCTACATGGTGCGGGTGCTGGAGATGCGGGAGTCGATCGTGATTCTGGACCAGGCGCTCAAGGAGATTCCGGGCGGCCCGGTGATGGATCCCAAGGCGAAGATTCGCAACTTCCGTCCCAAGCCGGGCGAGGCGTATGGGCGTATCGAGGCGCCCAAGGGCGAGCTGGGGTTCTATCTGATCAGCGACGGCGGGCCCAATCCGTACCGCTACCGGGTGCGGCCGCCCAGCCTGATTAACCTGACGGTTCTGGAAGACATGTGCCTGGGGCAGAACGTGGCCGACGTGGTGCTGATCTTTGGCTCGGTGGATATCGTGCTGGGTGAAGTGGACCGGTAAGGCGTTCTGCAGGAATCAGGGAACAGGGATTGGGGAGCAGGAGAGTGCAGTGTTAGGCGAGGGAATTGTCAAAGGCATGCTGGAGACGGCGAAGAACTTCGCCGGCAGCTTTGTCTCCGAAGAGCGGCTGACGACGGTCGAATATCCGGAGCAGCGGATTCCGACGGCGGAGAACGCGCGCGTGTTTCCCTTCCTCGTCTACGACGGGCCGGAGTGGGAAGCCGGGCTACGCTGCGTGGCCTGCCAGATCTGCGAGAAAGAGTGTCCGCCCAAGTGCATTTACATCGAGAAGAGCAAAGACAAGAAGCCGGACTTTGTGGGCAAAATGCAGGTGTATCCGACGCGGTTCGACATCGATGTTTCCGTGTGCATGAGCTGCCAGATCTGCGTGGAAGTGTGCCCGTTTGAAGCCATCAAAATGGATACCGAGTTCGAGCTGGCCACCGACAATCGTTTTGGCGGATTGTTGCTCGACCGGCACGAGCTGGCTAGGTCCAACGAGTACTACCACGGGATTCATCCCACCGAAGCTACGGAAGTGGACGCGCGGCTGGCCGAGGAAAAGGCCAAGGTGGAGGCCAAGGCCAAAGCCGCGGCTGAGGCCGCTGCCGCCAAGGCTGCTGCCGCTGAAGCCGCCGCCATTGCTGCTCCGAAACCCGATGCGCCGGCCACGGGAGGCGACTAGCCAATGGCTCAGACGCCCATTTCGGTAACGCTCGACCAGATTTTTGTTTTGCTGCGCGACTGGCTCGTCCACTTTCTGCCCGCGGCGCTACGGCCCTTTGCCGGCGTGGTGCTGGGCGTGGTGGCCATCGCGGCGGTCTTTCCGGGACTGTTTGCGCTGACCACGGTGTTTGAGCGCAAGGGCCTGGGACGCATGCAGAACCGGCTCGGGCCGAACCGCGTGGGGCCGTTCGGATTTTTTCAGCCGATTGCCGACGGCATCAAATCGCTGACCAAGGAAGATATTGTTCCCACCAACGCCGATGCGGTGGTGCATTTTCTGGCGCCGCTGGTGCTGGTGGTGGCCGTGTTCATGGGCTTTGCGGTGCTGCCGGTGGGCCGCAACATGGTGCTCGTGGATATGGATGCGGGCCTGTTGTTCTTCTTCGCCATGGGCGCATCGACGGAATTGAGTATCTTTATGGCCGGCTGGTCCAGCCGTAACAAGTATTCGATTCTGGGCGCCATGCGCGCCATTGCGCAGATGATCAGCTACGAGGTGCCGCTGCTGCTTTCGAGCGTGACGGTGGTGATGATTGCCGGATCGCTGTCGCTGACCAAAATTGTGGAGGCGCAGAACCAGTACACGGGCATTTTTCCGCACTGGTATGTGTTCACGCCCTGGGGTCTGGCAAGCTTTCTGATGTTCGCGATCGCTGCGACGGCGGAGACCAACCGCTCCCCATTCGATCTGCCCGAAGGTGAGTCGGAACTGGTGTCCGGTTACTTCACGGAGTATTCGGGATTCAAGTTCGCGCTGTTCTTTCTGGGCGAGTACCTGGGCATGTTTTCCATCTCCGGACTGGGCGCGACGCTGTTCCTGGGCGGATGGAGTGCGCCGCTTTCGTTCCTCGGCTTTGTGCCGTCGTGGATCTGGTTTTTCGCCAAGGTGATGACGGCGATCTTTATCTTCATCTGGATGCGCGGCACGCTGCCGCGGCTGCGCCAGGACCAGCTAATGAACTTTGCCTGGAAGTTTGTGCTGCCGTTCTCGCTGCTCAACCTAATGGTGACTGCGCTGTGGCGATTCATGGATGGCGGCTGGCTGCGCTGGGTGGTGTGCTCCGCGATTCTGCTCGGGGCATATCTGCTGATGGCTCGCACCGGCATGCACCGGAAGCATTTTGGGCCGAGGAGCTACCGCTATGCGGAGTAAGGAGGGCTGGCGATGAGCATTGTGTTTTATGGGATCGCGGCCCTTACGGTGGCCGGCGCACTGGCGACGGTGCTGTTGAAGAATACGGTGCACTGCGCGCTGGCGGTCGCGGTTGCGTTTGCCGGGCTGGCCTTGTTGTTCCTTTCGCTCGATGCGCAGTTCGTCGGCTTTGCGCAGATTCTGGTGTACGTGGGCGCGGTGGCGATTCTGGTGGTGTTTGCAATTCTGCTGACGCGCGGGTCGGAAACGCCGGAAGGCGGCGTGTTCAGCAGGAGCTGGCTCGCAGGGCTGGCGGTTGGGGCAGGCGTTTTTGCCGTGCTGGGCTGGGCGGTGATCGAGAGCGCCCGCGCGCTGCCGCTGGGAACGGCTGCGCCGGTGGCGACGGTGCATGACATTGGCGTGGCGCTGGTGGGCCGTTACGTGCTGCCGCTGGAGATTGTCGCGCTGCTTTTGACCGCCGCGACAATTGGCGCGGTGATTGTGGCGCTGCACGAGAAAGAGAGGCCGCGGTGATGTGCGCTGTTTCACCTCTTGCGGCCTATCTGCTGGTGGCCGCGCTGCTGTTCGCCATTGGACTGGCCGGAGCGCTCACGCGGCGCAACGCCATCCTGGTGCTGATCGGAATTGAACTGATGCTCAATGCCGCCAATCTCAACTTGATCGCCTTCTGGCGCTACGGGCCGCATCCTGAGGCGCTGACCGGCATGATGTTTGCCATCTTCTCGATTGCCGTGGCTGCGGCCGAGGCCGCCGTCGGACTGGGCCTGGTGATCTCAATCTATCGCCACGCCAGGACCACCGATCTCGATGAGATGAACAGGATGAAAGGGTGAACGGATGCTGATGCAGGATGTCGGGGCCTTTCATCCTCAAATTACCGGGTCCGCCGTTTCGACCGCGGCGCGTCTGCTGTGGTTGATTCCGGCAGTGCCCATGGTGGCCGCCGGCGTGATCGCGCTGCTGAAGCAGCCGCGCCGCAAGCCGGCGGCCGCGTTGGCAATTGGCTCGCTGGGCTTCTCGCTGCTGCTTGCGCTGTGCGCATTTGCCCACGTGGTTGCCAATTGGGCCAGCGGCATTACCACACGCGAAGTGGTGAACTTTACCTGGATACAGACGGGTGCTTCGACGGTCGATCTTGGCTGGGTGCTCGATCCGCTCTCGGCGGCGATGATGGTGATGGTCTGCTTTGTGGGCCTGCTCATCTTTATCTTCTCCACCGGCTACATGGAGCACGACGAGAACTTTACGCGCTTCTTCTGCTTTCTGGCGCTGTTTGCCGGTGCGATGCTGGGCGTGGTCATCGCCAACTCGCTGCTGCTGCTGTTCATGTGCTGGGAGCTGGTGGGGCTCACGTCCTATCTGCTGATCGGCTTCTGGTATCACAAGCCGTCGGCGGCTGCAGCGGCGAAGAAGGCATTTCTAACCACGCGCGTGGGCGACATCTTCTTCTTCTTGGGAATTGTGTGGCTGTTCAACGCGACCGGCACGCTCCTGTTTTATAACCACGGCTCGGGGTCGATGGAAGGACTGGCGCTGGCCAACCTGCTCACCCAGCATGGTGGGCTGGGGCTGAGCGCGGCGGCTGTGATTGCGCTGCTGATCTTTGCCGGAGCGGTGGGCAAGAGCGGCCAGTTGCCGCTGCATGTGTGGCTGCCGGACGCGATGGAAGGCCCGACGCCGGTTTCCGCGCTGATTCACGCGGCAACGATGGTGGCCGCGGGCGTCTATCTCATTGCGCGGGTGTATCCGCTGATGTCGGCCGGCGCTCCGCTCAGCATCACGGGCGCAATGGCGGGCACCACCACGCCGCTGCTCGTGGTGACGTGGGTCGGCTCGGTGACGGCAGTGTTTGCCGCGCTGATCGCGGTGGCGCAGAACGACATCAAGCGCATTCTGGCTTACTCGACCGTCTCGCAGCTTGGCTACATGATGGCCGGCCTCGGGCTGGGCGGCGTGGCGGTGGGCATGTTCCACCTGATTACGCATGCCTTCTTCAAGTCGCTCCTGTTTCTTGGATCGGGCTCGGTGATTCACGGCTGCCACGAAGAGCAGGACGTGCGCCGCATGGGCGGACTGAAATCGGTAATGCCGGTGACCTTCGGCGCTTATGCCATTGGCATGCTGGCGCTTTGCGGATTCCCGATCTTCTTCTCCGGCTTCTGGAGCAAGGACGCAATTCTCGAATCGGCGCATCACTCCGATTTCATCAAGGGGCCGTATTACCTGCTGGTCTTTGGCGCGCTGCTGACCGCGTTCTACATGATGCGGCAGGTGAGCTATGTGTTCTTTGGCAAGTGGCGCGGGCATGGGCATGCGCATGAGAGCCCGAAGGTGATGACCACGCCGCTGGTGATCCTGGCCTTCTTCGCCATCGCTCTGGGCGCCATTGGAACGCCGGCATGGCCGTGGTTCCGCGCATTTCTTGAGGGCCACGCGGCGGGGATCGATCTCCACACCTTTGCTGAAGCGGATTTCCTGAAGCTGCTGGGCACCTCGACGGTGATCGTGTTTGTAGGCCTGGGACTGGGCTGGTGGCTGTACGGCAACAAGTCGCCGCAGGCCGAAGAGCCGGATGCGCTGGAAAAGGCCGTACCGTGGCTGTGGATTGCGCTGCGCGACCGGCTCTATGTGGACGAGTTTTATGGCGCGACGTTCATTGCGTTCTATGGATGGTGGGCGCGGGTGGCCGACTGGCTGGACCGGCGGGTGTGGGGCGGCATTGTGGCGTTGATCGTCTGGCTCTTCGGGCTGTGGGCGCAGTTGAACCGCTGGATTGACAGCGAGTGGGTCAACGGCGGATTCGACAAGGCCTGCGAGGAGCTTGCAAGCGGCGGCGGCCTGCTGGCGCGCGCGCAGAACGGTCGTGTGCAGATTTATCTGCGGGTGCTGGCCGGGGCGGTGGTGGTGCTGTCGATCATCCTCATCTGGAGCGGCCGCTGATGAACGGAATTCTTACGCTGCTCACAGTTCTGCCGCTCGTTGGAGCGGTGATTGCGCTGTTCTCAGGCAAAAACGGGCGCGGGGTTGCGCTGATTACCTCGTTGCTGAGCCTGGCGCTGACGCTGGTGGTGTGGCTGCACCTGCCGGCGGACGGCACAATGGGCATGGTCGAGCTGCATGCATGGGCTCCATCGCTGGGCATTGAGTATCACCTGGGCGTGGACGGGCTGGGCGCGCTGATGCTGGTGCTGTCGGCGATTGTGACGCTGATGTCGGTGGACGCCGCGCACCGGGTGCACCACCAGCCGGGGCTCTATTACGCGCTGGTGCTGACGCTCGAGACGGGCTTGTTCGGCTCGTTTACGGCGCTGAATTTCTTCCACTGGTTCCTGTTCTGGGAACTGAGCCTCATTCCGGCGTTCTTCCTCATCAAGCTGTGGGGAGGTCCAAGGCGCGGCCCGGCGGCGACCCAGTTCTTTGTCTACACCATGGCCGGGTCGGTGGCGCTGCTGCTCTCGTTCCTGGCCGTGTTTCTTTCCACCGGCGTGATGGACTTTGGCAAGCTTACGGAGATGGCCGCCAACGGCACGCTGGCGCAAATGGTAACGGCGCACCTGGGCGCGGTAATGCCGTGGCTCGCCATCGGCGTGCTGGCGGGATTTGCGGTGAAGGTGCCCATGATGCCGTTCCACACCTGGCTGCCGGCCGCCTACGCCGAAGCTCCCTCACCGGTGACCATGCTGCTTACGGGTGCAATGTCGAAGATGGGCGTCTACGGTCTGCTGCGAGTTGCGCTGCCGATCTTTGGGCCGCAGATTGCCGCCATGCGCACGCCGCTGCTGGTGCTGGCCACGGCGACGGTGGTGATGGGCGGCTGGGCCGCGGCGGCGCAGAAAGACCTGAAGCGCATCTTCGCGTACTCGTCGGTCAATCACCTTGGCTATTGCCTGCTGGGCATCTTCGCGATTGCGATTCCGACCTCCGGTGCGGCTCCGCAAGCCAGCCAGGCGGCGGCGTTGAACGGCGTGATTCTGCAGATGTTCAATCACGGCCTGACGGCCGCTGCGCTGTTCTGGTTCATCGCCATGATCCAGATGCGGTCCGGCGGTCTGCGCGGCCTCGAAGACTTTGGCGGCCTGCGCAAGCCTGCTCCGGTGTTTGCGGGGCTGATGGGCATTGCGCTGTTTTCGTCGCTCGGCCTGCCCGGGCTGAATGGATTCGTGGGCGAGTTCCTGATCTTCCGCGGCGTGTTTCCGCTGTCGTGGATTGCGGGAACGGTCTCGGTGCTCGGTCTGCTGGTGACCGCGGCAGTCATTCTGACGGTGATTCAGAAGGTTTTCACCGGTCCGGCGCCGGAGCGCTGGGCCGGCTTTGCCGATCTGCATGCGAGCGAGCGGCTGGCGCTGGCGCCGGTAATCGGACTCATGCTGCTGCTCGGCCTTTTGCCCCAGCTCATCGTGGACACGATCAATCCCACAGTGATGAACCTGCTGGCGCACTGGAGATTTTAGAGAATGGCCTGGACCATCTATCTTTCGTTTGCCGGCGCGCTGCTTGAGGCTCTGCTGCCCAAGGGCAAAAATGAGCTTGCTCGCTGGCTGGCGCTGGCCGTCGCAGTGGCCACGCTGGTTCTGGCGGTGGCCGGCTTTATCAGCGGCATGGGCCACGGGCGCGTGGTGCTTGTGGATGCGGCGTGGGTGCCGTCCATGGGCATTCACTACCTGCTGGCGGCAGACGGCATCAGCCGCGTGCTGGTGCTTTTGACCGGCATTGCCGCCGTGTCCGGCGTGCTGTTCAGTTGGAACATCGAGCTGCGGGCCAATCAGTTCTTCGCTTTTTATCTGGTTCTGATCGGCGCTGTCTTCGGCGTGTTCCTGAGCTTCGATCTCTTTCTGCTCTTCGTTTTTTACGAGATCGCGATTGTGCCCAAGTACTTCCTGATCGCCATCTGGGGATCGACGCGGCGGGAATACGCTGCCATGAAGCTGGTGATCTACTCGTTTGTGGGCTCGGCGATGGTGCTGATCGGCCTGCTCGCCGCGTATAGCGCTTCGGGCAGCCACTCCACCGGGCTTGTGGCTCTGGCGCGCGCGGGGCTGCCTGTACACATGCAGATGTGGATCTTCCCGCTGGTGTTTGTGGGCTTTGGAATTCTGGCCGGCATGTGGCCCTTCCATACCTGGGCGCCAACCGGCCACGTGGCTGCGTCGACTGGCACTTCCATGCTGCTGGCCGGTGTGGTGATGAAACTGGGCGCGTATGGCTGCCTGCGCGTAGGCATTGCACTGTTTCCGCGCGGGCTCGATCCGTGGGGATTCTCGTTGCTGGGCATGGGATCGTGGCGCGATGTATTCGCGGTGCTGGCGGTCATCGGAATTGTGTACGGTGCGCTGGTGGCGCTCGCGCAGTCCGATTTCAAGTTTGTCATTGGCTACTCGAGCGTGAGCCACATGGGATTTGTGTTGCTCGGACTGATGACGCTCAACCAGATTGGACTGGACGGCGCGGTGCTGCAGATGTTTTCGCACGGCGTGATTGCCGGATTGCTGTTCGCCATTGTGGGGCGCATTGTGTACGACCGCACGCACACGCGGCAACTGGCGGAGCTGGAAACGATGCATCTGGCGCGACGCCTGCCCTTTGCCGCGTGGGCCTTTGTGATTGCGGGCGTGGCGTCGATGGGGTTGCCGGGATTTTCGGGCTTTGTCGCCGAGCTACAGGTGCTGGTGGGCTCGTGGCGCGTCAATCCCTGGTGGACCGTGGCCGCCGGCATTGGCATTGTGGTGGGCGTGGCCTACACGTGGCGCGCGCTGCAAAAGGCGTTCTTCAGCGACAGGCTGCCTACGCCTGAGGATCACCAGAAGGCCGGCTGGCACGACCTGGGCGCGATTACCTGGCCGGAGATTACCGGCGTTGCGCTGCTGGGCCTCTGCACGCTGGTCGTTGGACTATATCCGCGCATCCTACTCGATTCGATTGAGCCGGCGGTAAAGGCGCTGCTTGCGGGAGGGATGCAATGAACTACGCAGAGCTCTTCCGCATTACGCTGCCGGAAACGGTGCTGGAGGTTGCGGCGCTGCTGGTGCTGGTGGCCGATCTCGCGTTTCTGCGCAACGCCGCCTTGAAGGCGCGGGTAACGGCTGCCTCAGTGCTTGGAATTGCGGGCTGCGCGGCGGCGCTGTGGGCCATGTCGTTTGCCGGCGTGCAGGGCCTGCGCGCCGGCGGCGATCTGCTGCTGACCACGGGTGGCGCGGCCGCGGCAGCGCAGGCTGGAATTCTGGTTCTCACCGCCATCACGCTGCTGTTGTTGATCGGCGCGGACTTTACGCAGCATGCCGGCGAGTATGTGGCCGTGGTGCTGATGTCTGCCGCGGGCGGATTGCTGATTGCGGCGGCGCAGGATCTGCTGGTTATTTTTATCGGATTGGAGTTGCTGAGCCTGGGTCTGTACATCCTGACCGCGTTCGCCAAAAAGTCCGGCAGGAGCGCCGAAGCGGCGATGAAGTATTACCTGTTCGGCGGCATGTCTGCGGCCTTTTTGTTGTTCGGATTCAGCTATCTTTATGGAATTTCCGGCTCGACGAACCTGCAGACGGTTGTGCATGCATCGTTCTTGCTGAGCGTTTCAGGCGCGGCGCCTTTATTGTGGATTGCTCTGGTAATGGTGGCGGCCGGGCTTGGATTCAAGATTGCCGCGGTGCCGTTCCATCTGTGGGCGCCGGACACGTATGAAGGCGCGCCGGCTCCGGCGGCGGCATTTATCGCATCCGTGTCGAAGGTGGCCAGCTTTGCATTGCTGATTTCGGTGAGCGCCGCGGTTGTGCACGTTTTTGACGCGGGTCACGTGGCGCTGGCGGTGGTGACGACGAGCCCGCTGCCGAAGTATGCGGGCATGCAGTTTCCGTGGACGCTGACGCTGACAGTGCTCGCGGTGGCGTCGATGCTGGTTGGCAACCTGGCCGCACTGGTGCAGGTGAGCGTGCGGCGGCTGCTGGCCTACTCAGCTGTTGCGCATGCCGGGTACATCCTGCTCGGGCTTGCGTTCTTTTCGCAGTCCAACGCGAGCGCGGATGCGATTCTCTACTACATCCTGACGTATGGGCTCACGACCATCGGCGCATTCGGCGTGATCTCCGTTGTGGAGCGCGCCACGGGCAGCGACCGGATGGATGCGTTTCTCGGATTGCAGAAGCGCAATCCGCTGCTGGCTACGGTCACGCTGGTGCTGTTCCTGTCGCTTGCCGGAATTCCGCCGCTGGTGGGCTTCTGGGCCAAGTTCAATCTGTTCGCCGCCGTGTTGGAAGTGGGCGCGGGGCCAGTGGCGCTGTGGCTGGTGGCGCTGGCCATTTTGATGAGCGCGGTTTCACTCTATTACTACATGCAGTTGCTCAAGCGGGCATACGTGATGCCGGCGACGGATGAGACGCCGATCAAGGCGCATCCGGTGACCATGGCGGTGTTGCTGGCGATTGCCGCGGCGGTGGTGGCGATGGGTTGCCTGCCGGCGCTGCTGCAGGGAGGGATTGCGCGCTTCTGATGAAAGGATTTTCTCGCAATCTAAAACTCTGAATCCAGGACTCTGACCGCTTGAACCTGTACCAGCCTGGGTGCTCCAGGTCTCGATTTTGAAACCAGAGAAAGCATGCGCAGGTGTAGCCTATTCTTCTGTGCATAAAACATCGGGCTTCTTCTCGGATGAGAAGAAGCCCGATGTTTTTCTGCGCCATGCACACTGATACGTCTTAATACTTAACGATCGCCGTGAACGAGTCGGGCTTGAGGCTGGCGCCGCCCACGAGCGCGCCGTCAATCTCTTCCTGGCCGATGAGCGCAGTGGCGTTGTCCGGCTTCACGCTGCCGCCGTAGAGGATGCGCATGGCCGCGGCGACTTCCGCGCCGAGCAGCTTCGCCACTTCCGCGCGGATGATGCGGTGGGCGTCGACGGCGATCTCCGGCGTGGCGGTTTTGCCGGTGCCGATGGCCCATACGGGCTCATAGGCAATGACAATGGACGCGGCCTCTTCCGGCGTGATGCCAGCGAATGCGCCGGTGGTCTGGGTCTTGAGCACGGCGGCGGTTTTGCCGGCTTCGCGCTCTTCCAGCACTTCTCCAATGCAGACGATGGGCACGATGCGGTGCTTGAGCGCGGTGTGCAGCTTTTTATTCACGATCTCGTCGGTTTCGGCGAAATACTGGCGGCGCTCGGAGTGGCCGATGAGAGTGTGCGTTCCGCCAACGGCGATCAACTGGCCGATGGAAGTTTCGCCGGTATAGGCGCCTTCCTCGGCAAAGTGAATGTTCTGCGCGCCGACGGCGATATTCGAAGCATTGCATGCAGCAGTGACCGTTGGCAGCAATACCGGAGATGGAAACAACGCAATCTCGTCACGGGTGTGGCTGGCGACGAGCGGCAGAAAGGCATCGACAAATGCTTTCGCCTCGGCGGGCGTCTTGTACATTTTCCAGTTGGCGGCAATGAGTGCTTTGCGTGGCATTGTGTGTGTTCCTCAGATCGATTTTAGCGGATGAACTTGTGGGACAGGTGTTGGCGCGCACAAACAGGCAGGCAGCGTGGGCAAACGATGCGCAGTTGAAATGTCCGTGCGGGAAAGATCAGATAGACGAGAGATCGCTGGGGACTTCGCCATTCCAGAAGGCGGCGCGATGGTCGGGGTCGCCGAGGTCCATCTTGAAGTGATGCCAGCTTCCATCTTTGAGCACACCCATATTCCACGCGCCCGATACCGTGTCAGAGAACTGCCAAACGATATGGTAGCCCTCTTCATTAGTGAATCCCTCCAGGTCGGCCTGAATGATTGCTTCGCCGCGTTCCCACAGGGCCGAGCGCAGCGCGTGAAGCGCGGCGGAACCCTCTTCGGACTCGGCTCCGGCGAGGGGTTGGAAGGTATAGATTGTCCTGGCCTCATGCAGAAATTCGTGGAGCCACTGAACGCCGCTTTCCGGTTTGCAGTCTCTTGTCTCTTCAAGGAAATCCGCAACTTCATCCTGGCCAACCGAGCCGTCCGCGACCGGGTTGCGCTCGATCAGGGCAATCTCAACGTCGCCATAACCGGAGAGCAAAAGTGTCTCCCAGAACTCTTCGTCACCCTCTTCGACGGTGAGTTTGCAATCGGAATGCCCGGTGCGGACCAGGTCAGCCAGCTCTTCAAAGGAAGGGAAGTCCTCTTGCCTGGACAGGACTCGCGTGTAATAGGCCAACGGTTCAACTCCTGCGGCGTATGGAGGTATTTGTGGAGAGTGTGGCCGCGCACGTCGTGCTGCGTGGCGGCCACAGGATGCTTACTTGTCGGTCAGCGCTTCCACGCCGGGCAGCTTTTTGCCTTCGAGGAACTCGAGGCTGGCGCCGCCGCCGGTGGAGATGTGGGTGATATGGGCGGCCACGCCGGCCTGGTTGATGGCGCTTACTGAGTCGCCGCCGCCGATGATGGAGATGGCGATTTTGTTGGCGGCAACGGCTTTGGCGATGGCGTTGGTGCCCACAGCAAAGCGGGCAAACTCGAAGACGCCCGCCGGGCCGTTCCAGACCACAGTCTTCGCGCCAGCGATTATTTTCTCGATCGCCGCGATCGATTGGGGGCCGATGTCAAGGCCCTGCCAGTCGGCGGGGAAGTGCTTCGACGTATCCCATGGCTGGGTCTGGGCGTGGGGCGAGAAGCTGTCGGCGAGGATGTTGTCGACGGGAAGAAGAAGATGGACGCCTTTGGCCTTCGCCTTTGCGATGGCTTCGCGCGCCATGTCGATCTTGTCCTCTTCCACAAGCGATTTACCGGTGGTGATGCCGAGCGCGCGCTGGAAGGTGTAGGCCATGCCGCCGACGATGACCAGGGTGTCGACTTTGTCGAGCAGGTTATCGATCACGTCGATCTTGCCGGAGATCTTGGAGCCGCCGATGATGGCGACGAAGGGCTTCTCGGGAGCTTCGAGCGCCTTGCCGAGATAGGTGATCTCTTTTTCCATGAGCAGCCCGGCGACACAGGTCTTGACATGGCGGGCGATGCCCTCGGTGGACGCGTGGGCGCGATGGGCGGCGCCAAACGCATCGTTCACGTAGATTTCGGCCAGCGAGGCAAGGGCTTTGGAGAACGCGGGATCGTTGGCCTCTTCTTCGGCGTGGAAGCGGAGATTCTCAAGCAGAAGCACCTGGCCTGATTCAAGCTGCCGCGCCAGCTCGGAAGCGACTTCGCCCACGCAGTCGGGTGCAAAGGCCACGTTGATGGAGTAGTCGTTCTCTTTCTGGTCGAGCAGCTCGCGCAGGCGGTCGACCACCGGGCGCAACGAATATCTTGGATCGGGCTTACCCTTGGGACGGCCGAGGTGCGAGGCCAGGATGACCTTGGCCTTATGCTCGACCGCATATTGAATGGTGGGCAGTGTGGCCACGATGCGCGTGTCGTCGGTGATGGTCGCGCCGTCTTCAGACAGCGGCACGTTGAAATCGACGCGGATGAAGACGTGCTTGTTGGCTAGTTCGACGTCGCGGATGGTGAGCTTGGACATGATGCGAAACCTTTCTCAGGTGTCAGGGATCGGGATTCCGGTGTCTGGCTAAGGCAGGATGGCCTCGAACTCCATCTCGATGTGCCATGCGGGGTTGAGCAGCGCCGCAACGACGACCATGGTGGCGGCTGGACGAATGTTTCCGAAAAACTCGCCGTGGACCCGTCCGATAACCTCCCAGTCTTCGGCGTGCGTGAGGTACATGCGCGTTGCGACCACGTCATTGAACGTAGCGCCGGCCTGGGCGAGCGCCTTCTCGGCAATGGCAAAGATGCGCCGTGTCTGCCCGGTTACATCTTCAGTATCCGCGCCTACAGGGCCAGTGCCTGCCACGTGAACAACGTTGCCGACGCGCACGGCGCGGGAGAAACCGATGATGGGCTCGTAGGGCGAGCCGCCGGAGATGATGGTTCGTGTCATTGCAAGTGTCTCACCTGGGCGTCGCAATTCGAGCCGTGGAACTTGTCTGGCCGAAGGGGACGGAAATGCATGTCACGCGGAGAGTAATACCCAACGGCAGCGATGAAAGAGAGCGCCGTTGTGAAGGTTGAGGCGCCGCGATCTCGTTGTGTTCAAACTGAGTCCGCATGGGAGAGTCTCAGGCTCGTGCGCCGCGGCTCGGAGCTCTCTCCCGGCCGCTTATAGGCTACAGCGGCCGGGGAAAGAGTCCGGAGATTAGAACGTCTTACAGGCCCTTCGAGGCTATAAGCCCTTGGAGGCGAGGAAGCCAATCAGGTCGACGACGCGGTTGGAGTAGCCCCACTCGTTGTCGTACCAACTGAGCACCTTTACGCTGTTGCCGACCACCTTGGTGAGCGGCGCGTCGACGATCGAGCTGCGGCGGTCGCCCTTGAAGTCGGAGCTGACCAGTTCGCCGGCTTCGTAGCCGAGAATGCCCTTCAGCTTGCCTTCGCTGGCGGTCTTGAGCGCGGCATTTACGCCGTCAGCGTCGGTGGTCTTCTCGCTGATGAAGGTGAGGTCGACGAGAGAGACATTCGGGGTTGGGACGCGGATGGCAAAGCCGTCGAGCTTTCCGGCGACCTCGGGGATGACCAGCTTGAGCGCTTTGGCCGCGCCGGTGGAGCTGGGGATCATGTTGAGGGCGGCAGCGCGGGCGCGGCGCAGGTCCTTGTGCGGAAAGTCGAGGATGACCTGATCGTTGGTGTAGCTGTGGATGGTGGTCATGATGCCGGAGACCATGCCGAACTCCTCGATGAGCACCTTCACCACCGGGGCCAGGCAGTTGGTGGTGCAACTGGCATTGGAGATGACATTGTGCTTCGCCGGATCGTACTTGTCCTGGTTGACGCCGAGGACGACGGTAAGATCCTCATTGCTGGCCGGAGCCGAGATGATGACCTTCTTGACGGTCGCGCCGAGGTGAGCCTTGGCTTTGGTTGCATCGGTAAAGTGGCCGGTGGACTCGACAACGATCTGCGCGCCCACGTCGGCCCAGGGCAGCTTGGCGGGATCGCGTTCGGCAAAGACCTTGATCTTTTTGCCGTCGACCGAGATGAAGTCGTCGCCGGCGACGATGTCGTGCTTGAGATTGCCCAGAATCGAGTCGTGCTTGAGCAGGTGAGCCAGAGTCGCCGGACTCGTGAGATCGTTTACGGCAACAAATTCAATCTCCGGATTGCCGAGCGCGGCGCGAAAAACGTTGCGTCCGATGCGGCCGAAGCCATTAATTCCAACCTTAACTGCCATGTGCTGTTTCTCCTTGAACTTCAGTGAGGTTGTAGTTTCTGAACTCGAGCAGTTTTCCGGTCTTTGCGACATTTCTGGCGCTGCGGGCGATGCTTTTCCCCAGAGGGAAAACGCACTCAGCCGCAGCGACTTCGCCTTACGGTGACTGGAAAAACGCCGTAAAATACGCGGAGTCTGGAGTAGGCCGTGCAGGCGATTCCACCAAACTCTTGATCGTAACATCTGAGACGACGGCGGCGAAACGTTAACGTTTGCGGCCGCGGCCCGGCTCACGGTCTCCGTGGCCGGCAATGCCGCGGCGGAGTAGAGGTGTCTGGGATGGCACACGCAACACCCAAGGCGGCCAACGGTTATGATTGCGGCCTGCCCGGGTTGTATGCTATTCGGAGAAGGTACAGCACGGGTTAAAAAGGCAGCATGAGAAGACGCTCCAGACGCGCTCCCAATACTTCAGAATCTACTGGCAAGATTGGCCAGGAACTTCCACCGAATCAGCCGGCGCCACTGGTGCCGTCGTACAACGATGATCTGCCGGCACGGCACACCCATGCCCATCCTGGACACGAAGCGCGGCAGCCGCAGAGCCAGCGCGCAGCGGGCAAGCCGCAGTGGGCCTCCAAGCCGGAGTGGGGCGAGCAGAGCGGCTCGGGGCGTCTTGAGGTAGAGACGCAGCCGGAGATGCCGTCGGCTCCAGCGCCGGCCGCTTCAGAAAAATCGTCGCAGGTTCCCAAAGGCTACGTGGTGCTGGCCATTGGACTGCCCGGCTCGGGCAAGACGACGTGGTTCGGCCGCCGCGGGGTCACCCCGCTTTCGAGCGACCTGCTGCGCAATATTCTGTTTGACGATGTGGAGGAGCAGCGCTACCAGGGGCTGGTGTTTTCCACGCTGCGCTCGCTGCTGCGCGCGCGGCTGATTGCACGCATGCCGTGGAATTATGTGGATGCGACCAATCTTTCGGTTCACGAACGGCGGCAGTGGATCAAGATGGCCAAGAGCTTTGGCTATGAGGTGCAGGCGGTGTTCTTCGATGTGCCGCTCGAAGTGTGCCTGGACCGCAACCGCCAGCGCGACCGCTCGGTGAGCGAAGATGCGATGCGCAAGATGGCCGAAAAGCTCAAGCCGCCGGTCTTCGAAGAGGGATTTGAGAAGATCACCGTGGTGCGGGTGAAGAGCGCGGGATAAGGACCAGATCGATGAGCACTCCTCCCGCACCTTATGTTGAACCCTGGCTGCGCGGCACGCATGGAGATGTGCCTGCCCTGAGCCGGGCTGTCCTGCATGCGCTCGAACTGGCGCAGGACGATCTAATCAAGTGGACCGAAGGTCTGAGCGATGAGGAGGTGCACTCGCAGCCGCTGGGGCTGAATGCGATCGCCTTTCATCTGCGGCACATCGCGCGTTCGGTGGACCGCATCCTCACCTATGCCGAGGGCGGGCAGCTTACCCCGGATCAGCTTGCGTTGCTGAAGGCGGAGCAGGCCGGGGAAGAGTCATTAGCGGAGTTGCTTGCCGAAGTCGAAACCTCATTCAGCAACGCGGCGGAGCGAGTTCGCGTGCTGGCCGCGGCGGATTTCAACGCCTTTCGCGGCGTAGGGCGCAAGCAGTTGCCCACTTCGATTGGCGGCGCGCTAGTTCACGTTGCCGACCACACGCAACGGCACGTGGGGCAGGTGGTGACCACGGCAAAGGTGCTGAAGGCGCTGCGGAACTAACGTTTTTCTTACGATTTGAGCTTCGCGAGAAGCAACCGCAGATCCTTGGACTCGTCGCCGCGGCGACTCGCTCAGGATGACAAGGTCTTAACTGCTCGAAGGGTATTCGCTATTCCGTCTGATCTTCGCTTACGACCATCTCTAAAATGTGGCCCATCTTTTCCTGCTTGGTGCGCAGGTAGCGCTCGAAGCTTTCCTGCGGCTCGACTTCGGCGGAGAGGCGCTCGGCGACTTGGATTCCCGCCGTTTCCAGCGCGGCCACTTTGGCCGGATTGTTGGTGATGAGCCGGACCGCGGAGACGCCGAGCAGCTGCAGCACGGCGGCGGGCAGCTCGTAGCCGCGGCAGTCGGCGGCAAAGCCGAGTTCCACGTTGGCCTCGACCGTGTCACGGCCGTGGTCCTGCAGCTCGTAGGCTTTTAACTTGGCCATCAGGCCGATGCCGCGGCCTTCCTGCTGCTCGTAGAGCAGAATGCCCGCGCCGGCTTCACCGATTTGTTTGAGCGCCAACTCCAGTTGCAGCCGGCAGTCGCAGCGCAGCGAGCCGAACACGTCGCCGGTGAGGCACTGGGAGTGGATGCGCACGATGGGCGGAGCGCTGTGAACGTCGCCCATGACCAGAGCGACCAGCCCCTCGGTTTCGCAGTTCGGGGTGCAGCCGGGACGCGATACGGTGGCGTCGCCTTCGAAGCCGAGAATCCTGAAGTGCCCCCAGCGGGTGGGGAAGTCGGCTTCGGCAACCTTCTTCACACTATCCATTGCCATGGTTTTATTTTACGTCGCGGAGCACCCGGCCTGAGCCCCGGACGTTCCCGGGCGCAGCGCCGAAGTCTGCCGCGGCACGCCAGCCGCCCGATTCATTCGATAGGCGGCGGCGCGGCGCGATACATTTGTGACGTGACGGATACGCTGATTCTCATTACGCTGCTGGTGAAGCTGGGAGTGATGGCTTCGGTGGCCAGCATTCTCGCGCGCGCATCGAGCTTCCGGCGGTTGCTCTTCGCAGAACAGCGCCGCCATCGGCAGACTCTGGCTTTGCTCGCGTTCTTTCTGGTGCCGCTGACCATCGGCGTCTATCTGCGTATCCTGGTGCCCAACTTTCTGGCCGCGGATATTTCGTTTGATACGACGGTTCTGCTGGGTCTGCTGGTTGGCCCCTACTGGGCCATGCTGAGCGGCGCGGTGTTTTCGATTCCGGCGATGTTGCACCATGAGTACCTGTCGCTGCCGTTCAATGCGGCGCTGGGGCTGGCCGCGGGGCTCATTGGGCGATTTGTCGAAAAGGAGGGGATCTGGTCGTTTACGCCGTTCATCGATCTGAGCCTTTACCGCTGGGTGCGGCGCAACCTGCACAAGCCGCGCATCGATCGGCAGATACTGCTGTTGTTTCTGATTGCTGCGTTGGAGATGGTGCGCGACTGGATATCGCACATGTTTCCGCGCCGGCTGTTCGCGCTGCGGGCCGACGCGCTTTGGTTGCAAGCGCTGGTGTGGTTGAGCGCGCCGATTGTGGTGGGCATTGCGCTCAAGGTGTGGAACGCGCTGCGGGTGGAGATGTCGCTCGAAGAACAGAAGCGGCTGGTTCTGGAGGCGCGGCTTGACGCGCTGCAGCGGCAGATCAATCCGCACTTCCTGTTCAACACGCTCAACTCGATTGCCGCGCTGGTGCGCAGCCGGCCGGAACTGGCGAGGGAAATGACGGTGAAGCTCGCCAATATTCTGCGCGCGCTGCTGAACGACCACGACACGTATGTGCCGCTGAGCCAGGAGCTGCGTTTTACCGACGATTATCTCGATATCGAGGTGGTGCGGTTCGGCGCTGACAAGCTGCGGGTGGAAAAAGAGATCGATCCCCGCACGCTGGAAGTGCTGGTGCCCAGCATCCTGCTGCAGCCATTGATTGAAAACAGCATTAAGCACGGGCTCGAACCGCGCATCCACGGCGGGACAGTGACGCTGCGCAGCCGGCTGGATGGTGGACGCGTCCTGATCGAGGTGGCCGACGACGGGGTGGGCATGGGGCAGCGGCCGGCATCGGCATTGCGGCGCGACGGCGCGGGCATCGGCATGAAAAATGTGCAGCAGCGGCTGGAGGTGCTGTACGGCGATCAGGCGCATTTCAACGTGAGCAGCAACCCGGGCCGCGGCACGCTGGTGAGCATCGAGATTCCGGCGCTGCTGCCGGGCGCGGAGTGAGCGTCACTGTTTCGAAGCGCGTTGCCGTGGCCCGGACGCTCTAGATCTTCGCAGGCTCAAGCTCACACCGTTCCACCTGAACCTGTGTCCCGATCGAGCGGTGCGGCGGAGCGTCTATTGGCGATCGCGGTCAGCGGCAAAAAAGCGGCCGCCCATTGTGGAGGGCGGCCTCTGCCGAGCTGGAAGCGCGCGAATGCGCGGCGCGATTCTGTTGCTACTTCCGCATTGCGGTGGCGAACTCACGGTTCGCGTTGTAAGAGGTTGCGTGTGCCTGCCTCTTGGTGTTGTAGGCGAGCCAGACTTTGAACTCTTCCCGGATGCTGCGGCCGGGTTGGCTGAACTGCCGGTCTTTGCCGCGCAGATAGTTGATGAACTCCTCAGAGTCTTGCGCCGAACAAGCCGACAACAGGTCCACATCGGCTTCGTCCGCTTTCTTGCCTTTGAACAATCCAGTAAACAATCCCATTTCCCCCCCCAAATCTCCGCGAGTGTCTCTCGCAGTGCCCCATTCCGAAATTGATCGTAGCAAGTTGCGGGAATTTATTGGATTGCACATTTGCGGCAGAGCAAGATGAACGGAGTTGCCGCTTCCGTAACGTGATCTAAGTGTTGTAACGACTACAATCTTTGTTGCACAGGGCACGTATCACGGGCGCTACCGTGGCGCGGATTTGCACCGAAATCGCATGCAGATTCGCGGTATGCTCGATGCATGGTGCGCTTTACGGTTCTGGCCTCGGGATCAAAAGGCAACAGCACGGTGGTTACCGGAGGGCGCACGCGCATTCTGGTGGATGCGGGCCTGAGCTGCCGCGAACTGCTGCGGCGCATGAAGCTGGCGGGTGAGGATGCTGCCACGCTGGACGCGATTGTGGTGACGCACGAGCACCAGGACCACGTGAATGGACTGGCGGTGATCGCGCGGCGGCTGGGCATTCCGGTGTACTTTACAGAGGCAACGCACCGCGCGTGGATGCGGTGGCTGACGCCGCGGCGCCAGATGACCTATGCGCAATGGCTGGAGCAGCGCCGCCAGGCAGCGGAACTGCCAGCCGTGGCCTCTGGAGACGGCGAGTTGGATGCGATGGAAGCCGCGGCTGCCGCGGAGTCGGCGGAAGCACCGCTGTGCGAGACTGAGCTGGCCGAGCCTGATCCGGGCAAACTCGACCCGGTCAAGCTCGCCCCGGGCAAGCCTGCCGCGGTTAAGGAGGATCCGGCGTGGCTGCCGGCGGTGGAGTACTTCCAGGCGGGCCAGCCGTTCGTGATTGGCGATCTCGACGTGAGCCCGTTCACCATCCCCCACGACGCGGCCGATCCGGTGGGCTTTGTGTTCACATCGCAGGGGGTGCGGATGGCCTTTGCGACCGACCTGGGCTACGTGACGCCGAACGTGAAGGCGCAACTCCGGGGGGTGGACCTGTTGCTGCTTGAGTCAAATCACGATCTGGAAATGCTGCGCGACGGACCGTATCCGTGGTCGGTGAAGCAGCGGGTGCTTTCCCGGGTTGGGCATCTTTCCAACGAGGCCGCGGCGGATTTTCTGGCCAACGGATACGATGGCCAGGCCGCCTATGTGATTCTGGCGCATCTATCTGAAAGCAATAATCTTCCAGAGCTTGCCAGAGTCGCCGCCGAGCGCGCTCTTTCGGGCCGGCCCAGCCTACTGGCCAACCGCCTGGTGGTGGCCGCACAGCATGAACCTCTTTCGCCAATTCATTTTTGACAGAACGCGTTACAATAGTGATAACAGGCGTTCTATGGCAAGAACGCGAGCGGCAATGGAAGCGAAACACGCCCCCGGCGCACCTGCCCAGGGGTGGAACAGGCCACGATAAGCGAATCCGCTTGAGCGGGTAGAGCATCCAAAAGTGGTAGCTCATCGTTGCCAGCGACCGCCGAAGGTGGGCGGTTTATCTCATCCTTTGCAAAGCGAGTCCTTATGGCTATGGCACGAACCCGATGCACCGACCGAGTTGTGGGCGCGATTTTGGCGAGCTGGCGCTACGACATCTCCGGGATATCTCCTGAGATGAGGAGAGACTACGAGAGCCACTTTGCCGAGTGCGCACGCTGCCGTTCGCGGCAGAACTTCCACCGCAGCCTGGATGCGGCGCTCGCTGCGCTCACGTCGCTGGCGGCTCTGTTCTTCCTCTTCGCGCTGGCGGTGCTGCGGCATGTCAATCCGCTCGAACACGTGGCGTTCAAGGTCCTGGGCCTGGACATCTTCGACATGTATCACATGCTGGTTTCGGCCGGTATCGCAGGGCTTGTCTTTTCGGTGAGCGCGCTCACGCTGGTGCTGACGGCCACGCCCGCGCCTTCGTACCTGAGCGGCCTCGCTGCGGCGCGCGCCCGGCTGATTGAAGAGCATCTGCCTGCGGCGATCAAGTCGCTGCGACCGCGTTAATCCGGGTTTCCGGCAAATAAAAAGGCCTCCATCGCGGAGGCCTTTTTTATTTACTCGATTGCTCGAGCGCTTATTACACAACGGGTACGCGCAGGTCGCCGCCGGTCATCTCTTTGGGCAGCCCCAGGTCGAGCAGGTTGAGCAGCGTGGGCGAGATGTCGCGCAGCGACCCATCGCTGCGCAGGCGATAACTGCCTGCGTCCTGGCTCACGTAGATCATGGGCACCGGGTTGGTGGTGTGGGCGGTGTGCGGACCGCCGCTGGCCGGGTCAACCATCTGCTCGGCGTTGCCGTGATCGGCGGTGATGAGCCAGCTTCCGTTGCGCTCCTTCACCGCCTTGTAGATGCGGTCGAGCTGCGCGTCCACGGCTTCACAGGCCTTGATGGTGGGCTCCAGCCGGCCGGAATGGCCCACCATATCCGCGTTGGCGAAGTTGGCGACGATCAGGTCGAATGCCGTATCGTTGACCGCCTTCACGATGGTGTCGCCGATTGCTTCGGCGCGCATTTCGGGAGCCAGATCGTAAGTGGCGACCTTGAGCGAGGGGATCAGCGCGCGGTCTTCGCCGGGGAAGGGCGTTTCAATGCCGCCATTGAAGAAGTAGGTCACGTGCGCGAATTTCTCGGTCTCCGCCACCCGCAGGTTGCGAAGCTGATGCGCGGAGAGGATATTGGCCAGGATGTTGTCCATGGACTCGGGCAGAATTACCAGGGGCAGTTCGTAGAGCTTGTCGTACTGGGTCATGCAGACGTAGTGCAGCTTTTGGGGGATTTCAGAGCGCGGAATGATTTCGTCCAGGCTCTCCCAGGAGTCGAGATTGCGGCCGCCCTGCGCGTTGAGTCCGCTCTCGCGGGCCAGCACACGGGTGATCTGGCGGGCGCGGTCGGCGCGGAAGTTGAAGTTGATGCAGACGTCCTCGTCGCGGATCTGGCCGGCGGGTTTGCCGGCGGCGTCGGTAACCACGAAGGGGATGAGGAACTCGTCGGTGGTGCCGCTGTTGTAGTTCTCCTTGATGCGCGCAGTGGCATTGGCGTAAGCGCCGCCTTCGGCGTTGCCGTTGACCATGGCGTCAAAAGCCTTGCGCTCGCGCTCCCAGCGGCGGTCGCGGTCCATGGCGTAGTAGCGTCCGCTCACGCTGGCCAGCTTGCCGGTGCCGTACTCGCGCATCTTCTGCTCGAGTTGCGCAATGTAGCCAGCGCCCGAGGTGGGCAGGGTATCGCGGCCGTCCATGAAGGCATGGACGAAGACGCGCTCGACACCATTCTCGTGCGCCGTGCGCAGCAGCGCATAGAGATGCTGCTGGTGCGAGTGTACGCCGCCGTCGGAGACCAGTCCGAAGAGGTGCAATTGGCGTCCACCCTCGCGGGCGCGCTGCATGGCCTTGACGATTGCGGGATTCTTGCCGAACTCGCCGGAGGCGATCTGCGCATCGATGCGGGTGATATCCATCCGCACAATGCGGCCGGCGCCGATGTTCAGGTGGCCCACTTCGCTGTTGCCCATCTGGCCGTCGGGCAGGCCGACAAAATGCTCGGATGCGCGGATGAGCGTGTTGGGAAACTCGCGCAGCAATTTGTCGTAAGTGGGCTTGCGCGCAAGCGCGATGGCGTTGTTGGCGGTTTCAGCGCTGTAACCCCATCCGTCGAGGATGGTGAGGACGAGTGGGCGTTTGGACACGGGCGGATTCCTTCAGTTAGCGGAGTTAGCGTCGCGAGCGGAGTCAGAATTTGGAATTGACGGTTGTGCTTTCCCAGGTCTCAAAATCGAGACCTGGGGCACCCAGCATGCAGTTGCGTGGAATGATGGAAGAACTCAGTCGTTGTAGTTGATGCTCTCGATGCCGAGATAGACGGCGCCCGAGCCCAGTTCCTCTTCAATGCGGAGCAACTGGTTGTACTTGGCGATGCGGTCGGTGCGGCTCACCGAGCCGGTCTTGATCTGGCCGACTCCGGTGGCCACGGCCAGATCGGCGATAAAGGTGTCTTCGCTTTCGCCGGAGCGGTGCGACATGATGGCCGTGTAACCGTAGCGGCGGCCCAGTTCGATGGCTTCGAGCGTCTCGGTGAGCGTGCCGATCTGGTTCACCTTGATGAGGATTGAGTTGCCTACGCCCTCTTCAATACCGCGCTGCAGGCGCGCCACGTTGGTCACGAAGATGTCGTCACCCACCAGTTGAATCTTGCTGCCCAGCTTGTCGGTCAGGATGCGCCATCCCTCCCAGTCGTCCTCGGCCAAGCCGTCTTCGAGCGAGACAATCGGGTACTGGCGGGCCCAGTTGTCGTAAAAATGTACCATCTCCTCGCTGGTCAGCTCGCGCTGGTCGCTCTTCTTGAAGACGTACTTGTTTTTGTCCTTGTCGTAGAACTCGCTCGATGCGGGATCGAGTGCGATGGCGATTTGCTCGCCGGGCTTGTAGCCGGCGGCGTCGATGGCTTCAAGGATCAGCTCGATGGCTTCGGTGTTGGATTTGAGCGAGGGTGCGAATCCGCCTTCGTCGCCGACGGCGGTGTTGTAGCCCTTCTTTTTCAGCACGCCCTTGAGCGTGTGGAAGGTTTCAGCGGCCCAGCGCAGGCCGTCGCTGAAGCGCTCTGCGCCGACCGGCATGATCATGAATTCCTGGAAATCGACGTTGGAGTCGGCGTGCGCGCCGCCATTGAGCACGTTGAGCATGGGCGTGGGCAGAATGCTGGCATTGACGCCGCCGAGATAACGGTAGAGCGGAATCTCGAGGGTCTGCGCCACGGCCCGCGCGGTGGCCATGGAGACGGCCAGGATGGCGTTGGCGCCCAGCTTGCTCTTGTTGGGCGAGCCATCGAGCTCGATCATGGTCCGGTCGATGAGCCGCTGATTGGCCGCGTCCATGCCTTCCAGCTCGGGAGCGATCACCGATTCCACATTGGCCACGGCCTGCAGAACGCCCTTGCCGAGGTAGTGGCTTTTATCGCCGTCGCGCAGCTCCACGGCCTCATGCTCGCCAGTGGATGCGCCCGACGGTACGATGGCGCGCCCCATCGCGCCGCTTTCCAGAATCACGTCCGCTTCCACGGTGGGATTGCCGCGCGAGTCAAGAACCTCGCGGGCGCGGATGGCAACAATCTCAGTCATATCGCTCCTCGCAATGCGGTGCAGCAGCCGGTCATTCAGTTTCGGGCGGCGATCCACGGCAAGTGCTTCTCCGGCAGCGCTTCGAATCATGTTCAGAAGCTCTTGCAATTTGCGGATCTCCCTGGAATTCAAAGGTCGGTCAACATTTCGTTGAAATGCGCGCAGAAATGTTGTATTCCTTTTGGATTCTAGCAAATCGGGCCTGAGCGTCTGCCCTGCCGGCGCTGCGGCCGGCGTAAGTCATTCGAGTAAAAGGCCCGGGAGTACCTTTCGTGATTCGTGCCGTGCGCGGCACCTGTCGCGGCTGCGTCTATAGAGTGTTCGCATGCTGCGCGCTAGCCTTACCTTAGGCGATTTGCCGTTGAACCGCGACCGGGCCGGACCGAGTAGGCAACTTTTTCACTGCCGGCGGGTTTCAAATGGGAAGGGAGATTCCCGCGCGGGGAACGAATCGCCTGAAGGAGTGGTATGAATCGCAAAATTCTCGTGGGCGCCTTGTTCATTGCAGCCGTAGCCATGGTTGTGGCGCAGAGTTCGCAGAGTCCCTATGCGGGCACCTCGAATCCTCCTCCGGACGACACGATCACCGACAGCGCGCCGCCACAGCCGGCGCCCAAGCCGCCCGCTGCGCATTATGCGACGCCCGCGCAGCCAGCTGCCACCCAGCCAGCTATAACTCAGCCAGGCCCGGCGCAGCCGGCTATCGTGCAGCCGGCATTGGTGCAACCAGCACCGCAGCAGGATTCGAGCTATGTGACCGGCAATGACGACGGCATTGTGCAGGTGGCGTCGGAGCCGTCTCCCTCCGCGCAGCCGCAGTTGAACCAGCGCACCGCCGCGAACAATCCCGATGGGGACATCGTGCATCCGGCGGCGCTGCCGCCCGGCGAACTGGGCGATGGCACGGAGATTCGTGCACGGCTGCTGGGCCGGCTCTCCACGGCGATGAACCAGCCTGGCGATCCGTTCCACGCGCGTGTGGCATCGGATGTCTATCGCGGCAGCCAGATCCTGATTCCCACTGGGTCTGAGATCGACGGGACGGTCGTTGAGGTTTCGAGCGGTCGCACCGGCGGGCACGGTTCCATGCTGCTGCGGCCCGAGACGGTGGTTCTGCCCGATGGCTCGCGGCACCGGCTCTATGCGCAGACCATGGGCGCGCCAGGCTCGCGGACGCGGGTGGGATCGGAGGGCGAGATCAGCCCCGATTCGCGCATGAAGAAGGACAGCATGGAGTACGGCGGCGCGGTGGGTGCCGGAGCGATCACCGGCGCAGTGGTTGCCGGGCCGGTGGGCGCGCTGGCTGGCACGCTGATCGGCGCAGGCGCGATCACAGTACACCTGCTGGTCAACCATCCGCAGGCTGACCTGGAGCCGGGCACGGTCCTGTTATTCTCTCTCACCGAGCCGCTGGACCTTGCGCCCGCCGAACGGCTGCCAGCTCAACTGCCCGCTGAGCAGCCGGCTGCTCAGCCGATAGCGAGCAACTGATCTTCCGGCGGGGCCGGATTTCGGCCTGCGGCTCCGCTTGCTCCCACCTGCTTCGCCCATCCGTTCTCGCGTCCCGCATTTACACTTGAAGATTGAAACCGCAGCCGGAGAGTTGTAGTCTCTCCTGACTGCTTTCTCGTCGGTTCAGATAGGAAACCGGTAGAGCTTTCATTTTTCCTTATGGACAAGTTTGTAATTCGCGGAGGCAATCCGCTGGTGGGCACCATTCGCGTATCGGGCGCGAAGAACTCGGCATTGCCGTGCATGGCGGCGGCCATTCTTACCGATGAGCCGGTTACCCTGGAAAACATTCCCCACGTGCGGGACATCGAGACGGAGCGCAAGCTGCTGGAGGCGATGGGCGCGGAGGTGGAGTTGCGCGAGGGCGAAGCGCAGGATCGCACCACAATCTGCTGCCGTACACTGTCCGATCCGGTGGCGAAGTACGAGATTGTGAAGACCATGCGGGCGAGCTCGCTGGTGCTTGGTCCGCTGGTGGCGCGGGCCGGCATGGCGCGCGTGGCCATGCCCGGTGGCTGCGCCATCGGCGGCAGGCCCATCGATCTGCACATCAAGGGACTGGAGCAGATGGGGGCGACGATCACCCAGGAGCACGGCTATCTGGAGGCGCGCGTCAATTCGCGGATCGGGCAGTTGCGCGGCGCGCACCTGGTGTTTGACAAGATCACCGTCACCGGTACGGAAGACCTGCTGATGGCGGCCGTGCTGGCCGAGGGCGAAACGCTGATGGAGAACTGTGCGCGTGAGCCGGAGGTGACCGACCTGGCCGCGCTGCTGACGGCAATGGGCGCCAGGATCGAGGGCGCGGGCACGTCGACGATTCGGGTGCAGGGCACGAGCCGTTTGCACGGCGCGCATTACCGCATTAATCCCGACCGCATCGAGGCGGGAACGTTTCTGATTGCGGGCGCGATCACCGGCGGCGACCTGGTGGTTGCCGACTGCAATCCCGAACACCTGGGCGCGGTGATTGCGAAGCTGAGAGAAGCGGGTGCGCGGGTGGACGTGCTGGGAGCCGACTCGGTGCGCGTGCGCGGGGCGGAGAAGCTGCGCGGAGCCGATATCTCCACCGAAGAGTATCCGGGATTTCCAACCGACATGCAGGCGCAGTACATGGCGCTGGCCACCCAGGCCGAGGAAGTAAGCGTGGTGACGGAGAACATCTTCGAGAACCGTTTTATGCACGTGCAGGAACTGGTGCGTATGGGCGCCAACATCAAGGTGGACGGCAAAACGGCCACGGTCCGTGGGCCGGCGCGGCTTTCAGCGGCGGCGGTGATGTGCTCGGACCTGCGCGCCTCGGCATCGCTGGTGCTGGCCGCGCTGGTGGCCGATGGGGAGTCGATTCTGGACCGCGTGTATCACATGGACCGCGGCTATGAGCGCATCGAGGAGAAGCTGAGCGGCGTGGGCGGACAGATTCAGCGGCTGGGCAATCTGTTTACACCCCGCGAGGCGGAGAAATCCACAGCCTGACCAAAGCCGCAAGAGCCTGCATTGGGTGGGGATAGGTCGGAGTTACGCAGGAAAATTATGCGCACGAATTTTTTACAGGGTGAGCAACTATCCGCGCGACAATGAGTTTTTACAACCAGGCTTCCGGGACAGACGTATGATTCTGGAATAGCACAAAACATGGAGGTAATTCTCGCGTGAAAAAACTGGCTCTTGCGCTTCTGCTTGCAGCTTTTATGGTTCCGGCAGTTTCCAATGCGCAGGTGGTGGTGCGCATCGGGCCGCCGCCGCCGGTAGTTGAGCACTACGGCCCGCCCCCGCATCCGGGATGGGTATGGATTTCCGGCTATCAACGCTGGGACGGCCATCACTATGCGTGGGCGGGCGGTCACTGGGAGCATCCGCCGCACCGTGGCGCAGTCTGGGTCCCGCATCACTGGGCACATCGCCATGGCGGATGGGTTCTGGTGGAAGGCCACTGGCGGCGCTAATCGTCACTGAACTGTAGGCAATAGAAAAAGCGGGGCATCCGATGCCCCGCTTTTTCTACATCGGCAGACGATCAACTGATTTCGATTACGTCTTTTGCTTTGGCCGCGGCCGCCTCGGCCTGCTCCATGAGCTTTTGCGCGGTGTCGAAGAATGCCGCGGCCTGCGGGCTTTTGGGACCGGCAAGCGTGACGGGCAGACCGCGGTCGCCGCCCTCGCGGATGGCGGGGATCAGCTCGATGGACCCGAGGAATGGCACGTTGAACTGCTGCGCCATGCGCTCGGCCCCACCGCGGGAGAAGATGTCGATTTCGTGGTGGCAGTGCGGGCAGGTGAAGTGGCTCATGTTCTCGACTATGCCCAGAACCTCCACGTTAACCTGCGCGAACATGGCGAGAGCTTTGCGCGCGTCTTCAAGGCTGACGTCGCTGGGCGTGGAGACCACCACCGCTCCAGTGAGCGGCACGGTCTGCACCAGCGAGATGACCACATCGCCGGTGCCGGGAGGCAGATCGACGACCAGGTAGTCGAGCTCGCCCCAGTTCACCTGCTGCAGAAACTGGCGGATGATCTGGTGAAGCATGGGCCCGCGCATCACCAGCGGTTTGTCTCCGGGCGAAATGTAGCCGATGGAGATGGTCTTGATGCCATGAGTGAGGTTGGGCTCGATCACGTTGCCGGGGCCCACGCTGGGCTGCTTGCTTGAACCCATCATGAGCGGCACGTTGGGGCCGTAGATATCGGCGTCGATCAGGCCCACGCGCTGGCCGAGCTTGGAGAGGGCGACGGCCAGGTTGACGGCGACGGTGGTTTTACCGACGCCGCCTTTGCCGGAACCGACGGCGACGATCTTTGCGACTCCAGGCAGCGCGACGGGCGCCGGCATGGCATGGGAATGGGCCATAAGAAATCCTCTTTCTGATTAAATTTTACAGGAGCGCGGTTTCCACTGCGCGGCCAGCACGGCGCGGCCTGTACTACATGGTCTGAACTGCGGTCTGGCACGGCTGGTTCAAGATAAATTTCAGGCCACGGCGTTTTTCCGGGTTCCAGCCCATTTTTCAGTCTTCGACGTTGTCCGCGTTGCCGGCAACCTCTTCGAGCGCGGCCGTGGCCCGTTTGGCTTCCGTGCGGCGGGCGTTTTCGGCTTCGCGATGTTCGCGGCGGCGCAGCGCGCCTTCATACCGGCGCAGCTCATCGGGAGTGCCGGGCACGGCCTGCGGCACCTTGACTACGACGCCATGCTCGTCAATGGCCACGAAAACGAGATAGGCGCTGGCTACATGCGAAATTTCGCCGGTGCGGGTGTTCTCAGCCCACACCTTGACGCCCACTTCCATGGAGCTGGTGAAGGCGCGGTTGATGCAGGACTTGAGCGTCAGCAGATCGCCCAGGTGTACGGGGCGGATGAAGTCGATGTGATCCATGGCGGCGGTGACCACGTGCGTGCGCGAGTGGCGATAGGCGGCCATGGCGCCGGTGAGGTCGATGAAGTGCATCAGCCGGCCGCCGAGCAAATTGCCCAGGGTGTTGGTGTCGTTGGGGAGAATGATCTCAGTCATCTCCGACTGGGTACTGGCCACCGCGCGCGTAAGGGGTGCGGTCTGCTGGTCGTTCATGAGAGTTTGTGCTCCGTTCCCGTCCCGTAACTGGTTGTGAAATCGCCTTGTCTCAGCCCGCTCCGCTGGTGCGCGAGAACCCGGCTACAATAGAACTGGCCGCTGCCGAAGTTGGATCAGGCATCCTGAACCAGTTTCGGCAATCCTTGCCAAAACCGCAAATTATCATTCATGGCCAGCTGCGTCGCTGCTGGGCCGGATACGAGCCGATGGACAAGATCGCAGGACTGAAAGAGATTCTCGCGCTGGATTCCAAAAACAGCTTTGCCCGCTATGGAATTGCCATGGAACTGGCCGCCCGTGGGGATGCGGCCGGGGCGCTGGCGGAGTTCGACACATTGCTTGCCAACGACCCCGATTACACGGCGGGCTACTTCATGTCTGCGCAGACGCTGGTCAAGGCCGGGCTCACCGCCGAGGCCGTCACGCGGCTCAAGGCCGGCATTGGATGCGCGGCGCGCAGCGGCAACAGCCATGCGCTCAGTGAGATGCAGGGGATGCTGGACGAGCTGGATTGCTGATTGGGTGCGGCACGATTGTGATTCATGATTCGATGACGGTTCGATTTTAGAAAGTTTTCGAGCAATATTTACGGATCGTCGGATACACTAGCAGCATCCATTAAGCGTCTAATTCCGTATGGCTAAATACTCGATTGTTGTGCCCTTCCATAACGAAGAAGAAAACGTTACGGTGCTCTATGCCCGCCTGAAGCAGGTGATGGAGCAGGTCGGGGACAGCTTCGAGCTTGTCCTGGTGGACGACGGATCGAACGACCGTACCTACAAGCTGCTGGAAGAGATAGCCGCGGTGGATAGCCGCGTGCTGGTGGTGAAACTGCGGCGCAACTTCGGGCAGACCTCGGCGCTGGCCGCCGGCTTCGATCACGCCTCGGGCGAATTCATCCTGGCCATGGATGGAGACCTGCAGCACGATCCCAACGAGATTCCCAGCTTTCTTGAAAAGCTGGACGAGGGCTACGACGTAGTCTCGGGCTGGCGCAAGGACCGTATCGACAACTTTATGCTGCGGCGCATTCCTTCGCGCTGCGCCAACTGGCTGATGGCGAAGCTGTCGGGCGTTGACATCCACGACTTCGGCACCACCTTCAAGGCATACCGGCGCGAAGTGATCCATAACATTCCGCTCTACGGCGAGATGCATCGGTTCATTCCGGCGCTGGCAAGCTGGTATGGCGCGTCGATCTGCGAGATTCCCATCCGCAACGTGCATCGCGAGCGGGGCAAGAGCCACTACGGCATCGGGCGCACGTTCCGCGTGTTCTTTGACCTGCTGACGATTCGTTTCCTGCTGAAATACATGAGCCGGCCGCTGCACTTTTTTGGCGGCTTTGGCGCGCTCGGCATTCTGGGCGGCAGCCTGATGGCCATGATTCTACTGGGCATGAAGATTATGCATCCGTCGATGAGCGTGATGGCTGATCACGAGCCCATGTTTGTGGTGGGTTCGGTGCTGATCGTCTCCGGCATCCAGATGCTGGCCATCGGCCTGCTGGGCGAGCTGCAGGTGCGGCACTACTATACGGGGCAGCATCCTGCGTCGTATGCCGTGGACCGGCTGGTGCGCCTGTCTTCGCCGGACGAGCAGAACATTCTCACCGAGCGGCCCGACGGAAGCTTCTAAAAGCAGGGAATAGGGAACAGAAGAAGCGTCTTCTGCCCCGTGCGTTTTGTTGTGCGCCGGCAGAATCTTTCCTTCCCGCCGCTGCGCAGTTCCCTGATAGTTATTCTCTGATCCCTATTCCCTGATCCCTGATCCCTGTTTCACCCCCTCTTGCAGCCATTCGCCCTCAGGGTTCATTCTTACCCTGTTATGAAAGCTATTCAAATTCGCGAGACGGGCGGCCCTGAGGTTCTTGAGCTGGTAGACCTGCCGATACCACAGCCGGGGCCCGGCCAGGTGCTGATGCGCATCGAGGCCGTCGGCATGAACTTCATTGAGATTTACTTCCGTAAGGGCGTCTACAAGGCGGCGCTGCCGCTCACGCCGGGCAGCGAAGCGGCGGGCACGGTGGAAGAGCTGGGGCCGGGCGTGTCGGGCTTTGCCGCGGGGGATGCGGTGGCTTCGACCAGCGTGTTGGGCAGCTACGCCGAGTATGCGCTGGTTCCCGCGGCGCAACTGGTCAAGACGCCCGAGGGGCTGGCTCCGGAGAAGGCCGCGGCAGCGATGCTGCAGGGCATGACGGCGCACTATCTGTCCCATTCGACATATCCGCTGAAGGCCGGCGACACAGCGCTAGTGCACGCGGGCGCGGGTGGCGTAGGACTGCTGCTGACGCAGATTGCCACGCGGCTGGGAGCACAGGTCATTACCACGGTTTCCACGCCGGCTAAGGCCGAGCTTTCGCGTGAGGCGGGCGCGGCTGAGGTGATTCTTTACAGCGAGCAGGATTTTGAGGTCGAGGTAAAACGGCTCACCGGCGGCAAGGGCGTGGACGTGGTGTACGACTCGGTGGGTCGGACGACCTTTGAGAAAAGCCTGAACTGCCTGCGTCCGCGAGGGCTGGTGGCGTTATTCGGCGGGTCGAGCGGGCCGGTGCCGCCGCTTGACCTGATCCAGTTGAGCGGCAAGGGATCGCTGTTTGTGACCCGGCCAACGCTGTGGCACTACATTGCCACCCGCGCCGAGCTGGAGTGGCGCGCGGGCGATGTGCTGAAGTGGGCCGCCAGCGGCGAGCTCAAGCTGCGCACGGAGTACCTGTATCCGCTGGCGCAGGCGGCGCAGGCGCAGACTGACCTGGAAGGGCGAAAGACGACGGGAAAGATTCTGCTGGAGCCGTGAAGACAGAGATCAGAGATCAGGGATCGGTTTTTGCGGTCAGTTGGCCGAGGTCTGTGAACTGAGTGTTTGCTGAGTGTGCCGATGTCTACCATTTCAATTGCGCCAACTGATCGCGTCTTTGTTCTAACGGGCGCGGGCATCAGCGCGGAGAGCGGGTTGCCTACATTTCGCGACTCCGACGGGTTGTGGGAGGGCTACCGCATCGAGGATGTGTGTACGCCCGAGGCGTGGCAGCGCAATCCGGCGGCCGTGTGGGCGTTTTATTCGGCACGTCGCGCGGCGGCGCACCGGGCGCAGCCCAACCCCGGACATGCGGCGCTGGCAGAGCTGGAGTCGCGGCTGCCCGGGCGATTTTTTCTGTGCACCCAGAATGTGGATGACCTGCATGAGCGCGCCGGCTCGGTGAATCTGCTGCACATGCACGGTGAGCTGGCCAAGTCGCGCTGCGCGGAGGATTGCGGCGCGGCGCCAGTGGACGATCGCGCGGTGTACGCGAGCCTGACCGAGGTGGGCCGCTGCCCATGCGGAGCAATGCTGCGGCCGCATATTGTTTTCTTCGGCGAGATTCCGCTGGAGATGGATCGCATTCAGCGCGAGATGCAGCGGGCCACGCTGATGGTGGTGGTAGGCACTTCGGGGTCGGTGTATCCGGCGGCGAATTTTGTGCACTGGGCGCGGCGCAACGGCGCGCGAACGGTGTACGTGGGCCCGGAGCCGCCGCTGAACGCCGCCGCCTTTACGCATGTGGTGGAAGCCAAGGCCGGCGCGGCGCTGCCGGGATTATTTGAGGTGCAAGATTCCGGCGCGTAAGCGCGCTGTCGTGAAATCAAATTCTGTTCGCGCTTTCCCATCCTTGCGCCAGTTGAAAGGCGCAAGGATGAGCGCAGAGTATCCGCGCCGCGTTTAGAAGTTGAAGCGATAGCGCAGCTCGGCAGAGATCTGGCGCGGGTCGTTGAAGTGGAAGCCGCCGATGGTGACTGAGTTGTCTTGCAGCACGCGGTGATTGGTGACGTTGATCACGTTTGCCGTCAGCCTAAATCGTTCGCCCAGCGCGCGGCCCGCGGAGACATCGAAGGTCGTGTGCGAGGGCAGGTAGTCGCCCTGGTAGGGACCCTCGCCGGTGCCGGCCAGGCCGTTGACGAATCCCGACCCGTAGTAGACGTTGCTGGCAAACCAGACGCGCGAAGGCAGGTTGGCGGTGAATCCGGTGTTGAGCGTGTTGCGCTGATCGTGATCCACCGGCCCGTAGTCGGGGCCGAGATCGCAGGCCGGATCGGTGGCGACGCTGCAGGTAAATCCGCCGATGATGTTGCCGCGCTGCTCGGCGATCTGATTGGAATAAGTAACGTGGAACCCGCCGAGACGCCAGAGATCCGGTGAGCGCAGGGTCATTTCCCATGCCCGCACCAGCGCGCCATCGACGGCGATGGGGAAGTACATGTTCGACTCGCCCAGATTGGAGTGGTCGAGAAAATTATTCACGCGGTTCTTGAAGGTGTCCACGTCGAGCAGCCATCCCTTGTAGGGAATGGCGATGCCGAACTGATGTTCTTCGTCGCGTTCGGAGGGCAGCGGCGTAAAGGTGTTTTCGCCGCCGGGCAGGTTGCTTGCATAGTTGAGCACAGAACTGGAGACGGTCTGCACAGGGGCAGGCTGAAAGAAGTGGCCGTAGAATCCGCGCAGCACCCAGTTCAGGCGCGGGATGCGCACAGTTGCGCCGATGCGCGGGTAGATGGCGGTCTCATTGAGGCCGGCGCGGTAGATTGAGAAGCGCTCGCCGCCAATCAGCGTGACATATTGGCCAAGGCGCAGATGGTCGGCGAGGTAGAACTCGACCAGCCCTGCATCGACCTGCGATGTGGTGTTGGGTTGCGAAGGCGCGCTGCCGTCGTTGATTTTTACGCCGAACAAATCGTTCTCACGCTGGTAGAACGAGTAAAAGCCGCCCGAAAAGCTGTTCCAGCCTTTGTCCAGGCGGGCGTCCATCTGCGCGCCGGCGTAGTTGGAGTTTTGATGCCATGTGGTCGCTACCGGCTGGTCGTTGCCGTTGGAGTCGTAGTTGGACTCGTTGAAGTGATAGAAGGGCGCGACCGAGATGAGCGCGGTGGGCGAGATGGTATGCACCCAGTTGACAATGGTGAACTGGTCGCGCTCGGTCTGGCCATCGTGCAGTCCGTAGGAACAGTAGTAGTCGGACTGGCACTCGTAGTCATTTGGATCGGGATCGTTGGGAACCTGGAAGTAGTCCTGCCGATATTGCGAGTCCAGGCGAAGCTGGTCTTTGGGCGTCTGGTTGCGAATGACAGAGACGAAGGCGCTCTGCGAGTTGGTGGAGTCGTGATAGATGTTGGCAACCGGCGTGGCCAGTCCGTAGTTGGAGCGCGACCCGTTCAAGCTGGCGTACCATGCGGTCTTCTCGGTGTGGTCGCCGAGCGAGTATTGCAACTGGCCGGTGTAAAGATCGCCCGCATAGAACACCATCTCGCCCTGGCGGTTGTACTCGAATCCGTTCCGTGGCAATACGTTGAAGACGCCGTAGGTGCGGTCGCCCACGTCGGCGGCGTAACTGCCGCGCTGGGTTTCGAGCGAGTCGATATCTTTGGGATCGATTTGCGGGCCCACGTTGGAGGCGATCTTGGTGTTGGGAATCTGCACGCCGTCGATGAGCCAGCTTGTCTGGTGGCCTCCGCGCATGTGCAGCATGTCGTGGGTCATGTAGGCGCCGGGCACGTAGTCGGTAATCATCTCCATGCCGGTGGTGCGGTCCGCGCCCGGGGTCTGGTCGATCATTTGGCGCGTGATGAGCGTGGTGGGAGTAACGGTGTCAGCCGCGCTGGACGCGCCATGCACCACGACGGACTCGGCATTGGAGCCGAGTGCAAGCGGAATGTGAAGGATGGGATTGGTGTTTGAAGAGACAGTGAGCGATTCGACGGCGGTGGCAAAGCCGGGCGCGGTAGCGGCGAGCGAGTAGACTCCCATGGGCGTCTGCTCCATCTCGAACGCACCTTCGGCGTTGGTGGTGGCGCGCTGCACGAAGTCCGAGCCCGCCGCTTTGAGCGTGACCACGGCTCCGGCGATGGGACGGTGCTGCGGATCGTGCACGATGCCGTGGACGGTGGCAAAGACGGTTGCGAATGCGGGCAGGGAAGCGGCGAGCAGAAGAAGCGGAAGAGAAAGATAAAGACGTCGGAACATAAAGATGACCTCAAATGAATGCGATCGAATGCAGGCGCTGCCGCGCAGTGCAATCGCGGATAGTGGCCTGGCTATAGGGAAAAGTACGGATAAAGAGGGGACCTGCGCGCCGTGGATTATGCGCGGTTACAAGCTTCTGTTGCGCTCCACGCATACAACACACACGCGCGTGCGGAGGCAGAGGAACGGCCTGTAAGTCAGGATGCGATCTTCAGCCGTGGCTGAGGTCAGATGGCTGCGGGAGGTCCGCGTCCGGCGCGGGTGCGTTCGGGGCCGGAGAGAATGCGGGTGTGAAAGGCGGCCTGCCGGTAGGCCTGCGTTCTGAGCGAAGGCAGTGCGGCTGCGGCTGCTGCCAGCGCGGCAGCCGGACCAGTGAGCACGGCCGCGGCGCCGGGATAGTACGGGCAAGTGGAAGGCGCGGAGAAGGCAGGCGATGAGTCCTGCTGCCAATTGGCCCGCATGGCCTCCATCTCTGCGGTCATGGCGCAGTGATGTGCGCCATTCCGCCGGCAGCAGGCCGGGAGGCTGGCATCGTCACTGGCTTCGAGCGTGGCCGAAAGCGGACCGAGCCCGAAAAACAGAATCAGCAGGATGGCGAAGCTGCGCCGCATCTCAACAGTGATGTTACACGAGCGGAACCTTGTGCGCACCCACGCCGCATGCGGTCAGGTATCATCGGAGATGTCGTTCGGGGAGAGATGTTGTCAGGGCTAGTCCCCGCACTCTTGCACAAAGGAAGTCTCCGGTGTCAGAAGTGAACGGATCTCCATCCGCAAAGCGTCCGCTGCGTATCGCCCTGTTCGGGTTTGGAACAGTTGGCAGCTCGGTGGCGCGCATTCTTGTGGAATCGAAACCGCAGGAACTTGCGCTCACGCATGTCTTCAACCGCAACGTGGAACGCAAGCGCGCGGATTGGACGCCGCCGGGTGTGGTGTGGAGCGAAGACGCCGATGCGGTGCTGGCGTCGGATGCGGACGTGATTGTGGAGTTGGCGGGCGGGCTCGATCCCGCCGGCAAGTGGGTGCGGCGCGCCCTTGAAGCGGGCAAGAGCGTGGTGACGGCGAACAAGAAGCTCATCGCCTATCACGGCATAGACCTGGAGCGGCTGGCCGAGGCCCGCGGCGGCCACCTGAAGTATGGCGCCGCGGTCGCCGGAGGCATTCCGGTGATTCCGGGACTGGAGCAGGGGCTGGCCGGGGACCGCATCGAGCGCATTGAAGGGATTTTGAACGGAACCTGTAACTTCATCCTGAGCAGGATGGAGGAAGGTGCGGAGTATGCCGCTGTGCTGGCCGACGCGCAGGCGCGCGGCTACGCCGAGGCCGATCCCACTGAAGACGTGGGCGGCTTTGACGCGCGGGCCAAGCTGGCCATCCTGATGCGGCTGGCGCTGCGCGCGCAGATCGATCCGGAAGAGATTATTCCGCGGCCCATCACCGCGGTGTCGGCGGTGGACTTCAGCTACGCGCGCGATCTCGGCTGCACAATTCGACAGGTGGCGCGGGCGCAGCAGGTGGGCAGCGAGCTGGCTGCCACAGTGGGCCCCATGCTGGTGGCGCAGCGTTCGCCGCTGGCGTGGTCGCACGGCACCGAGAACATGGTTATCGCCACCGGCCGTTATGGCGGCGATGTGGTTTTCTCGGGGCACGGCGCGGGTGGACATCCCACGGCTGTCGCGGTAGTGAGCGATCTGCTGGCGCTCGCGCACGGGTCGCGGCGGGTCGAGATTCCTTCAGCGCCGGCGCACCTGGGCGCGGAACTCGAGGTGCCGCACTACATTCGCTTCCTGGTCAAGGACCGTCCGGGCATTGTGGCTGCGATTACCGGAGCGTTGGCGCAGGAGCAGATCAATATTCGCGCGATTGTGCAGAAGGCGGGATATCCAGCCGATGCGCTGCCGTTTGTGGTGACCGTGGAACCCTGCAGGCCCTCGGCGCTGCAGCGGGCGCTCAAGCCGATGCGCGCCATGGACTGCATGCTGGTGGAACCGCTCGATCTACAGATGCTGGAATAATATCGGACGAGCGAAAGAAAACAATTGTGGAGGCCGGTGCGTGATTGACAGAATTTATCGATGTGAAATCTGCGGCGAGGAGAGCCAGAATCCTGTGCGCTGGCTCGCGGTTCACTGTAGCGATGCGCAACTGACGATCTTGAAGTGGACGAAAGAGGCCGCTGATGCTCCGGGCGCGCGGCACTACTGCGGCGAGGCGCATGCGCAGGTTTACATCAGCCGCTGGATGGAATCGTTCTGCAGTTAGGTTAGCGCTAAATCAAAGTTCATGTGGGGTCGCTAAAATAGTGCAAGGCGCCGTTTTCTTGAGGAAAACGGCACCTTGCAGCATCAACTCACCTTACACCAACTCTGATTTTGCTATAGCCGCGCGGTGAGCGGGACTGTGGCTCAGATGCTGCGCCGCGCGGGCACCGGCCCCGTGGACTCGCGAACCACCAGCTCGGGGCTCATGACCACTTCGCCTGAAAAATCCTTTTCGCGATCGGCGATGCGCTCCAGCAGAATCTGTGCGCCACGCTTGCCCATTTCCCTAAGCGGCTGCCGCACCGTGGTGAGCGAAGGCGTGGCATAGGCGGCGGAGAGAATATCGTCGAATCCCACCACGGAGACATCTTCCGGCACGCGCAGACCCGCTTCCTTGAGGGCGCGCATGGCGCCGATGGCGGCGATGTCGTTAAAGCAGAACAGCGCGGTGAAGTCGCGGGTTCTTTCCAGCAGCGCCTGCGTGGGCTTGTAGCCGATCTCCGGCGCCATGGGATGATGGCCGGTCTTCATGGACCAACCGGCGGCATCGATGCGCACGATGAGCGTGGGGTCAAGCTTGAGGTCCATCTCGCGGGCCACCTGCTGGCTGCTCTCCCAGCGGAATTCGGAGTCGGGGATGGCGCGCGGACCGCGCAGGATGGCGATGCGGCGATGGCCCAGCCCATGGAGATGCTCGATAGCCAGCCGCACCGCCTGGTGATGGTCGAGGGTGATGTTGGTGACGTTCTTGACCTGGCTGTGCGAGGAGATGGCCACCACGGGCACGGGCACGTCAATGTGATCGGCCGGCGTATTGAGCAGCAGAAAACCGTCGACGGCGCGCTCGATAAACATGCGTGGGTACTTTTCCATCAGCTCGCGCTTCCAGTCGTGACAGGCGGTGAAGTAAAAGTAGTGCGCGGCGGTTAGCTCCTCCACCACGCCGCTCATGACCCGCGTGAAGTAGCCTTCACTGAGGTCGGGCGCGAGCACACCCACGCTCATGGAGCGGCTCTGGCGCAGCGAGCGCGCAAAGTAGTTGGGGCGGTAGTTAAGCCGCGCAGCCGCTTCGACGACGCGGTTGCGTGTCTCCTGTGGAATGGACTTGGCCGACGGGGAATCGTTCAGCACAAGGGAGACGGTGGTCTGCGAAAGCTCAAGGTGCTCGGCGAGCATTCTCAGGTTCACGCGCCCTGGTGGAGTGGAGAGCTTTCCCTTTGCCATGTCTGGAGTTGTAACACGTTAGCCGTGGTGCGGGAAACAGTGTTACCCGCACCGGGGAACGATTTTCCAGAGTAGATCGAGCCGGCTTAATGGGCGTCGATGTGATTGGCTCCGGGATGAAGCGGCCAGGATTTGCCCGCGAAGACGAATGTGCCGGTGAGTTTTCCGGGCAGAGTAACGGTCGCGTCCAGTCCGCCGTCCTGGCGCTTGTAGTGCACCTGAATCATTCCCTGCGGATGCGGGTAGGCGGCCTTGAGGCCGGGCAGCGCACCCAGATGCGGCGCAATGCGCACGGTGGCGAATCCGGGGCTGGCCGGCTCAATGCCTGCGACCAGGGTGAGCAGATCGTAGATGGGATGCGCGCTCCACGCATGGGAGTCCGAGCGGGTATGGCCGGGAGTCTCGGGCCAGGTGCTGAAGTGGAGCGCGAGCAGTTTGCGCCACGGCTCGATGGAGTCGAGATAGCTGTCGGCCATGCCGGCGTGATCCAGCGCGCGAGCCAGATAGAAGCGGAAATAGTAAGAGGCGCTCAGGATGCCGTCGGGCGTCGTGCCCGGCTCGATGGCCAGCATTTTCTTGAGCACTTCCTGCTGGCGATCCCGTGGAATCACGTCGTACAGCACGCCAAGAATGTTGGCCTGCTGGCTGAAGCTGGAGCGGTCCGGTGTTTCGGCAAGCAGGCCGCGCTGCGCATTCCAGCACTGTCGATAAATGCCGTCGCGAACCTGTGCTGCGCGTTCGCGGTCGCGCTGGGCGAAGACCGGATCGCCGATATGCTGCTCGAGATCGGCCGCGTCGTTGAGCGCGCCGAGGTATTCGAGCGTGGTCATGCAGGATTCACCGCTGGAGTTATAAGTGGGAATCTCGCCGGAGGACACCCAGTCAATGAAGCTCCACCAGGGAAGCTTGCCGAGCAGGCCATCGGGCTGCTGGTAGCCGGCGAACCAGTGCAGCACCGAGCGCGTGCCGGGCAGCGATGCGCGCGCGGGCTCCGGATCGGGGCGGTACATCCACCAGTCGTGGACCATGCCGATCCAGAGCAGTGAGAAGGTGGGGATGGTCTGCGCCAGCGAGCTGGGGTAGCGGCTGCGCGTGATGCCGGCGGGGAAGCGCGAATCGTCAAAGGCCTGCAGCGCCTGACGAGCCAGCCGGCCGTCGCCGGTGACGGCGTAGGAGATGAGCGCCTGGATGCGTGTATCGCCGACGTACTGGAGCTGCTCGTAGTAGGGCGTGTCCATGTAGGTTTCGTGGGCATCGAGGCGGGCGGTGCGCCAACTGATATCCCATATCTTGGCCAGGTCGGGGCCCAGCGTGGGATCGCCGGTTGTAAAGCTGGCGCGTTCCTGGAACGGATAGGAGGTGAAAGCGGCGGTGAGGGATTCGAGCGTGAGCGGCTGGCTGCCGGTGGTGATGTCGAGATCGAGATAGCGCCAGGCGCGCCACCAGAGCGGCTCGAAGGTGCGGTGCGAGCCGCCGTCGGGCTCGAACAGATCGCGCAGGCCGCGCGCGGTGCGGGTGCCCACGTCGTTGCGGTCGCCTTTGTGACCCTCCTTGTCGTAGAGAGCCTCGGAGTAGGTGAGCCAGATCTGCGCGCCTTTGCCGCCGGAGACGGTGAGAATGGGATATCCGGTAGTCAGGGTCTTGCGGTCGAGCAGCAGGTGAACGTGGGTTCCCGGAGGCAGCGTCAACGATTGCTCCGGGAACTTGTTCCAGCCCGGCTGTTGCTCACCGGGCGTATCTACGCGGACAACCTCGCCTACGCTCTCAGGCCTGTACTCCATGTGCGGCAGCGTGTCGGGAACCAAGCCCCAGTTGTTGTCGCCGGTCACTTCGGCGGAGTGCGCCTTGTTGACGGTGGGATAAATGCTGTCGCGCATGGGCGAGGCCACGGGCACCCAGCCGGAGCTCGCATCCGCTGCGGAGTTCCAGTCCCAGTCGTAGCGAGCGGCGTCGACTTTTTCACCGGGTCCGGCAGCCATGTAAGTCTTCATCGTGACAGTAGCGCGGTTGAGCGGCATCCGGCCGGATTCGATTTTGACCTGCCAGCCCGCAGGCGTGCTGATGGAGTCCGCGCCGGTGGCTTCGCTTTCGAGCAGAAAGGCGGTGCGGTCGCTGAACTGCGCAATGGGCGCGAAGATGCCCCAGTTCCAGACCGTGGCCGTGATGAGATTGTTGCCGGTGTGGAGCAGCGGGGCAAGATCGTAGCGTTCGTAGCGCCAGTGAGCCAGATCGCCGCGGGCGGGGCCGTCGCCGGCGCGCTTGCCGTTGACATACAGGATGAAGCGATTGTCCGCGCTGACGCGCACGATGTAGCTGGCCGGCGCCGCGTCCAGCGAAAGCGTGTGGCGGAAATGAAGCACGAGCGGCTCACGCAGCGGTGCGGAGGGATGCGTGACCCAGGAGGCGTGCCAGTCGCGCTGTGGCGGGTCAGGCTGCGAATCCTGCGGCGGACTGGTCTGTGCAAGGGCGAAAGATGCGGCGACAAGCGCGGTGAGCGCCAGGATTCGGGGCAAAAATAGGCGGCTTCTCATTCCAGTTAAACAGCTTAATCGAAAAATCCCGCGCGGGGCAGCGATGTTTCGCCTTTTCTGCGTCATCCTGGTCGGGATCCGGAGGCGATTCATGAGGTTTTTCCCAATCGTATGCGTTTGATTTTGCACACTTGTAACCTGATATTCATATTGGGCACGTAGCCTGATAGCTGTGGAAGTCAAAGTGCCCGATATTCGTGTGTCCCAGGCGCACCTTCAGCCGGAGCTGGCTACCCGTACCGAAAAAAGCTCGACCGAGCCGGGCGCAGAAGAGCCTTCGACGATTCGGCGCTTCCTGCTTTCCCGCGGCAACTCCGCGGCCGCCGATCGCGCTTTTCACCTCTTGATGGTTTTTTGCGCGCTCAGCATCTTTGCCATTGTCGGCCTGATTGCGTGGCGGCTGGTGGTGAGCTCGCAGATTACCTGGAACAAGTTCGGGTTCCACTTCTTCTATCAGACGTTCACAGACACGGTGACCCACCAACCGATGTACTGGGACCCGGTGAACGGGTTATTCAGCGCGGTGCCGTTCATTTATGGAACGCTGGTGTCCTCATTCCTGGCGCTGCTCATCGCAGTGCCGCTGGCCATCGGGCTGGCGGTGTTCCTTACCGAGATGTGCCCACGGCCGCTGCGCGGACCGCTTGCGTTTCTTACCGAGCTGTTGGCGGCGATTCCGAGCGTGATTTACGGATTGTGGGCGGTCTTTGTGCTGGTGCCGCTGCTGCGCGAGTACGTCAATCCGGCGCTGATGCGGACGCTTGGCTGGACGGGTCTGTTCGATGACAGCATGAATCCCACTGGGCTCGGCTTTCTGGCCGGCGGCATGATTCTGGCCATCATGATTCTGCCCATCATCTCCTCGCTTACGCGCGAGGTGATGACCGCGGTGCCGCACGCACAGCGTGAAGCGGTGCTGGCGCTGGGCGCCACACGGTGGGAGATGGTCCGGGTGGGCGTCCTGCGCAATGCGCGGATCGGCATTGTGGGCGGCGTGATTCTGGGCCTGGGCCGCGCGCTGGGCGAGACCATGGCGGTGACGATGGTGATCGGCAACACGCCGGAAATTCACAAGTCTCTGCTGGCCAACGGCAGCTCGATGGCGGCGGTGATCGCCAATGAATTTACCGAGGCGGTGAGCGACATGCACCGCAGCGCGCTGATCGAGATTGGCCTGGCGCTGTTTATTGTGACGATCATCGTGAACGCATTCGCGCAACTGCTGATGTGGGCGGTGACACGCGGCGCGCCCTCACAGGTGCATTGAGAAAGTTTCGCCATGAGTGCAGACAGATACAGATTGCGTTTCCACATCCGCTCGCTGACCGACAACCTGGTGACGGTGCTGGCTGTTCTGGCCACGCTCATCGTGGTGGCTCCGCTGGCGGCGATCTTCGGCTACCTCATCTACAAGGGAGCCAGCTCTCTCAACCTGGCGTTCTTTGTGCAGATTCCCAAGCCCGAAGGCGAGCCGGGCGGTGGCATGGCCAACGCGATTGTGGGCAGTGGCGTGCTGCTGGGGCTGGCCAGCCTGATCGGTATTCCGCTGGGCATTGGCGGCGGAATTTTTCTGGCCGAGTTCGGGCGCGGCACCAAGCTGGCGAATGCGGTGCGCTTTACGGCCGACGTGCTCAACGGCGTGCCGTCGATTGTGATGGGGCTGGCGGTCTACTCGCTGGTTGTGAGCGTGCACAGTTCGTGGATTCCTTTTTCCGGGCATTTTTCGGCCTTCTCCGGAGGTGTGGCGCTGGGCATCATGATGATTCCCACGGTGTGCCGCACCACCGAAGAGATGCTGCTTATGGTGCCGCACGCGGTGCGCGAAGCGGCGCTGGGACTGGGTGTGCCCAACTGGCGCTCGGTGCTTTCCATCACGCTCAAGACGGCATCGCCGGGCATTATTACCGGCTGCATGCTGGCCTTTGCGCGCGTGGCCGGCGAAACCGCGCCGCTGCTGTTTACGGCGCTTGGCAACTCGTTCATGAATGCCAATCTCAACGAGCCGATCGATGCGCTCCCGCTGCGCATTTACAACTACGCCATCTCGCCCTACGACGATCAGCACCGGCTGGCATGGGGCGGAGCGCTGGTGCTCATTGCGCTCATTGTTCTGGCCGTATCGCTGGTGCGTTATGTCACCAGCCGCGGAGTGTTGAAAGGGGCAAGCTGAGATGGTTTTCTTCCCGCGGGGTTGCCGATTTCGAGAGCAGGACCGCCTTGCGGCCGGTTGAGCGGCTTTCGATACAAAAGGTTCCGGTTTCATAGCAGAGCACAAGGAGAAATGCGCACGTGGGCGTCGGCATTGAAGTCTTGAACCTGAATGCGTGGTACGGTTCCAATCACACGCTGCAGGACATTAATCTGAATATTCCGGCCAACCATGCCACGGCGCTGATCGGTCCTTCGGGTTGCGGCAAGAGCACGTTTGTGCGCTGCCTGAACCGGATGCACGAAACCAACCCGGTGGCCCGCGTGACCGGCGTGGTGCGGATCGGCGATCTGGATATCTACTCCGACGCCAAGCCGGTGGAGATTCGCCGCCGCGTAGGGATGGTTTTCCAGCGGCCCAATCCGTTCCCCACCATGTCGATCTACGATAATGTGGCGGCGGGGCTCAAGCTGAACGGTTATTCGAATCGCCGCGCGCTGGACGAGATTGTGGAGCGCTCGCTCAAGAACTCGGCGCTGTGGGACGAGGTGAAGGACGACCTGAAGAAGAAGTCGGGCGCGAGTCTTTCCGGTGGACAGCAGCAGAGGTTGTGCATTGCCCGCGCGCTGGCGGTCGATCCCGAGGTGCTGCTGATGGACGAGCCGGCTTCGGCGCTCGACCCGGTCAGTACGTCGAAGATCGAAGACCTGATTTTTCAGCTCAAGTCGCAATACACAATCGTGATTGTGACGCATAATATGCAGCAGGCGGCGCGCGTGGCGGAAAAGACCGGATTCTTTTTGAACGGCCGAATGGTCGAATTCGACTCGACGCACAAGATCTTCACCAACCCTTCCGACAAGCGGACGGAAGACTACATCACAGGCAGGTTCGGATGACACGCATACGCTTTCAACAGAGCCTGGAAGATTTGAAAGAGAACCTGCTGGTGATGGCGGGACTGGCGGAACAGGCCATCCAGCGGGCAATCGAGGCGTACCGGGTGCGCGATCTGTCGATCTGCGACCTGGTGAACCGGAGCGAGATCGCCATCAACCGCATGGAGCGCGATATCGATCAGGCGGCGCTCGATCTGCTGGCGATGGAGCAGCCGATGGCCATCGACCTGCGCTTCATTCTTTCGGTGATCAAGATCAATGCGGATCTGGAGCGCGTGGGCGATGCGGCCAAGACCATCAGCGACCGCGTGCGCCACATGGAGCAGATGGCGGTCGCCGATCTGCCGGTGGACATTCCGCGCATGGCTTCGCTGGCCGCCGACATGGTGCGCAAAAGCCTGCAGTCGTTCATTGAAGCGGATGCGGAACTGGCGCGCGGCGTGCTGATGATGGACGATGCGGTGGACGCGATGAACCGCTCGGCCTACAAGACGCTGACCAAGGTGATGGAAGAGCAGAGCCACCTGGCTCCGCAGGCGCTGAATGCGCTGATGATCTGCCGCAGCCTGGAGCGAGTGGCCGACCATGCAACCAACATCGCCGAGGACGTGATCTTCTGGGTGCAGGGCGCCGACGTACGCCACCACAAAAGCATGGCCAAGGTGGAAAAGGCCGCGGCGCCTCCGCTGCAATAAGGCATTTTCAGGATTTCTGTGGAGTCGTCGGAATTCACGAAGGTGGATTTTTCTTGAGGAAAAATTCACTCAGCAGCAGTGGCTTCGCTCTACAGTTATCCTGAAAATGCTCTAGCTGTGAAGTTTCAACAGGTTGTCCATTCGACCTGAATCAGAGAAGCTGATGGTGACCAAACCGCAGTTTCCGAGAGGAGATCGAATGGACTACCACCAGAATGCCCGATTGACGATTCATAGTCGAGAGC
>DATAVZ010000003.1:0-32220 GCA_036267475.1 Occallatibacter sp.
TGGGTCGTCGAACGCTCCTTCGGATGGCTGGAAAAGTGCCGAAGACTCTGGAAAAACTGCGAACGCAAACTCAATACCAGCTTGCAGTTCGTCCACCTCGCCTTCCTCGGCCTCCTACTCAGAAGATCGTGAACAGGCTCTAAGATACCGAAACAGATCGTTTATATAGGCGATCTGTTTCGGTATCTCCGGGCGGAGTGTTTTGTCTGCTCTCAGCTTTCGCTTGTCTATCTTGCATTTCGAGTTCAAGATGTTCCATGCCACTCGCAGTGCCGGAGGAATCCTGTGGAAAGCTGGGATCAACACGCGCCGACCACGGAGCGGATTGCGGAAATCGACGTGCTCTGGATCACCGCCGGGCTCGGCTGCGATGGAGACACGATTGCGATGACCGCGGCCATGCAGCCGAGTATCGAGGACATCGTACGCGGCGGCATGCCCTGGATTCCGAAGGTGAATTTTCATAATCCGTTTCTCGCCATGGAAAACGGCGACGACTTTCTGCGCCGCTTTCACCAGGCGGCTGAGGGCAGGCTGTGGCCCTTCATTCTTGTGGTTGAAGGCTCCATTCCGGACGAGAACAACAAAGCGGAAGGCTACTGGGCCTCACTGGGAACCGACTCCAGGACCGGGCAGCCGATTACAACCTGCGAATGGATCGACCGCCTGGCGCCCCACGCCTGGGCGGTGATCGCGGTGGGAACCTGCGCCACCTATGGCGGAATTCATGCGATGCAAGGCAACCCGACAGGGTGCATGGGGCTTCCAGACTATCTAGGGTGGCAGTGGAAGTCGAAAGCTGAAATCCCGATTGTTTGCGTCCCTGGCTGCCCGATCCAGCCGGATAATTTCATGGAGACGCTGCTGTATCTGCTTTACATGGCTACCGGCAGCGCGCCGGCCATTTCTCTGGATGAAGCGTTGCGTCCTACCTGGCTGTTTGGAAGCACCGTACACGAAGGGTGCGACCGCGGGGGCTACTATGAGCAGGCGCAGTTCGCGGAGCAGTACGGGTCTCCGCTGTGTATCGTGAAGCTGGGATGCTGGGGTCCGGTGGTGCAATGCAATGTGGGCAAGCGCGGCTGGATGGGCGGAATCGGCGGTTGCCCCAATGTGGGTGGCATCTGCATCGGGTGTACCATGCCCGGATTTCCCGACAAATTTATGCCGTTCATGGATCAGCCTCCGGGGTCGCTGCTGTCTTCGGCGGCGGTTCAGACGTATGGGCGCGCGATTCACGCGCTGCGCAAGTTTACCCAGGCCTCGCTCAACAAAGCGCCGAGCTGGAGGCAGAAGCGCGTTGAACCAGCCCCCAGGAGTGAGGCTTGAAGTGCGGGCCGTTGAATTGGAGTGAAGAATGGCTTTGCTCTCACAATCCGCGAGCGAAGGCGGCAGGCCGGATGTGGAAGAGATGGCTCCGTTTCCGGATCTCGATCAGGCGGAAGCTGTCTTGCGTGAGCTGGCCAGTCAGTTCACCAACGGGATGCTGTCTTCGACTTACGATATGAGCCAGCCGGCGCGGGGCGCCGATGTGGCCTCGCCGAGCGCTGAACCGCTTCTGGAATCGAGCGTCGAGGCGAAGTATCGCGCATTGCTGGAACAGATTCCCGCCGTGGTTTTCATGGCTTATCTCGATCGCGGCAACAGCGAGGCCTACATCAGCCCGCAGATTGAGGAATCGCTCGGCTACTCGCGCGAGGAATGGCTGGAAGACCCGATCCGCTGGTACGAGCACATCCATCCCGACGATAAGCAGCGCTGGAGCCTTGAGGCTGCGAGCATGTTTCTTTCCGGCAAGCCGCTGCGGTCCTCTTACCGGGTGATGGCGCGCGATGGGCACGTGATTTGGTTCCACTGCGATGCCAGGATGATGCGCCGGCCGGACGGGCAGCCGTGGTTTATTCACGGCGTCGCCGTCGATATCTCCGATCTGAAGCACACCGAACAGGCACTGCAGCAGGAGCGCAATGTAGTCTCCGCAATTCTCGATACGGTTGGAGCCCTGGTTGTAGTTCTCGATCCGGAAGGATGCGTTATCCGCTTCAATCGTGCGTGCGAGCTCACGACTGGATATTCGCTGGAGGAAGTGCGCGGCCGGTGCATCTGGGATTTTTTCCTGGTGCCTGAAGAGGTGGAGCGTTTCAAGCAGATCTTTTCGCAATTGCGTGCCGATCTGCTCCCCGAGGACTATCAGACCTATTGGGTGACCCGGCATGGAACCAGGCGCCTCATCACCTGGTCAAGCACACTGCTGCCCGGCAGCAACGGCACGCCGGACTACATCATCGCCACCGGCATCGACATCACGGAGCGCGAGCAGTTGGAGAAGGCGCTGTTGAACATCAGCGCACGGGAGCAGCGGCGCATTGGGCAGGACCTGCATGACGGCCTCGGGCAGCATCTTACCGGCATCGCCTTCATGGCCAAGGCGCATGAAGCCAAGCTGGCGGAGAAGGACGTAACCGACGCGGCGGATGCAGCGAAGATTGTGCGGCTGGTGAACGAGGCCATTCACAAGACGCGCGAGCTGGCGCGTGGGCTGCTGCCCGTGGTTTCCGACGCGCAGGGATTGATGTCTGCATTGCAACTCTGGGCTGTGGAAGTGGAGAATCTCTTTGGCGTATCGTGCCGCTTCGAGTGCCAGACCGCGGTTTTGATTCATGACGATGCCATGGCCACGCACCTTTATCACATTGCGCAGGAGTCGGTGAACAACGCGATCAAGCATGGCCACGCACGCAACATTTCGATCCGGCTTACCGCGGAGCATGGCAAAGGTACGCTGCGCATCAAAGATGACGGCGCGGGCATTGCGCAGAGCCGCGCCAATAACCAGGGAACGGGACAAAGGACAGGGCAGGGAATGGGGCTGCACATCATGAACTATCGCGCCACCATGATCGGCGGAACGCTCGAGGTTGCGCCCGATCCAGCCGGTGGAACGAGCGTGAGTTGCATCTTCCGGGTGAAATCGGGTTCGTAGCCTATGTCGTCTTTGAACATCACGGAGCAGAATCTTCAGGCAATCAAGAGGACTGTGTTCATTGTGGACGACCATCCTCTTCTGCGCCAGGGGCTGGCCCTGTTGATCAATCAACAGCAGGACCTGCAGGTCTGCGGCGAAGCCGAAGAGGCGCACGCGGCGATGCAGGCTATAGCCATCAGACGGCCCGACATTCTGATCGTAGACATCTCTCTCACCGGTCCCGATGGACTGGATCTGCTCAAGAGCATTCGCGCGGTATACGGCGAGCTGCCGGTATTGATCCTCTCCATGCACGATGAAGCCATCTACGCGGAACGAGCGCTGCGCGCGCGCGCCAACGGCTACATCATGAAGCAGGAGGCAACCGAAAAGGTGCTCGTGGCGGTGCGCCGCATCCTGCACGGCGAGGTGTATCTGAGCGACCGGATGTCCAACAAGATGCTTCAGCAGTACATCGGCGGCGCTCCCGATGCAATTCAATCGCGGCTCTCCGCGTTGTCCGATCGCGAGTTGGAGGTCTTTTCGCTCATCGGCGAAGGCCGCGCCACGCGCGAGATTGCAGAAGAGCTGCACCTGAGCGTGAAGACCATTGAAACCTACCAGGCGCACATTAAAGATAAGCTCTCCCTGCGAAGCGGGCGCGAGTTGATCCAGCACGCCATTCAGTGGAAGATCAACGAAAAGCCTTCCTGACAGCTTGCGTTCAAGGTGGACATGCGAGTTTCCCGGCCCGGCTGTGTCTGGGATGCGAGGAGTTGCGAAGCGCCCCGCGCTCCTTTCCGCTTGGAAACATAGCCGCTTCGAAATTCGCCATTTCTGCGCTCTTTGTTGATCCCATCCAGCGGGCGAGTTTGCCGCGCGGTGAATCGGGAAAACCCTTATAGACCTCCGAGTATCCGGCATGAGGGAAAAATAGGGGGCGTCCTGCTTGTCAGTTGGCCCAGGGCGCTTCTTTACTGACTAGAGTCTGTTGAACTCGAGTTGGCCTTCCCCGGCCTGCCCTTCGATCCAAGCGCGCGACCAGCAAGCATGTTGAAGAGGAGAGTCAAGTTATGACGCCAGAAGCGGTTCCTTATGGCCGAAAAACCCAGGTAAAGCCCGCCGTGGCAGAGCTCCACATTTTGTGGATCACCGCTGGACTGGGCTGCGATGGAGACTCGGTTTCCATCACCGCGGCTACGCAGCCAAGCATCGAGGATGTTCTGCTCGGCGCAATCCCTGGCCTGCCCAAGGTACACCTGCACAATCCCGTGCTTGCCTACGAGAATGGCGACGACTTTATGAAGTACTGGTATATGGCCGAGTCGGGCAAGCTCGATCCATTTGTGCTCGTCGTGGAAGGCTCCATTCCGAACGAGAAGATCAAGAAAGAAGGCTACTGGGCCGCGCTCGGCACCAATCCGAAGACCGGCCAGCCCATCACCACCAACGAGTGGATCGATCGGCTGAGTCCCAAAGCGATTGCGGTGGTGGCTTGCGGCACGTGCGCAACGTATGGCGGCATTCACGCGATGGAGGGAAATCCCACCGGCTGCATGGGCCTGGCGGATTACCTGGGCTGGGGCTGGAAGTCCAAAGCAGGCTTACCGATTGTGAATGTTCCGGGTTGCCCGGTGCAGCCGGACAACTTTATGGAGACGGTTCTCTATCTTCTCTATCAAGTGGCCGGACTGGCGCCGATGATTCCTCTTGACGATCAGTTGCGGCCAACGTGGCTCTTCAGCAAGACCGTGCACGAAGGCTGCGACCGCGCCGGCTATTACGAGCAGGGCGACTTCGCGACTGCCTACGGCTCGCCAAAGTGCATCGTTAAGCTGGGCTGCTGGGGTCCGGTGGTGAACTGCAACGTGCCCAAGCGCGGCTGGATGGCCGGCATCGGCGGCTGCCCGAACGTCGGCGGCATCTGCATCGGCTGTACCATGCCTGGCTTTCCTGACAAGTTCATGCCCTTCATGGACGAGCCTCCCGGCGGCAAGCTCTCAAGCACCGCGGTTGGCGTCTACGGCAAGGCGATCCGGGCCTTGCGCAAGCTGACCAACGACACAGTCAACAAAGAGCCTAAGTGGCGGCATCCTCGCGCTGAACTGACTACCGGCTACCGCCCGCATTCCCACTAACTCGCCCCAAAGGAGACGTAACCATGGCTACGATCACCACGACGCATAAAGAAGAGGCCGAAAAGCCGAGCCAGTTAGTGGAGATGAATTGGGATCCCATTACTCGAATTGTTGGCAGCCTTGGAATCTTTACCAAAATCGACTTCGGCAAGCGCAAGGTTGCAGAGTGCCACAGTACGTCGTCGATCTTCCGCGGCTACAGCATCTTTATGAAGGGCAAGGACCCTCGCGATGCGCACTTTATCACCAGCCGCATCTGCGGCATCTGCGGCGACAACCACGCCACCTGCGCCACATACGCGCAGAACATGGCCTTCGGTGTGCGGCCGCCGGCCATGGCCGAGTGGATTGTGAACCTGGGCGAGGCTGCCGAATACATGTTCGATCACAACATCTTCCAGGACAATCTGGTCGGCGTGGACTTCTGCGAGAAGATGGTGAAGGAGACCAATCCTGGCGTCTGGGAAAAAGCGACCAAGACCGCCGCGCCGCACGCTGAGGCGCACGGCTTCAAAACCATCGCCGACATCATGACCGCTCTCAATCCTTTTACAGGAACGTTCTATCTCGAGACCCTGCAGGTAAGCCGCTATACGCGCGAGATGTTCTGCCTTATGGAAGGGCGTCACGTCCATCCCTCCACGCTGTATCCGGGCGGCGTCGGCACTGTGCCTACGGTTCAACTCTTTACCGACTACATCGTGCGCCTGATGAAGTATGTGGAATTTATGAAGAAGGTCGTGCCGCTGCACGACGATCTGTTCAACTTCATCTATGAAGCCATGCCCGGTTACGAAGAAGTGGGCCGCAGGCGCATTCTGCTGGGCTGCTGGGGATCGTTCAACAATCCTGACGTGTGCGATTACACCTACGACAAGATGACCGACTGGGGCCGCGGCATGTTTGTTACGCCGGGCGTGGTCGTCGATGGCGAATTGGTGACGACGGACCTGGTCGACATCAACCTTAACATCCGCATCCTGCTGGGCAGCTCCTACTATGACGACTGGCAGAACGCGGAAACCTTCGTCAAGAAAGACCCGCTGGGAAATCCCGTCGATCAGCGCCATCCCTGGAATCAGAGCACCTTCCCCAAGCCGCAGAAACGCGACTTCAAAGAGAAGTACACCTGGGTGATGTCTCCGCGCTGGTATGACAAACGGACCAAGGACTATCTTGCGCTCGATACCGGCGGCGGCCCGATTGCCCGCTTCTGGGCCACCGCGCTGGCGGGCCTTGTGGACATCGGCTACGTGAAGGCAACCGGTCACAGCGTGAAGATTTATCTGCCGAAGACCGCATCGAAGCCGGAAGTCGAATTCGAGTGGAAGATTCCCAAGTGGAGCAACGCGATCGAGCGGGATCGTGCGCGGACTTACTTCCAGGCCTATGCCGCGGCGTGCGCGCTCCATTTTGCTGAAATGGCGCTGGCCGAGCTGCATGCCGGGCGAACCAAGACCTGGAACGACTTCAAGGTGCCGGAAGAAGCCATCGGCTGCGGCTTCCATGAAGCGGTGCGCGGCGTTCTGTCGCACCATGTGGTGATCCGCAATCACAAGATCGCCAACTATCATCCGTATCCGCCGACACCGTGGAACGCCAATCCGCGCGATATGTACGGAACGCCGGGACCGTATGAAGACGCGGTGCAGAACACGCCGATCTTCGAAGAGAACGGACCGGAGAACTTTAAGGGCATCGATATCATGCGCGCAGTGCGCAGCTTCGATCCCTGCCTGCCCTGCGGCGTGCACATGTATCTGGGGAACGGCAAGGTACTGGAGACGCATCATTCTCCGATGTTCGGCGTACAGCAACCCTAGCTCGTCGCTCGGCTTCAAAGAATTTTTGAGAGGACATCTGTGGCGAACGACAGTGAATTTCAGGAACAGGTCCGGCAGTTAGGCCAACGGATCGAACAATTCGAACAGATGCCGGCTGGGCCCGCGAAAACCGCGGGCAGGGAGCTGGTCCAGTTGCTGATGGACGTGCACGGCGAGGGCCTGGAACGGATGATGGAGATCGTCTTTGAATCCGGAGATCAAGGAGCGAAGATTATCGACCGGTTGGGCAAGGACGCAAGCGTGGCAAGCCTGCTGCTGCTCTATTCTCTGCATCCGGATGATCTGGAAACGCGTGTAGAAAAGGCTGCGGAGAGAATGCGTCCTCGCCTGCGTAAGCTCGCCTGCGCAATTGAATCTCTGGAGGTGCGCGAATCCGCAGTGCAGGTGCGTCTGGGTGCGGCCGGCCATAGTTGCGGGTCTTCATCGAAAGACATTCGATCCATTGTGGAGGACTGCATCTATCAATTTGCTCCCGATGTCACGTCGCTTGAGATTCTGGGACTTGAGGAGCCGGCGACGGGAGGGTTTGTGGCGCTCGATAGCTTGCTGAGGAATGGCTTTGCGAGTGTTGCTTCGACGGAGCACGCTCGGGAAAGCCAGGGTCTGGATTGAGATTGCAATTGGCGGGTGAGGAAAGGACCAGCAATGGCTGAAGCGCCCGTGACGGCCTCTGTATCGACCTTTGGACAGGCCTTTGGAGCGTTGCGCCAGTTCACGCGCGGGCGGCGCTCGGGATCGCGCGCGGTCGAGTTTTGCGAGATGTGCAGCGCGGGCCTGGCGAAGGAACATCCGCATCTGGTGGAACTTTCCTCGCGGCAGATTCTATGCTCCTGCGATGCGTGCGCTACGCTCTTTGACGGAATGGAAAAGGGCAAATACAAGCGCGTTTCCAGGCGCGCCCTGCATCTGGGCGGCTTTGCAATTCCAGACGCTCAGTGGGAGAGCTTGCTTATTCCCATCAACATGGCGTTTTTCTTTTATTCGAGCGTCCAGAACAGAATGATTGCGCTCTATCCCAGTCCGGCGGGTGCGGTCGAGTCTCTGCTCTCACTTGAAGCATGGAATGAGATTGCGGAAAACAATTCCGAACTGCGCAACCTGCAACCGGATATTGAAGCGCTGCTGGTGAATCGTGTCGGCCATGCGCATGGCAACGCGCGCGCCGAATACTTCATCGCTCCCATCGACGAGTGCTACAGGCTTGTCGGGCTGATCCGCGCCAACTGGAAGGGACTCTCCGGCGGAGCGGAAGTATGGATGGAAATCGGGCATTTCTTCAGCGATCTCCGGTCGAGGGCGGATCCGGTCGACGGAGGAGCCAATGCCTGACCTGAGCTTTCAAATTGAAGGCGTGAGCGTTGTTCCGTTTGCGGCGATCCCTACACTCGCCTTCAAAATGCAGATTAGAAATGCGGACGCCAACGAAGCCATCCATACAGTTGCCCTGCGTTGTCAGATTCAGATCGATGTTGCGCGCAGACGCTACTCGCCGCTGGAGCAGGAACTGATGCTTGACCTGTTCGGCGCGCCCGAGCGATGGAGCCAGACGCTGCGCAGCATGCTCTGGGCCAATGTCAACCTGGTCATTCCCGGTTTTGCGGGTGCCTCGACGACCGCCGATCTTCACCTGCCCTGCACCTTCGACTTCAATGTCGCCGCCACCAAATATTTTGAGGGCCTGACAGACGGCGACATCCCCCTGCTTGTTCTGTTCAGTGGAACGGTCTTTTATGCGCCGCCGGATTGCGGGCTGCAGGTGGCGCCCATTTCATGGGAGCGGGAGGCCAGGTTCAAGCTTCCGGTAAAGGTGTGGCGCGAGATGATGGACTCCTATTACCCCAATAATGTGTGGCTCAATCTGCGCAGGGATGTTTTTGACAGGCTCTATCGCTACAAGATGCAGCAGGGAGTTCCCACATGGGAGCAGGCGCTTGAACGCATGCTTCCAGCCGAACTGGAAACGGTGGAGAAGTTGTGAATCTGGAAGCGGCTGAAAAGATCGCGGCGGCGGTGCTCTACGAGGGATACATGCTGTATCCCTACCGGCCCTCCTCGGTCAAAAATCAGCAGCGTTGGAACTTCGGCGTGCTTTGCCCGCGATCGTATTGCGAGCAACAGCAGGGCTCGGAGGCGTGGATGACGCAGACAGAGTGCCTTGTCAAAATGGGCCATTCCATGCGGCTTGCCGTGAAGGTGCGTTTTCTGCAGCTCGTTCAACGCTCGATCGGGAAGTTGCGCGCGCCGGGGGAGGAAAAGCCTGAGGATATCGAGCAGGCCTTCGATATCGTTGACCGGCTCGAAGTATTCGGCCGCATGTATCAGCCCTGGCAGGAAGCAGCTGAACGAGAACACATTTTGATTGTGAAGGACGCTGCTTCGCGCTTGTTGCCCTTTTCGACGGACCTGGTATTCCCCGCCGGAAAAGAATTCGAATATCTGCGCGACGAGCATGGGAAAGCGGTTGGAGTGATTGTGCGCGAATGGGAAAAGCTCGCTCTTTCAGTCGAAGTGGGCGCGGAGCATTGTCATGAAGGCGTGATCCGGCTCAGCGTACGCACGACCAATCTCACCGACTTTGAAAGCTCCGAGGCAACGGACCGTGCGGCCGCGCTGATGTTTTCGCTCTTGTCCGCACATACCGTACTCGGCGTTGAGAATGGCGAGTTCGTCTCCCTGCTCGATCCTGCCGAGGGCCTTGAAACCCTTGCGGCCGAGTGCCGAAACACGGGCACCTGGCCGGTCCTTGTCGATGAGAAAGCGGAGACTGTCTTGTCGTCGCCGATCATTCTCTACGATCATCCGCAGATTGCTCCGGAGAGCGCCGGCGATCTCTTCGATTCGGCCGAGATCGACGAGATTCTGTCCCTGCGCATTCTTACGCTCACCGATGATGAGAAGCGCGAGATGAGGCAATCCGACGAGCGCGCGCGGCAGATTCTTGAGCGCACCGAGAGCATGCCGAAAGAGCAGTTCATGAAACTGCACGGCGTGTTGCGCGGTTTGACGCCGCTCAAAGAGGAGGCGCGATGAACGAATGGGAGTGGAATCTTCTCGAAGACAAGGCGCCGGTGGAACACATCGAGATCGACGGAGTTGAAGTAAGGATGGGTGATCGGGTGCGCCTGCGTCCGGCGAAGGACGGCGACATTCTGGATCTCGCGCTGCGCGGACAGATCGCAACCATCGAGAGCCTGGAACAGGATTACGAGGGTCAGCAGCACGTGTGCGTGGTGCTGGAAGACGACCCAGGCCGCGACCTGGGCATGATGCGGCAACCGGGGCATCGCTTCTTCTTCAGCCCGGCAGAGATTGAGACCCTTCCCCAGAACGAACAGGGCGACAAGAAGCCAGTTCCGGTTGCCCGCATTCTTGTCGCCGGCGTCGGCAACATATTTCTTGGCGACGATGGTTTTGGCGTGGAAGTAGTGCGCCGTCTTGCCCGGCGTAGCCTGCCCGACACAGTACGCGTTGTCGATTTTGGTATTCGCGGCCTCGATCTGGTCTATGCACTGCAGGATGGATACGAGACCACCATTCTCATTGATGCCTTTCCGCACGGAGCCCAGCCGGGGACGGTGTCGGTGGTTGAGCCGAATACGAACGAAATTGTCGCATCCGAAAGCAGCTTCGTCGAGCCGCACAGCATGGATCCTATGAATGTTCTGCGCATGGCGAAAGCGATGAACGGATCTTTGCGGCGAGTTCTTCTGGTTGGGTGCGAGCCGGCCTCACTGGGTGGGGACGAAGGGCATATCGGCTTGAGCGAGCCGGTTGAAGCCGGAGTGGAAGAGGCATTGAAAGCAACCGAAGCGTTAGTGAAGAGGATTCTGGACGGCGAACCGGTGTGAGGCGGGCGCGATAGGAGAACAAACTCAAAGAAGGAGATCGAGTATGGCAATGGAACTGGTTGAATCGGCTATTGACGGAGTTGGCACCGACAAGGAAACGCTGTATATGCTGGGCGGAGTCGCCATGATTGTGTTTGGAGCGGGATTGATTCTTTCCAGCCCTGCGATGCGCCGCTATCTGTCGAAGATCGGAATCGCCAATATCGCTCAGGCGGCAATGCCGGACATGGAGCGCTATCTCAAGATTCGGGCCATGTAGCGCGTTGCGGTGCAGGGTGAAGCGGCTCCTTTTACTTGCCTGTACAGAAAGGAGCCCGGAAGATTGGTGCAAATTCAATGGAAACGGCCAACGCCACTCTTGTTCGTTATGTTCTCGACGCCAGGGCCAGCAAATTCACGGTGCAGGCTTTTGTCACCGGGATTTTGTCCGCGATGGGGCACAACCCGACAATCGGTATCCGCAAATTCAGCGGAGAAGTGAGCTTTGATCGCGAGACGCCGCAGGCAAGCGGATTCCGCTTGAGCATCGATGCAACTTCCTTGAGCGTCCAGGACGACATCAGCGACAAGGATCGCCGCGAAATTGAACGGCTGATGAACGAGCAGGTGCTGGTGACGGCGAAATATCGCGAAATGGTGTACGATTCCCCGATGTTATCCATCACCAGGCTCGGAGAGGCACTTTTCTCAGCCGGACTCGATGGCAGTCTGAGCCTTCACGGCATTGTCCGCAGTCAGCCGGTGACGGCAAGAATCGCCGTATTTGGAACGATGCTTCGAGCATCGGGCGAATTTACGTTGAGTCAGGCCGACTATGAGATCAAACCCGTTTCGGTAGCCGGAGGCGCGCTCAAGGTGAAGGATGAGCTAAAAGTCTGCTTCGAGATGGTGGCGCGAGAGCAGCAATGACAAAAATACGCATCCAATCCGAGAGTTGCGATTGCAGAAAGAGAGCCATGCCATGTGCCTAGCCATTCCAGGAAGGATCGTCGAAATTGCCGCTGGCCAGAACCTTGTGGGCACAGTGGAAGTGACCGGAGTTCGGCGTAAAGTTCAGCTCGGGCTGCTTGAAGACGATCTGCCCAAGGCGGGCGACTGGGTCTTGATTCATGTTGGATTTGCGATGTCGAAGATCAGCGAGCAGGATGCGCAGGAACAGATGAGCCTGCTTTCGGCGCTGGGTGAAACAGAGCAGGCGATGGAAGAAGTGAGGGGCTACGGGCTGGAGAACGGTGACGGCCATGACGGCCACCTCGCGTGGAACGAAAAGCCCATCGCCTGATGTGGAGAGCGAAGATGCGCTATGTAGATGAGTTCCGTGATCCCGAATTAATCACCAGAGCCTCGGAAGAGATTCGCCGCCTCGTCGATCCTGAGCGGCACTATCGCATCATGGAAGTGTGCGGCGGCCACACGCATGCCATCTACAGGTTCGGGTTGAAGGACATATTGCCATCCAACATCGAGTTGATCCATGGCCCAGGCTGTCCGGTCTGCGTACTGCCGATGGGCCGCATCGACGACGGCCTGGCAATCGCGAAAAATAATCCGAATGTCATCTTCGTGGCCTTTGGCGACATGATGCGGGTGCCGGGAGCGCAGGGCAGCCCCTTCGAGCACAAGGCGCGCGGAACCGACGTGCGAATCGTATACTCGCCCGCGGACGCGCTGGAGCTGGCGAGAAAAAACCCTGACAAAGAGGTTGTCTTTTTTGCCATTGGATTCGAGACAACAGCGCCATCCACTGCGCTGACACTCATGAATGCCAGGATGCAGGACGTTAGAAATTTTTCCGTTTTTTGTAATCACGTCACAATTGTTCCCGCGATCCGCGCGATTCTTGACTCACCCGACATGCGTCTCGACGGCTTTATTGGACCGGGGCATGTTTCGACGGTAATTGGCTGCAGGCCCTATGAATGGATTGCAACGGTCGAGGGCAAGCCGGTAGTCACGTCGGGCTTTGAGCCGCTGGATCTGCTGCAGTCGATCGTGATGCTGTTGCGCCAACTGCGAGCGGGCGAGGCCAGAGTCGAAAACCAATACAAGCGGGTTGTGCCGTGGGAAGGCAACCGCGCGGCTCTCAAGGTGATGGCCGAGGTTTTTGAGCTGCGCCCTTACTTTGAATGGCGCGGGCTGGGGTTCATCTCGCAGTCGGCGCTGCGCATTCGCGCGCAGTATGCCCAGTGGGATGCCGAGCAGCGCTTTGCCGTTCCTGAGACGCGGGTTGCTGACCCGAAGGCGGCGCAATGCGGAGAAGTGCTGAAAGGCGTTTTGAAGCCCGCGCAATGCAAGTTGTTCGGGAAAGAGTGTACTCCTGAGCATCCAATTGGCGCACTTATGGTTTCATCAGAGGGTTCATGCGCAGCCTATTACAACTACGAGTACCGCAAGTCGCTGGTGAGCAGGATCGGTCCGGCGGTCAGCCGCGTGGCCTGAGCACCGGCGTGCTCGAAGAGAACGCCGTGCCCGTGGTGCGTTTTCGCGACCCACAGATTGAAATGGCGCATGGAGCCGGCGGAAAAGCCAGCCGCAGGCTGGTCGAAGGCCTGTTTGCGCCGCTGCTCTTTCCCGGCTCGGCGGAGCCGCTCACCGATGCCGCGAAGATCCAGGTCAACGGAACGTCGATCGCATTTACCACGGACAGCTTTGTCGTAAAGCCACTGCGTTTTCCCGGCGGCTCCATTGGCGAACTTGCCGTGAACGGCACCATGAACGACTTGGCTGTCTCCGGAGCAAAAGGCGTCGCAATGGTGGTGACATTCGTTCTCGAGGAAGGGCTTTCCACTGCAGTTCTTGAAGCCGAAGTTCGCGCCATGTCAGAAGCGTTGAAGCGGGCCGGCGTCGCGATGACCGGCGGAGACACCAAGGTTGTGGAGCGCGGTAAGGCCGACGGCATGTACATCACCACCGCTGGAATCGGCGTTCCGCTGCAGACGGTCACAGTCGATGTGCGCTCCGTGCGTCCTGGAGACAGGGTGCTGCTGTCGGGCCCAATCGGCGACCATGGGATCACGATTCTTCTTGCGCGTGGAGAACTCGATCTCGAAGCGGACCTCTGCTCGGACACGCGATCCGTGCTGCCGCTGGTGGAAGCTCTTGCCGCCGAGGCGGGCCCGGGAATTCGCTGGATGCGCGATCCGACCCGCGGCGGTGTGGCCACCGCGCTCAACGAGCTGGCGCGCGATTGCGGACTGGGGATCGAATTACTTGAAGAGGAGATTCCGGTTCACGATGCGGTGCGCGGCGCCTGCGAACTGCTTGGGCTGGACCCGCTGCACATTGCGAATGAAGGCCAGTTTCTTGCCATTGTTGCGCCCGAATGCGCGGATAGGCTGCTGAACGCGTTACGGCACACGCCCGGTGGCGAAGAGGCGCGGATCATTGGGCAGGTCCGCGAAGAGCCGGCCAATGCCGTGCTGGTGAACACCCGTTACGGCGGCAGCCGCATTGTCGACATGCTGGTCGGCGATCCTCTGCCGCGGATCTGTTAGGCGCTGCCATGGAAACAATGTCGACACTCGCGTCACAAATTGAAGAGCGTCTGCTGGAGCGAAACGAGATTCTCGATCGTTTCTTCTCGCAGCAAGCACGGCCGCTGGCCGAGGCGTGCCGCGAAATGTCGGGGCGTTTCCAGCGCGGTGGCCGCCTGCTCGCGTTGGGCCGCGGCCCGTACTCGACCGATGCGCAGCATGTCTCCGTCGAGTTCGTCCATCCAGTAATTGTGGGCAAGCGTGCTTTGCCGGCGCTCGATCTCTCGGCCCTCATGCAGCCGTGGCTCGATTCAATTCTGCAGCCCGAAGATATCGTCATGGGCTTTGGACCACCCGAAGGCGATCCGGAGACGTTTGCGGCGCTGGAGTCGGCTCATGCTCGGGGCGCAATGACCTTTGCGCTGCCTGGCCCGAGCGGCTCGTATGCGCTGAAAGCGGCGACTCACGATCCGTTCATTCACCAGGAGCTGGTTGAAATTTTCTATCACACTCTATGGGAAACGGTACATGTTTTCCTGGAGCATCGTGAGCTTGGCCAGGACGTGGGCCAGACTGAGTTTCTGTATCCGTTTCTCGGACAGAAGAAGCAGGAAACCAGCGGGATCGTGGACGATGTGGCCGCCTCCATACAAATGAAAGTCCGCGAAGACACGGCCTTGCGGTCCCGCCTGGCGGCGGAGCAAAGCGAGCAGATTGCAGGCGCGGCCCGCGCTGTCTACGAGCGCTTGTGCGCCGGCGGCAAGCTGATTCTTTTCGGCAACGGCGGATCTGCAACCGACGCCAACGATTTTGCGATGGACTGCGTGCTACCTCCGGCCGGATATAAACCGGTGCCCGCCATCTCGCTTGCCATGGAGCCGGCAAACATCACCGCGCTTGCCAATGACGTGGGCGTCGAGGTGATTTTTCTGCGGCAGCTCATGGCACAGAGCAGAAAGAACGATGTGGCGGTGGGTATTTCCACGAGCGGCGGGTCGCGAAACATTGTGATGGCTCTGGAAGAAGCGCGCAAACGCGACCTATTGACGGTTGCACTGCTGGGCAACGATGGAGGAGAGATCTTTCGCCGTGGACTGGCGGATTTCCCCATCATCGTGCGCAGCGACTACATTCCGCGCATTCAAGAGGTGCAGGCATCTGCTTATCACGTGCTGCGCGAGGCGTTGGAGGTGCTGCGTCATGGCAATGCTTGAGCTGTATGGAAGCGCCGGCTGCCCTTATACGCGCGAGCTGCGCGAGTGGCTGGAGTGGAACCGGCGCGAGTTCAGGGAATACGACGTGGAAGCCGACGCCGAAGCCCGTGCCCGCATGCGCGCGCTCGACAAAACGATGCGCACAGTGCCGCTTCTGGTCGAGGATGGCAGGGTGATTCAGGTCGGCTGGCAGGGCCGCGGCTGCATTGTTGGATCGGAGTGATTGTGGCGAACGCCTGTTCCATTCGTGTGCGCGGCGTGGTGCAGGGAGTGGGCTTTCGCCCGTTTGTGTACCGGCTGGCGCACGCCAATGCTCTGGCTGGCTGGGTGTTCAACGGCGAGCAGGGAGTTGAGATTCATCTCGAAGGCGCGGAGCCGAATATCGACGCGTTCGTTCGGGAGATGCGCAGCGAGCCGCCATCCGCGTCGGCTATCGCTGAAATTGAAGTTGCGCCCGCTCTGTGCGAAGGTTTCAGCGAGTTCACCATTCGCGAGAGCAGCAGCGCACAGCGGCCTACCGTTCGCATCTCGCCCGACCTGCCAGTGTGCGATGACTGCCTGAAAGAATGCTTAGATTCCGCGGACCGGCACTATCGTTACGCATATACGAACTGCACCAACTGCGGGCCTCGTTACAGCGTGGTGCAGGCGCTGCCGTACGATCGCGAGAACACCACCATGCGAGAGTGGCTGATGGACGCCGCCTGCGACGGCGAGTATCGCGACCCGATGGATCGCAGATTTCACGCGCAGCCGGTGGCTTGTCCCGCCTGTGGTCCGAATTTTTCGCTGCAAATAGCCGGCGCTCCGATTGCCGGAGGCTGGGAGGCTATTGCGAAGACAGCCGCGCTGCTCTGCGAAGGCAAGATCGTCGCCATCAAAGGGCTCGGGGGATATCACCTGGCCTGCGATGCGCGGAACGCCGCTGCCAACGCTGCGCTGCGTGAAAGAAAATACCGCAAAGAAAAACCCTTCGCAGTCATGGCGCGGGACATGGAAGTGGCAGGCAGCCTTGTCGAACTCTCTGCCGAAGCCGGGCAATTGCTCGCTTCGCCGGCCAGGCCGATTGTGCTTGCACCGGCTCGGCTTGAGCTCGAAGGCGTGGCGCCGGAGAATCACGATCTTGGCGTGATGCTGCCCTATACGCCGCTCCAGCACTTGCTGTTTGCGGCCGGCGCGCCGGAATCGCTGGTGATGACCAGCGCGAACCGCTCCAACGAGCCGATCGCGTATGAGGATGCGGACGCACTGGAGCGGCTCTCGGGAATGGCCGACGCATTTCTGATTGGAGAGCGTCGCATAGCACGCCGTATCGATGACTCGGTCGCCCGCGCCGGGGTTTTTGGCCCCGTCGTGCTTCGTCGGGCGCGCGGATATGCGCCCGGTGCGGTGGCAAGTTTGCCGGTGCAGAGGCCCATTCTGGCGCTCGGCGCCGACCTCAAGAACACCATCACGCTGGTGGTGGATGGCCAGGCCTTTGTGAGCCAGCACATCGGCGATCTGTCCCACTATCAGGCGTTCCAGTCCTTTACTCAATCCATTCAGGACCTCATTTCGATGTACGAGATCGACACGCGCGAACTGCTCCTGGTGCATGATTGTCACCCTGAATATCTATGCACAAATTACGCCGACGGGCTCCGCGCCAATCTCCACATCGGGGAAACGCACGCCATTCAGCATCATCGCGCGCATCTGGCTTCTGTGCTTGCTGAGCGCGGCGAGTTTGAGAAAGCAATTGTCGGAGTGAGCTTCGACGGCACAGGCTATGGCGATGACGGCAGCATCTGGGGCGGCGAAATCTTTATCGGAAGCCTTGCACGCGGTTTTGAACGCGCAATTCATCTGCGGCCTGCCGGTCTTCCTGGAGGCGATGGCGCCGCGCAGTTTCCGATGCAGGCCGCGGCCGGATTCCTTGCGCAAATGGACACGTTACCCGATATGGCGTGCGCGCCCTTCAACTTTGGTCCCCGCTACCAAAATGCAATGCAACTTATGCGGCGCAAAATGCGCACATTTACGACTACTTCTGTCGGAAGACTCTTTGACGCTGCGGCGGCGCTGCTTGGCTTTGTGAGAGAAAACACTTTTGAAGGCCAGGCCGCAATCTGGCTGGAGCAACAGGCGCGCGGAGCCTCGGATTGCGGCGCCTATCCGTTTCCTCTTACGGATGAGGGCCTCGACTTCCGCCCACTGCTCGAAGCGATGATTCACGACCGCTTGCATGGCCGGGCGATTGCAGAGATTGCGCGCTCGTTCCAACGCGGCGTTGCCGCGGGGACGGCACAGGCCGTTGCCGAGTTGTGCCGCCGTTACGGAATCGAAACCGTCGTGCTCTCGGGAGGTGTGTTTCAGAACGAGTTGCTGCTCGAAGACATGCGACCGCTACTTCAGCCGCACCGGCTTGCAATCTGGACAAATCACGCCGTTCCTCCGAATGACGGTGGGATCAGCCTTGGCCAGGCGGCGCTTGCCGCTTTCGGCAACTTCAACGATGCGACGGTTTCGAGCTGCGAAGGAGCCTTCCATGCATGAGCTCTCGATTGCCATGAGCATCGTGGAGATGGCGCAGGAAGAGGCCGAATGCAGGAGCGTTCAAGTGGACGCCGTTTATCTCGATCTGGGGATGTTATCCGGCGTGGTGAAGGAGGCGCTTCTTTTTTCTTACGAAGTTGCCTGCTGTGGGACTCTGCTTCAAGGCTCACGCCTCATGGTGAATGAAATTCCCATCGAGACCTTCTGCCCGGCCTGCAATGCGGCGAAGAGACTGCCGTCTATAAATTGGTTTTGTTGCCCGGACTGCGGCACGCCGACGCCCGAAGTCATCCATGGAAAAGAGCTCATGATCACGGCTCTGGAGTTGAAGCAATGAATGCTGAACCGCGCCTTCTGGAAGTACGCAAAAACGTTCTCAAGCAGAACGATGTAACCGCGCGCGCCCTGCGAGACCGGTTTCGTGCGCAGGGAACCTTTGTGGTGAGCCTTGTTTCGAGTCCCGGCGCGGGTAAGACCGCTTTTCTCGAAAAGACTCTTGCTTTGTTTCAACGCGATTACAGGGTGGCTGCCCTGGTTGGCGATCTGGCTACGGAAAATGATGCGCTTCGCCTTGCGCGGAGCGGCGCTCCCGTGAAGCAGATCACTACCGGTACGATTTGCCATCTTGATGCGACTATGGTTGAGAGGACGCTCGACGGCTGGCATACCGGCCAACTCGACCTGCTTTTTATTGAAAATGTCGGCAACCTCGTCTGTCCCGCTTCCTATGATTTGGGGGAGAATCTTCGTCTTGTGCTTCTCTCCGTTACCGAAGGGGAAGACAAGCCGTTGAAATATCCCACCATCTTCAACAGCGCCGACGCAGCCGTCATTACCAAAATCGATCTTGCGGCCGCGGTTGAATTTGATGAGCGAGCGGCACACGCCAACATTCAAGCCGTGCGGCCCGGTATGCATGTGTTCAAGGTCTCGGCCAAGACGAATGAAGGTCTGGAGGGTTACCTGCAGTGGATCGCGGAAATGTCATCGGATTTGCTGGGAAAAAGAGATACTGTAGACGCAAATATCCAAGGCTGCATCTAACCATGAGATTGAACTGAGCCATGAGCAGCGAAAGGTGACCTACATGACAAAGCTGATTATTGCCGCACTCGGAATAACCGCAGTTGCGGTTGCGATTGCAATTGCTCCCGATGTTCGCCGCTATCTTAGAATCCGGGCAATGTGAAGCGCACCGATTTGCACGGCAGTTCAAGATGGTTGATAAGTCACGTCGTCGCTAAAGCAAAAACCAAGTTTGTTCCATTCCCACTCGTGCTCTCCCAAGGAAAAGCAGGCGTTCACTCAGTTCGATGTGCCACGGCCAGCGATTTGCGCAAAGGCAGCGCCGCCTGAATCAGCAGGATGGTCGCCAGTTGCTGTGCAAGCGGAGCGGGGTCAGGATATTGCTCACGCGTCAGCGGCTCTGTCCCGCACTTTCCAACAGATTGCAGCAGACGCGGCCGCTATCCCTCCCGCAATGACGAACGCTGCCACGCAAAACAGCCGCCGCTTCGCACTTGGCTTTGCACGCACATGCTCCGGACGCGCGCCAATACCCACCGCATAGCCCACCGCGGACTGGATACCGGGGAGCCCCAGAATTGCCTTCATCTGCCACGGAGCCTGGATAGGGCCAGGATTTTCAAACGCGCGCGCGAGGCCTCGATGAGCGAAGATCTGGATCGCCTGCGTAACGCGGGCCGGAAATTCACGCCGCTTTTGCACCGCGGCCAATGCGGCCTCGGAAACGCATCTCCGCTGAAGCGGTTCGGTCAACAGGTTGGCGGCGGCAACGGCGTCCTGAATCGCGAGGTTAATCCCCACTCCGCCAGCGGGCGACATAGCATGGGCCGCATCTCCGATACACAGCAGGCCGGGCCGGTGCCAGCGCCGAAGCCGATTGATCTGCACTGTCAAAATTTTGATTTGCTCCCAATCCTGCAGTTCGTTCACTCGTTCGTCGAGGTACGGAGCGATACGACGAAGGCCGGCTCGGAACGCATCGAGGCCGCGTGCCTTGATCTCTTCATACGATCCCTTTGCGATGATGAGGCCGGCTTGAAAATAGCTTGATCGATCGATCAGGATCAACGCCTTACCATAGTTGACATTGCCGAGCACCTGAGCGGGGTCGCCGGGCCTGCGGCTGATGCGGAACCACAACACGTCGATGGGCACTCCATGCTCAATTACTTCCAGTCCGGCCGCCCTGCGCGTGATGGAGTGACGGCCATCGCAGCCCACCACAAGATCCGCGCGGACCTCAACCTCGCGCCCATCTTTCCGCGCCACAACTCCGATGACGCGCTCGGCCTTCCTCGCCAGATCGATGACCTCATGCTGGGTGAGGAGTTGAAACGAAGGAAACTTCCTTGCATGCTTGGAAAGAAAGTTTAGAAAATCCCACTGCGGCATGAGCGCAATGAATTTGCAGGTCACCGGCACATGCCGGAAATCTGCCACATCCAATCTGGAATCTCCGAGAATCACTGCCAGCGACTCCACCTCTTCATGCGGTAAGCTCAGGAACTCTTCGAGCAGGCCGAGTTCCTTGAGCACCTCGAGCGTGGAAGGATGGACCGTGTCACCACGAAAGTCGCGAAAGAAGTCCTGATGTTTTTCAAGCACCGTAACCTGAACGCCACGGCGCGCCAGAAGATACGCGAGCATCATGCCTGCTGGTCCGCCACCCACCACGCAGCAGGTCGTCTCCAAAACCTCAGGTGCCATGCCTATATTGCCTCCTGCTTCCATTTCCTTAAAATCTTCGATGCGGAATCATGAGCACCGGACAGGTTCGGCGTGCAAGGCGCATCTGGATGGATAAAAAACGCCTGCGTGCGCGGTACCGCTAACAGGGAGAGCGGGATGTGTTAAGCGCAGTCCGAGTCAGTTGTTGCCATAGACCGGCACGGCCGCTCCATGAATCACGCTCGCCATGTCGCTGGAGAGAAACAAGACGACCTGCGCGATCTGCTCCGGCTTGGGCCAGGAATCGAAGTTAGCATCGGGCATTGCCTGCCGGTTGGCCGGCGTATCGATGATCGACGGGAGAATTGAATTTACCCGGACACCGGTGCCTTTTGTGTCGGCGGCAAGCGAATCTATAAGCGCCACGGCAGCGGCCTTGGATGCTGCATAAGCCGCCGCACCTGCGCCGTGGTCGAACGCAGCCTTGGCCGCCACATTCACAAACGATCCGGACTGCTGTTTCAACATCGTGGGCAACACCGCGCGGGCCAGCGCGTAGCCTGAGCGGAGGTTGAGCCGCAGCATGTTGTCCAGCAGCTTCGGCTCCGTATCCCATACCGATATTCCGCCGGCATAGCCGCCTACCGCGTTGACAACCGCGTCCAAACGGCGGTGCTGCGCGAGCAGGGAATTCACAAAGCCGGCCACGGCGCTTTCGTCGGTCACGTCCACCACGCGACCGTCCAGCGCGTCGGCCGCGCTGCCGGCGGCGCTTCGCAATTCGGCATATTCCTGCTCTTTTCGATAGGTGACAATGACTTTGCCGCCGGCTTCGAGAAATGCAAGGCTGACCGCGCGCCCCAATCCGCCGGTGCCGCCGGCTACCAGTACGATCTTTCCCTTGAAGCTGATGTTCATGTTTGCTCCTTTGTCGCAGGCCATGTGCGAGTTCATGAGGCTATTCTAAGGTATCTGCGAGGGCCAGTTGCAGCGCTGCCTGCAAGGCGCGCCGCAAAGATGGACCGGGCACTCAAAGATGTGAAATCACGGAGGCCGGCTGCTTGATGCACGATCTGAACTACGCAGTTTTGCTACTGGTGGGCCTGCTGTTCGCGGTGGCCGCGGTGGCCGGAGTGGCGCGCCGGCTGGCCGTCTCTTATCCCATCGTGCTGGTCATCTTTGGGCTGCTTTGTTCGCTGATTCCGCACGTTCCGCGCATCCCGCTTCCGCCTTCGGTTGTATTTCTTGTCATTCTTCCGCCGCTTTTGTATATCGCCGCATGGCAGACCTCGTGGCGGGAGTTCCGGTACAACCTGGTGTCGATTTCGGGCCTCGCCGTCTTCCTGGTTTTGTTCACGGCGATTGGCGTGGCGTTCGCGGCGGAGTGGTGGCTGCCGGGCTTTGACTGGCGGCTCGGCTTTCTTCTGGGAGCGGTGGTGTCTCCCACAGATGCGGTGGCAGCTACGTCGATTGCGCGCAAAGTGGGAATGCCGCAGCGCATTGTGGACCTGCTGGAAGGAGAAAGCCTCTTAAATGACGCGACCGGGTTGCTGGCGATGGAGTTCGGCGTGGAAATGGTGGTTCAGGGAACCACGCCAACCTTGGCGCGCGGACTGCTTGAATTTGGATGGCTCACGGCCGGGGGCGTGATCGTTGGAGTGGCCATTGGATTCGCCGTGTCGTGGCTGGAACGCTGGGTGGATGACGGCCCGGTGGAGATCGCGTTTTCACTGATCGTTCCCTACGCGGTTTATCTGGCTGCCGAAGCAATCGGGGCGTCGGGAATCATTGCGGTGGTGGCGTGCGGCTTGCTGGTCAGCAGGCGAAGCTCTAGCTTCTATTCACCCAAGGTCCGATTGCAGGCGATGAGCTTCTGGAATGCGCTGGAGTTTCTGATGAACGGGCTGGTGTTCATCCTGATCGGCCTGCAGCTTCCGTATGTTCTGGCTGGAATTCAGGGTGAGGGCCTTTGGAATCTTCTGCTGTATGGGCTTGGATTTTCCGGCGTGCTGGTGATTCTGCGGATGGCATGGATGTATCCGGCGTCGGGAGCGGCCTGGTGGATTCGAACGCGCGTTGCGCGGCAGATCTATGAAAAGCCGCGGCCCAATCAGGTCTTCGTGATGGGTTGGACGGGGATGCGCGGCGTGGTCGCGCTGGCGGCCGCGTATTCGCTGCCGACGACGATTAATACAGGCGGCGCTTTTCCGCAGCGCAGCTTCATTATCTTTCTCACCTTTTTCCTCATCCTGGTAACGCTCGTGATCCAGGGCCTTTCGCTGCCATGGCTGGTTCGCGCTCTCGGGCTCTCAGTGCCGAACGTGGGAGTTTGCGAAGAGAGCAGCGCGAGGCATTTGTTGCTGCAGGCGGCCATAGATTTTCTTCGCGAGCGCCGTAACTCTGCTAGCGGAGAGGAAGAGACTCACCTGCACGACGATCTGCTTCATCAATACGAACACAAGATTACGGAGATTGAGCAATGCGGTCCAGAAGGCCGCACGCCGGAAGGCAACACTGCGGGGCTTACGATGGGCCGGTTGCTGCTGGATACGATACGACGGGAACGCGAAGAGCTTAACCTGTTAAGAGCCACTGGAAGAATCGGAGATGGCGTGCATCGAAGTCTGGAGCGAGAGCTGGATTTGAGCGAGAGCAGGTTGGAATAGAATCTGTTGTTTTGCCTCGCTTGGGCAGCGCTATGGAATCGGCGCCACGAACGGCGCCGAATAAGGAGTCTACGATATGGCTGCGGATGAATCGGCGGTGCGGAGCTTACGTATCGAAGAGGATGCCTTGGGAGAGGTGGAGGTTCCGGCACAGCATTTATGGGGCGCGCAGACGCAGCGCGCCTGCGTCAACTTCGCCATCGGAACAGAACGATTTCGCTGGGGAAGGCCGGTGATTCGCGCCCTCGGCGTGCTGAAAAAATGCGCCGCTCTGGCCAACGGAGAACTGGACCAACTGGCGAAAGACAAAGTGCACTTGATTGTTCGCGCCGCGCAGGAAGTGATCGACGGCCAATGGGACGCAGAATTTCCGCTGGCCGTTTTTCAAACCGGTTCCGGTACACAGACCAACATGAATGCCAACGAGGTAATCGCCAACCGCGCCATTCAACTCGCTGGCGGCGCGCCTGGCTCGAACACGCCGATCCACCCGAACGACGATGTAAACCGCAGCCAATCGTCGAACGATACGTTTCCCACGGTCATGCACATTGCGACGGTGGAGTCCGTGGAGGATGCTTTGCTTCCGGCGGCTGCCGCGCTGCGCGAAACGCTGGAGGCAAAAGCCCGGATCTATAGCGGCATGGTGATGATTGGCCGCACGCATCTGCAGGATGCAACTCCGCTGACCGTGGGACAGATGATGTCCGGCTGGGTTGCGCAACTCGATCAGGCCATCGACGGCATTCGGCAATCGATGGCTTTCGCTTATCCGCTGGCGATCGGCGGCACAGCGGTCGGCACCGGGTTGAATGCGCATGCGCGCTTCGGTGAAGTTGCGGCGCGGCGCATCGCCGATGAAACCGGCAGGCCGTTTACCTCCGCGACCAACAAATTTGCGGCCTTGTCGGCTCACGATGGCATGGTCGCAGTGAGCGGCGCGCTGCGCACCCTTGCGGGCGCTCTGATGAAGATTGCCAACGATGTGCGGTGGTATGCATCGGGCCCGCGTGCGGGTATAGGAGAGTTGCGAATCCCTGAAAACGAGCCGGGCTCGTCGATAATGCCGGGGAAGGTGAACCCGACGCAGTGCGAAGCGCTTACCATGGTGGCCGTTCAGGTTTTCGGCAATGACCATGCCGTGGCATTCGCAGGTTCACAGGGCAATTTTCAGCTCAATGTATACAAGCCTGTCATCCTGCACAATGTTCTCACCTCCATTGAACTGCTCGCCGACGGATGCCGCTCGTTTAACACGCATTGCGCCGGCGGTATTGAGCCAGACGAGAAGAGAATCAAGGAGCATCTTGACCGATCACTCATGCTCGTCACCGCCCTCAATCCACACATCGGATACGAGAAGGCTGCCAAAATCTCCCTCGCCGCCTATCGCGAAGGCATCAGCCTGCGCGAAGCCGCATTGAAGCTTGGCTTTGTGACCGCTGACCAGTTCGATCAGTGGGTCCGCCCTGAAGATATGACTCATCCGCTGGGCCCGAAATAAACCGCGCATTGAGGCAGACACACGATGCGCGTCAATGCGCCGACGTGCCGCTGCCGGTGGCAGGGGCCTTGCGCAACAGTTCCTCCAGGTCCTCAATTTTGTCGGTCATGAGATTGAGCGTGCGCGAGAGCGATTGGATCTCGGATTCCGCGCGTTTGTTCACTGCAAAATCCAGCTCGCTGCGCAATCTGTCTTTCACATCCTGGCGATTCTGGCTCATCATGATGACCGGAGCCTGCACCGCGGCCAGCATGGACAAAAACAGGTTGAGCAGGATGAACGGATAGGGGTCCCAGGCCCTGTTCCTCAGCACAATGTTAATGCTGGAATAGACCATCAGAATAACCGCAAAGAGGATGATGAAGGCCCACGATCCTCCGAAACGCGCAACCGCGTCGGCGATATGCTCTCCGAAGGTAGTTTGCGCTTCAATCATTTCATTGGCGTTGCGGCTGGCCCGGCTCTGCACCAGTCTTTGCGCGGTATGGAACTGGCGCGCCTGCACTGTGAGCATGTCCATGCCCGCCATGGGCCTGCGTTTCAGCAGCTCGGCAAGATCGTCGCGACCGACCTCAAGACATACCGTCTCTTCGATTGCCATCGCGGTGGTAAGGTGGCTGGTCTGCTGCAGCATGGATGCAAAGCCGAAAAAGTCGCCGTGTCCGGGCTCATCCAGCAGTACTTCCTGCTGGTCTTCGTCGGTGGTAGTCACGCGCGCCTTGCCCGATGCCACTACATAGCCATGCAGGGCTGGATCGCCAGCCCTGAATATCTGCTGGCGCGCGGCGAATCGTCTGATTTCCACCTGTGCGGCAAGCACCTGTGCTTCATCGTCGTCGAGCAGTTCAAAGAGCGGCACATGGCGGAGTTCTGCCGGATCGCAGGGCATAAATTGCACCTCGGTTTGAGATTCGGTAAGGCAATGTATATAGGAGCGAAGATAGCAGGCCGCCGGCGGCCTCGCCTATCGATTCGGCACTGGTTGGTGAAAGCCATGCAAAAAGGCCTGTCTACCATTGGTCCGCCGCATGTTTTGAGGCGCTTATGTAAATGATTGGAAATAAAGCGATCAAATACGTCGAGCGATGCGCCTTTCCGTGCGGGCCGCGGATGTTGTAACTTGAATGCCGTGGTGAGGCTGAAGCGATGGCCTCTTACGGAGAAGCACCCATGAATGGAACCGGATTATCCCGCCGCTCATTTATTGCCTCAACCTCTGCAGCCGCCCTGCTGTCTGGCCGAGGTAATGTGCTGGCTGAGCTGGCCGGCGGTGCGAAGGCCGGCACTGCTCCCAAACAAGACTGGCACGATGCGGGCGTGATCGATTTGTCCCAATCGCCGTATGCCAAATTGAAGACGGTTCCGGTCAGCGCGGTCGTCATCGAGGAAGGGTTCTGGTCAAAGCGCAGAAACACCAACCTGGAAGCCAGCATTCCTTCCATGCACGACGAACTGGTGTCTCATGGCCGCATGAACAACTTTCTGCGCCTGGATGGAAAGTCTACTGCGTCGCAGATCGGCCCCGTTTACTCGGATTCGGATATTTATAAATGGATGGAGGCTGTGGGCTTCAGCCTGCAATCGGGCGATCAGCTCGCGCTAAGGGAAATGACCGCCGCAATGATGGGCAATGTAGCCGAGGCACAGGAGCCGGGCGGCTATTTGAACACCTATTTTGTAGGCGACCGCAAGCCTCTGCGCATGCTTTACGACACCCAGACCACAGGTCACGAGCTTTACTGCATCGGGCATCTTTTGCAGGGCGCCATTGCCTACTATCGCGCCACCGGCAACCCGCAACTGCTGGATGCGGGCATTCGCTTTGTGGACGACTTCCTGCTTCCCGGCTACGGTCCCGGCAAAAATCAGAAGGGAATTGTTGCCGGACACCCGGAGATTGAGATGGCGCTCATCGAGCTCTATCGCACCACCGGTAATCGGCGCTATGTGGAGCTTGCGGGATACATTCTGCACGGCGATGCAAGGATTCCACTGCGTCCGCAGCAGGTGGCCTACATGTTCTGCGGAATTCCTTTTACATCGCGGACCCGGCTCGAAGGGCACGCGGTGCGCGCCATGTATGCTTGTTGCGGCGCGACGGACTACTATCTTGAAACCGGCGATCCGGCCTATTGGAACACGCTGAATACGCTATGGAATGATCTGGTTGCGCATCAGCTTTATGTTACCGGCGGCGTGGGAGCGCGCGAGGCAGGCGAGGCCTTTGGAGACGCCTACGAGCTGCCCAACGCGCGCGCCTATGGCGAGAGCTGCGCGGCCATTGGCAACATGATGTGGAACTGGCGCATGCTGGCGGCCACCGGTGAAGCGCGTTTTACCGACGTGATGGAGCGAGCGCTCTACAACGGCATCAACTCCGGAATGTCGTTGGACGGACGCACCTACTGCTATCGCAATCCGCTTGCATTCGATCCCTACGGGGACACCGGCGATCGCCATGCGCCCGAAGGCAATATCCGCAACCCCTGGTATGACACCACCTGTTGCCCGCCGAATCTTGAAAGAACCTTTGCGTCGCTGCCCGGCTACTTTTACAGCACCAGCGACGAGGGCGTTTATGTACACCTGTACGACAACTCCGAGTTGAGCTGGCGTCTCCATAACGGCAATCGCCTGAAAATCCGCCAGCAGACGCACTATCCGTGGAGCGGCGATGTTCGCCTGACGATTACGCCTGCAACGCCCGGCGAGTTTACTGTCTTTGTGCGCATTCCCTCCTGGTCCAGGAGCAACTCGGTGAAGGTGAATGGCGACTCGGTCGCAGGCGCGCAGCCTGGGCAGTATCTGCCCGTTCGCCGCCACTGGTCGGCTAACGACACCATCGACATCGGCTTCGATATGGCGACCCAGGCGCTTCGGGCCAACCCCGCCGTGAGTGAGGATCGCGGGCGCATCGCAGTGCAGCGTGGTCCTGTGGTTTTTTGTATGGAGCAGTTGGATCAACCGGACCGCGACACCAACATCGACCTGAACGACTATACTGCGCGTTTAGACGTGCCAACCGATGCGCATTTCGACCAGGATATGCTCGGCGGCGTGATGGTTCTGGACCGTCCTGGCGCAATCGTACAGCCAGCGGTTGACCGGGGTCTTTATTTTCCGGCGAACGAAAGCGAGCAGCCGAAGGTCACCAGCACGAATCTCAAGCTAATTCCTTATTACGCATGGGCTAACCGGGAACCATCGCGGATGCAGGTGTGGATCCCATATCAAAAGGCATGAGAGGGCGATTCGTGTTGAGGATTGAGAAAACAAAATTGTCGTTCAATCGCAGAAAGTTCATCGGTAGTCTAGCGGCAGTGGCCGGTAGCTCGACAAGCATGTCGGCATTGTCTGCGCGCGTGTTCCCAATGGCCGGCCCGGGTGCGACGCAGACAGGCGCCTCAGCCTCGTCGGGCGATTATCACGGGTACGCGCAGCAGAACTTCGTCGCGGATGGCTGCGCCGCGCATCTGGTCCGGCCTGATCAACCGCTCGTTGGCAGTCCCTGGGTGTGGCGCACAATGTTCTGGGATGCTTTCCCGATGGCCGACCTCGCCCTGCTGAAGGCTGGATTTCACCTTGCATTTATCGATGTAGGCAATACCTTTGGCTGCCCAGATGCCATGAAGCACTTTGACGCTTTCTATGCCGTGATGACGCGCCAATACGGACTCTCTGCCAGGCCCGCGCTTGAGGGACTGAGCCGCGGCGGACTCTACGCGTATCGCTGGGCCTACGTCAACACAGATAAAGTCGGCTGCATCTATGGCGATGCTCCCGTGTGCGATATGAAGAGTTGGCCAGGAGGTAAAGGCAAGGGGCGGGGCAGCCCGGCCGACTGGCAGGAAGCGATCAGAGATTATCACTTTTCCGGCGAGCAGGAGATGATGGCCTTCAAGGGTAACCCAATCGACATTCTTGCGCCCATTGCCGCTGCGCACATTCCTATCCTTCACGTTTGCGGAGACGCGGACAAGACCGTGCCCGAAGACGAAAACACCGACATAGTTCGCGCGCGTTACATGGCGCTGGGCGGCAGCTTCGCGCTTATCGTCAAAGAAGGCTGCGATCACCATCCGCACGGTCTTACCAATCCAACGCCGATCGTAGATTTCATTGTGGCCAATTGCGCGCAGGGCAAGAGGGCGGAAGAAGCTCGCAGGAGCGCGCCCAGGCCCGGTTCCGTTACCCGTCTGGCACCCGGACAGTGGTGACGCGCGCTTTCGTGTTCGGGAATCGAAGCCATTGCCCGGACAGGAGCGCGCACCGCCGGGAAACGTCCACGGTCTGCGGGTGTGCGCAGCGGCGTCGTTGACGGATAGATGCTGCGCTCAATAAAGTGATTTACTGCTACTCTTTTTCACGCATTTTTCACGCGAGATGCACCGTGGGCCGCCATCGCCACGCTCGATGCGAAGCCGATGTAGGCAGCTATCCCGTGCATCGTTGCGCCGGGATGCGGAAAAAGTGTGGCCGCCGGAGGTAGCCTGGGCATGCGCGTATTCCTCGGAAACAGTTTTATCCTCGTCGGGATTATGTTGGGCGCGGCAGTTCCGGCACAGCGTGCCGCAAAGGCGGCTGGACAGGAATTGCAACTTCAGCGCGGCCCGGCAACTGTCCTTGTTGAGCCCTACGCACCCAATGTCGTCCGCGTGAGCCTGAGCCTGCTGCGGCAGGATGCTCTGGCGAAGCCCGGCTTCGGCATTACCGCACTGCCACAGTCCGCCGGCTGGAGCGTGGAAACCTCGGCGGCCGGTGATGTGCTTCGCTCATCGCGGCTGGTGATTACGGTGGCGCCCGAGCCCGCTGCGCATGCGCCAACTGGCACGCAGGCCGACATCGCGAAATTCTTCAATGGCTCCACGCCCGGGGTGAACATCTCCATCAAAACCGCGGACGGAAAGCCACTGTTCTCGCTGGAAGACTGGCAGATGTCTGTGCCGAACCACAAAGATGGCAACAGCGACATCCTGTATGACCGCAGGCCCACCGATCTGCCGTTTTACCAGGTGGGAGCTACGTTTTCTTCGGCTTCGGATGAGCACTACTACGGACTGGGCCAGAATCAGCAGGGCTTTCTAGATCGCCGCGGCCACGCGCTACGCTGCGCGCACGACTACAACGCGCCGGCCGGGCAAAGCGTGTGCGTGCCTTTTGTGGTGACCAGCAAAGGATACGGACTGGTGTGGGACAACCCTTCGGCGACCACGGTTGCCTTTGGCTTTAACAACGTGGTGAAGTGGACCTCGGATGTGGGGCAGCGCGTTTCATTCTTTGTGATCGCGGGAAAAGATTACGACGAGATCTATGGCGGATACCGGCTGCTTACCGGCGCGGTGCCCATGCTACCTAAGTCGGCCTACGGTTACATCCAGTGCAAGCAGCGTTACACCAGCCAGCAGCAGTTGCTGGACGTGGCAAAGGGCTATCGCGATCGGCATCTGCCCATTGACGACTTGGTGATCGACTGGTTCTATTACACGAAGATGGGCCAGATGGATATGAATCCCCGATACTGGCCCGATCCTGTGGCCATGAACGCGCAGCTTCACAAGATGAACTTCCACGTCATGATCAGCGTGTGGCCGCGCTTTATCCCCGAGGATCGCTACTATGCGACGCTGCTGCAACATGGCTGGTTTGAGAAGCTGGCCGATGGAACGCCGACCAACGGGCTACCCAATGACCGTGCAGGCTCCGACATCGACACGACCAATCCCGAGGCCGCGCAATGGTACTGGAACGTCATCAGGGACAACCTGATCAGCAAGGGTTTCGACGCATTCTGGGCCGACGAGACAGAGCCCGATCTTCCGCCCAACGGGAGCTATTTTTATATTGGCCCCGGCACTGAGTTCTTCAACGTCTACCCGCTCTTTCACACAGCGGCAATCTATGACGGCTTTCGGCGCGACCTGAAGACGCGCGCATTGATTCTGGCGCGGGACTCCTACCTGGGTGCGCAGCGCAACGGCACAACCTTCTGGTCTTCTGACATTAGTGGAAACTGGGACACGCTGAAGCGCCAGATTTCAACCGGCATCAACTTCACGGCGTCGGGAATGCCTTACTGGAGTACCGACATTGGCGGATGGCAGTATCTGCCTGAGGTTCACATTCCGCTGAGACCGCCGCTGCTTGACCCGTCGGATGCGCGCGCTAATATCGGCCATTACGACGATTACCCCGAACTGTATACGCGCTGGTTTGAATACGGCGCGTTTCAGCCCACGTTCCGCAGCCATGGCAGCCGGCCGCAGAACGAAGTGTGGTCCTACGGCAAACAGGCTGAGCCGATTCTTGCAAAATATCTGCGCCTGCGCTACGAGCTGATGCCCTATATCTATTCGCTTGCGTGGCGGACACACGAAACGGGCGCACCTTTCATGCGCGGCCTGTTCATGGACTTCGGCGCCGATCCTAAAGTGGCGAACATCGGCGATGAATATATGTTCGGCTCCGCACTGCTGATTGCGCCGGTTGTGGAGCAGGGAAGAACTTCGCGCGAGGTCTATCTGCCGGCGGGCGCGGACTGGTATAACTTCTGGACGAATGAACGCTTTCATGGCGGCCAGTCGATCACGGTGAATGCGCCAATCGATATTCTGCCCATCTTTGTGCGCGCGGGCTCCATTCTTCCGCTCGGATCCGTGGTGGAAAGCACAAATGAAAAGCAGACCGTCGAAAAAGTCCGTATCTATTCCGGTACTGATGCAGGCTTCGATCTCTATCGGGATGACGGAAATACATATGCATACGAGAACGGCGACTATCAGCTCACGCATCTCCACTGGAGCCAGCAAACTGGTAAGCTTACGGAAACAGGCTCGCCGTTCCGGAGCGTCAACGGGGCGTATGAGCTGGAAGTAATCGGATCGAAACCAAGGTGAAGCATTCGTGATGCACACTCCCATCGCTGAATCGACAATAACGGCTCGCAGCGGTGATGGGAACAGCGTCTATCTCTGGCTGGCGGCGTTGTCCGGCGCGCTGGGCGGACTTCTCTTCGGTTACGACTGGGTGGTTATTGGCGGGGCCAAGCCCTTTTACGAGGTTTACTTCCACCTTAACTCCCCTTCGCTCGAAGGCTATAGCATTTCCCGAATAGCTGTAGACCGAAACCTCACGACCAAGTGGCTCTTTCCTCAAGAAAGAGCCACCTTTCAATGCGCTCAAGAGTTCACGTGAATTCGGGAAATGCTCTAGCTGTGAAGTTTCAACAGGTTGTCCATTCGACCTGAATCAGAGAAGCTGATGGTGACCAAACCGCAGTTTCCGAGAGGAGATCGAATGGACTACCACCAGAATGCCCGATTGACGATTCATAGTCGAGAGC
>DATAVZ010000004.1:0-78159 GCA_036267475.1 Occallatibacter sp.
GCACCGAGCCCCACACGGCTCACTTCGAGTGCGTATAGAAGCCCGAGATGAATCCAAAAGACAACCGCAACCGCAAAAACAAAAACACCAATGAGGAAAAAAACAAAAACACCTTGACTACAGCAGCCGTCTCATAGAAGCCCCTGAAGGGACGATTTTTTGTCCACGTTCGACATCTCCTCAGAGTTCCTGGACAGCCTCTCAGATAAACCGGCGAACCGAAGCCGGCTTCCTCAGACTCATCTGCCTCGATAAGTGCATTGGCGATTTATCACTCATCGAGAACCGGCTCCATCTCTGGATGGCCGACGCATTGCTGAGCCCACCCGCGCTGCTCAGAAGCCCGTTTTCAGGATCACTTCCGAGTTGCCGACCAACCACTCGGAACTCCCGATTAGGAGCTATATCCTGTCGTAAAGAGAGACGAAAACGCCGAGCCGAACGCTGCTACAGAGACCCAAATGATCGCGAGAACTCCTCAAGAGGCAGTCGAGTTGGCGATCAGTGCGCGGTTTCGACGTTCCACGTCGATCGTTGTTGGCATCGTGCGGATAACGTGCTGATCTGGTCGATGGTCGGCACCCGCTGCTCTCGTTCAGCAGTAGCAATGCGGACGCCCTTGTCGGAGAGGTTGAAGTACTCGGCATCGGAGTACTGAAGCGTAGGCGCGTCTACGGCGCTGCAGGGCGTGGCCCAGAAGGGATTAGAACTGCCGAAGATCCATGGGATTGATGGGTAGCGTTGCTAATATCCGCGAAGGCATTTAGGGCACTTCCCGCAATTCTCCGCGATCATACAGCTCACGTAAGGAATGTTCTTCGCTTTCAGCTCGCTCCGGATTTGGGCAGCTTCTGTATTGATGAGAGGGAGCGCTAGATCGAACTCGGGAGCGGCCCGCTGCATGATTTTCTTGATCGAGTCCGTGTCAATGCCAATATCGTTTTTGTTAAAGCACATGACGATACCGAGCATTCCAAAACTCGCCGCAGTGATGCTTGCAGCGAGTGCCATCTCTGTATCGTAAAGAGCATGGATTTGATTGATTTCCCCGTCTGTTCCAATTTTCCTGGGTGATACATCTACGGTCAGCCATCTTCCAAAACGAGTTGCGTTCGCCTGTGCTATTTGAGTCTTTTGAATCTTGCTTCCAGCGTAGAAGATCAGGTGGGTAGCCGTCGGCTCTTTTTCAACGAAATAGGTCGAATCCGCACCACCAGAGAACAGAATCAAATAACGGCTGTAATCCATATTTAGCTCCTCATAGGAATGCCGAATTCTAGCACAGTGATAACTCTCGTTATCCCCTTGCCGAAAGTACCCACTTTGCTATTCCTCGCGTAGCGGCCTGTGTACCAACAGCTACCTGATCGACCTCCTCAAATCGTGATAACAGGCCGATGCGCTCATTGAATGCGATTTAGACCGTTCTTTGAAGATAGGTCTTGGACAGCGCTTGCGGTGGATTAATTTGAGGCTGCCTGCTCAGGAACAAAAGGTGAGTGGCCCTTTGAGGCGGCATACATTGGGTCCATCCTTGACGCATTCTTTGCGGCAACGGTGGGAAACCTCAAACCCAACCCAGCCACATCGCAGCACGAGATGCATTAAAAACGAGCTTAAAATACGCGATTCACGCCCTGATTCGCACCCTTTCGTCTACTTGTAATCGGACCTTTCTGCGCAAAACGTCCACCTGCAACCGGACGAATCCCGCCGAAAATCCGCAACCCGTCCATCTCTCCACTTATAGGCAGACAAATCGCCCGCCTTTCGACCACCTATATCAGCAGCCCCACAAAAAAATCGCACCGGCACGCCAGCCAGTCCTTCCCCGACGCCCGACGACTGTTCCCTGATCTCTGACCCCTGCTTTCACGGATAAATCCGATGCAGCGTCCGCGCAAACGGAATCGTCTCCCGCACGTGTTCCAGGCCGCAGATCCAGGCCACCGCCCGCTCGATGCCCATCCCGAACCCGGCATGCGGCACGCTGCCATATCGGCGCAGGTCGAGGTACCACTGGAATGAGTCGATGGGCAGCTTGTGGTGCTCGATGCGGCTCTTCAGCAACTCCAGGCTCGACACGCGCTGCGATCCGCCGATGATCTCTCCATATCCCTCCGGCGCCAGCACATCCACACACAGCGCATACTTCGGGTCCTGTGGATCGGGCTCCATGTAAAACGCCTTCACGTCGGCCGGATAGCGATGCACCATCAGCGGTCGGTCGAACTGCGCGCTCAGCCAGGTTTCGTCCGGCGAGCCGAAGTCGTTGCCGTACTCGAAGGGCTGCTCCAGGTGGCCGTCCCGGTGCGCCTGATTCAGCATCTCCACAGCCTCGTCATACCGCAGCCTTGGAAACGGCGGAACGATCGTCTTGAGCTTCTCCGCATCCCTGCCGATCACTGCCAGGTCCGGCGCGCGGTTCTTCAGCACCGACTGCACAATGTGCGAAAGAAAGTTCTCTGCCAGCTCCAGCAGCCCGTCCAGCTCCAGAAAAGCCACCTCAGGCTCGATCATCCAGAACTCGGTCAGGTGCCGCCGCGTCTTTGACTTTTCCGCGCGGAAAGTCGGCCCGAAGCTGTAAACCTTGCCCAGCGCCAGCGCCGTCGACTCAATATAGAGCTGGCCCGATTGCGTCAGGAACGCCGGATCGCCGAAGTAGTCCACCGGAAACAGCGTCGAGGTGCCCTCGCAGGCCGCCGGCGTCAGAATCGGCGGATCGGTGCGCACAAACCCATTCTGATCAAAGTATTCCGCTGCCGCCCGCATGATCTCCGCGCGCAGCCGCAGGATCGCCGACTGCCGCGGCGTCCGCACCCACAGGTGCCGGTGCTCCATCAGGAAATCCACTCCGTGCTCTTTCAACGTAATCGGATATGGACTGTTTTCCGGAACCCGCTGGACCACCGTCAGGTCCTCCACATCGAGCTCAAATCCTCCCGGCGCGCGTTTGTCCGCCCGGACGCGGCCTTTTACCACCACACTCGACTCTTGCGTCAGGCCTTTTAACGCATCAAACACTTCAGGCGGAACGCTCTTGACATGTGCGACCCCCTGAATCGTCCCCGTCCCATCCCGGAAGATGGGAAAGAGCAGCTTGCCCGACTCGCGCAGGTTATAGAGCCAACCACGCAGGGTGACGGACCGGCCTTCATAGCGGCCGATCTCGGCGATGGTTGCTAGGTGAGTGGAGCTTTCGTCGGTCATAATGCTTCCTTTGCTTGCCATGGTCAACAGATTCCACGCTTGATTGTTCACGCGTGGCGAGGAGTCAAGCGTCTCAATTCAGGAGGCTTCGGCGGGAATACCTGTGACCGTCCCAGTCAGCCCGGAGAAACACGCCCAGAGACACGCTCTAGGATAACGCGGGGCAAGCTCTGAGTGCCGATTTGGTAAAACGAAAACGAATTTTGATGTGAACAACATGGGCTTGGCCTGCATCCTACTGCAATGAGGAGGAAGCGAAAGCAGCGATGAGCGAGCGCTCGGAAGTAAAAAACGAAGAGATGCAGAAGACTCAGGCCGATCCTGAGACTGCGGAACGGTTCATTGCCGAAAAGCGAATCGGCGAAAGAATCAGGCGGCTGCGTCTCAAAAAATCGATGGGACTGGTGGAGCTGGGAAAGCACACTGGACTCTCAGCCAGCTTTTTATCGCAGTTGGAGACTGGCCGCGTGGTGCCAACTCTGCGTAATCTGGCGCGGATTTCAATGGTGTTCTCAAAGGACCTGTCGTACTTCTTTGAGAGCGAGCCCACGGCCATGTTCCGTGTGCATCGCCAGAAGGATCGAGTACGGCTGCCGCAGACCGGAGTGGAGCCGCCGACCTACACGTTTGAGAGCCTCGGCTACATGGTTCCCGACCGCCACATGGACCCTTACTTTGCTGAATTCATCCCGCAGCCCGGAGATTTCGAGCCCAGGGCGCATGTACACCAGGGCTTTGAATTTCTGTACGTGCTGGATGGAGAGCTGCAACTGCGCCACGGCGAACATGACTGCACACTGGAGCCTGGCGATGCGGTGTACTTCGACGCAGGCACGCCGCACTCGTATCAGTGCGCCGGCAAAAAGCCGACCGAGGCAATCATCGTGACGATGCATCAGCAGCCGCAAGTCCAACCGATGCGCGCGCTACCCGCAGGTCCGCCGCAAAGACCGGGGATCGTGGGCGCGGCTCGGACCAATGGAGGCGAGGAACGACTAGAGCGGGTTCTCTAAAGAGCGATCCTTCTCTGTGAGCAATCCCCGCGCCTGTTGCGCCTCTATTCGGATTTACTCTCGATTCAAGCGATCGGATTTGGGTTTTCGCGGTGAGTCTTCTTGAGAAGACAACTGATTGCAACTGCTTTGCGCGCGCATCTCGCATCCTGTGCGCGTCTCGAATCATGGATGAGATGGGATGAGTCTGTCACTGTCTTGGATGCGCCCGGGATGAGCCCCGGCATGATCCTGGATGAGCCTGCTCAAGAGCCTTGAGCAAGAGCAGTTGTTCCGTGTAATCCTGCCGTCGGCTTTCGATGGTCTCTGGCGCATTGTCTCGCGTAAAGAGCCAGTGTCTCGTTGAGGCATTCCACGCGGAACTTGCCACTGCCCTCACTGAACAACCTGCTCTCACTGAACACGCTCACTGAACGCTCTCACTGAACAAGGGGGGCGTTGCCAGCGATGGCTTGCGGGGAATTCGGGTTGTTTCCACTTTTAAGGTCCGCTCCCGCTTCCAACTCGTTCCGGCGGTCTGCTCCGTGCAGGACCGAACCACGAAGGACCGAACGGCGCCGGAATGGGCTCGGCTCGAATTGGCTGCAGACGCGAGATGAAATGTCAGGTGAAACCTCTCATGAAGTCTTCCTCTTCGAGATCCCAGTGTCACAGTGGGCTATGTAGGTAGCGCCTACAAGCTGCAAGATGCGGAAGGACGGCTTCTGCACGGTTTACCGTTGAATGCCGCACTTTGCCGTGCCCTCGACGCCATATCACGCTACAATTTGGGGGTCAGGACGGGAGATCAACCAGGAGGGCGCGATGAGCGAACCATCTCCCAGCCCAGTGCCAACCGGTACCGGCTCAGAAGACCGCCTGGATTCGTGGAAAGAAATTGCGGCATACCTTAACCGCGATGTGACGACAGTCCAGCGCTGGGAGAAGCAGGAGGGGATGCCGGTACACCGGCACCTGCATGAACGCATGGGCTCGGTCTATGCTTCCCGGGCGGAGTTGGACGCGTGGACGCGCCGCCGGAGTATTCGAGCAGCCCAGCAGAACGGCGGCAATGCCATCTCACCCATTGCCCCCGCTCCGCCGCCCGACCCGGAAATATCCACCTCCCGGACCAGATGGAAGCCAATGCTGCTGGTCGCAGGGGTAGCCGCCGTGCTCGCGATCTGCGCCTATCTCTGGCTCCAGAGGACTGAGTACTTCTGGCGGAACCCTATCGCTAACGCGCGATTTCAGACAGTCACCGACTTCGACGGAGTGGAGCAGGCTGCTGCGATATCACGCGATGGCCATTTTGTGGCGTTTCTATCCGACCGGGATGGACCGATGGATGTCTGGGTGACGCAGGTCGGTTCGGGACAATTCCACAACTTGACCCACGGAAGCGCACCGGACCTCGCCAATCCATCCATCCGCACTCTCGGGTTTTCGCCCGACGGCTCGCTGGTCACGTTCTGGGCTCGCCGGCAAAGCAGTTCAAACCGCGAAGACATCAGCGTGTGGGGAGTGCCGACACTGGGCGGACAACCGACCCCGTACCTTGAAGGCGTGGCTGAATTCGACTGGTCGCGTGACGGCTCTCGGCTCGCGTACCACACGCCCGGCCCCGGCGACCCGCTGTTCGTGTCGGACGGCAGCCCTCAACCGGGAAGCCGGCCCATCTTTACCGCGCCTGCAGGACTCCACTCTCACTTTCCCTTGTGGTCGTCTGACGGAGCTTTCATTTATTTCGTCCTGGGAAACCTCCCGGACAAATTGGACATTTGGCGCATCCCTTCATCTGGCGGAACTCCGGAACGAATCACGTCGCAGAATGCACGCGTGATTTATCCCGTGCTGTTGAATCGGCGCACTCTGATGTACCTCGCCACCGATCCCGATGGCTCGGGACCCTGGCTCTACAGCATGGACGTCGAGCGCCGCATTCCGCACCGGCTTACAGCGGGCCTTGATCGGTACACATCGCTGGCAGCCAGCGCGGATGGTGGCCGCCTGGTTGCCACTCTCGCAAGTCCACAGAGCACACTCTGGCGTTTGCGGATCTCCGATTCGCCCGCCGCGGTGTCGGCTGTAGCTCCAATCTCGCTGACGACCGGAACGGGGTTCTCCCCCAGGCTGGGCCCAGACTATCTTCTTTACGTGGCGGAGAACGGCACAGGCGAGAGCATCTGGAAGCTCGCCAACGAAACCAGCACTGCGTTGTGGAACGGCCAGGGAGCGCGAATCTTTGGGGGGCCGGCAATTTCTCCGGATGGACGAACGATTGCGTTCTCGGTCCACCAGCATGGGCAAACGCTTTTGTGCGTGATGGAGTCTGACGGCACGCGCGCGCGAGTGGTGACGGATGCACTCGAACTGCAGGGGGATCCAACATGGGCGCCCGACGGCCAATCGATCACCACTGCGGCGATGGATCACGGCGTCCCGCGCCTCTACCGCGTGCCCCTCGATGGCCGTCCCTCTTCTCCTTTTGTTCAGGAATACTCGGTCGATCCCACGTGGGCTCCCGACGGCCGCTTCGTGGTCTACTCGGGACCCGACATCGGCACCACTTTTTTGGCAAAAGCCGTCACGGCCGAGGCAGCACCCTATCCTTTGCGAGATCTAACCCTGACTCGCGGTGCTCGACACCTGGTCTTCCTGCCTGGAGGACACAAACTCGTCGCCCTCCAAGGAAAGATCCAACATAAGGATCTCTGGCTCATCGACCTGGACACTGGCGCCGAACGACAGCTAACCAATCTCCCTGCTGAATTCAATATTCAAGATTTCGACATCTCCCCGGACGGTCATGAAGTTGTTCTTGAACGAACGCAGGAACGCTCGAATATAGTCCTGCTGGATGTCCCGCGGCCATAATCCAGCTTGCAACCAGTAGCCGTAGAAATCGAAACGGAGCGCTGCCTTATTGTGGGTGGATCAGGATCAGACCCTGGAGTTGGATCTCGGTTGTGGATAACAGCCACAGAGCGAGCCGCTCATCCACGAGGCTGAGCTTACCTCGACGGGACAAGTAAGGGCGCTTTCGGCGGACGAGAGCCAAAACCACAACCGTACCGTCGTTGTGCTTAAACAGTTCTCGAACAGTTGGTGGGCCCACCAGGACTCGAACCTGGAACCAAAGCATTATGAGTGCTCTGCTCTAACCGATTGAGCTATGGGCCCCTTGCGTTGCACTTCGCGCACACTTTTGAGAAGCGTCTCAACCTTGATTGTACTCAGTCCACTGGTGTATCTCTTCATGCGTCTCCTGATTATGCGTCCATTTTCTACGATTTTGCAGACGCTCGCAACGAGTCGCACTTCAAGGCACACGCTATCGATCGGCATCGCGATAAAGCGATAGGTTTTTTTGGAGCACGACGCACAAGCATGCATATTCGCTAACTGGAGGTTGCACCGGACCGTGCGTGCGCAGGAATCGAAGCAGGAATCGAATCCGCGGGAATGGGTTCGGCGCGTGGAAGGCGAACGGTCGCGGTGGTTCCTTTGCCCGGCTCGCTGGCCAGATGGATCGATCCGCCAGCGTGCTCGATGACGGCTTTGACAATGGCCAGGCCAAGTCCGGCGCCGCCTGTGGAGCGGGCGCGCGAAGGATCGCCGCGGTAGAAGCGGTCAAAGACGTGGGGCAGCGCTTCAGGTGCTATTCCTTCTCCATGATCCTGCACGGCAAACTCGACGGCGGCGGGATGCGTTTGGGGCGCGGTATGGAAACGCAGCTCGATAACTGAATCCGGCGGGCTGTGCTGCAGCGCGTTGAGCAGCAGGTTGGAGACCACGAGTCCGCAATCTTCCGCAGCGAGCGAAACGAAATGCGCTGCGGGCAGCGCGACGGCATCGATCCCATCGATTCGGACGCGGCGCAGCACGGCCACCGGATCAAGCTCATCGGCGACACGCCGTACACACGCAGCCAGATCGCATGCGTGGCCGTGGTCAACCGCGGCTGCGGCCCCGTTTTCAACGCGCGCCAGGGTGAGCATTTTGCCCACCAGTTCCTCCAGGCGTTCGGCGTCGGCAATGCAACGCGCAAGCCCTGCCTGCCATTCGGCCGCGGTGCGCGGGCGCATGCTAAGCAGTTGCAGGGATGACTTGGTCACTGCCACGGCGGTCTTGAGCTCGTGGGCCGCGTCGGAAACAAAGGTGCGCTGCTGCGCAAAGGCCTGCTCCAGCCGCGCCATGGCGCTTTCGAGCGCCTGCGTAAGCGGAGCCAGCTCGGGAGTGTTACGGGCAGATTCGGGCGGGTTGAACTGCCAGTCGTTGACGGTGACGCGCGACGCGAGCGATGCAAGCTGCCGTACCGGCAACAGGCCGCGATGCAGCAGCCAGGCGATCAGCGGTCCGGTAATGGCTAGAAGCAGAATGCTGCCGGCGGCGTAGAACTCGACGGCGCTGTCAATGGCGTGCCATACGGCGTCAGTGGGCGCACCGTAAAGGATGGTGATCGGATGCACCTTGCCGCCGCCCGGCTCGCCCGGATCGACAATGCGCGAGCCGTGGAGCAGGATGAAGCCGTAGTGCCGGCGATCGATTTTGAGGTGCGCGACGGTATTGCTGGCGGTGGCCGCAAGCTGCGCGGGAGAAGCTGCGACGAGACCCTTGGCGTGTTCGACGGGCCATGCCGCAGAGCGGCCCAGCAGCCGGCTCGCGCCGTCATCGTACACCTCGTACAGATCTTCGCGCGGCACGTGCAGGTCGGGCCGGTCGAGTATTACGTTGTCGCTCACATCGTCGGCATCCTGCACGGCGCCCATCACCGAGTCCGCGCGCCCGCGCAGCACTGCGTCAAAGGAACTCAGATGGATGTGGCGCTCGTAGGCCAGCGAAAGCCCAGCTACCAGCAGCGACGACAGCAGCTCGACCGCCAGCACCGCGGTGACGAGCTGAAAGGCGATGCTTCTCGGTGCGGGCTTCATGCGTAGTGCTCGAGACTGAGCCGATAGCCGCGTCCGCGCATGGTCTCAATGATCGGCTCGGCGCCGGGAGCCGCGATTTCGAGCTTCCGGCGCAGGTTGGAGACGTGAGCTTCAATCACGTTGGAGTGGTGCTCCCAGTTGTAGTCGTAGAGATGTTCGAGCAGCTCGCGCTTGGAAAAGATGCGCCGCGGATGATGAATGAGATATTCGAGGATGCGGTATTCGGTGGGCGACAGATCGACAGCCACGCCATTGCGTTGCACTGTCTGCTCCAGCGTATTCACTTCCAGTCCGACCGCGGTTAGCGTGGGATGCGCAGCGCCCTTGCCGCGGCGGATGAGCGCCTTGGCGCGCGCGATCAGCTCGCCCAGATCGAAGGGCTTGGCCAGATAGTCGTCCGCGCCGGCGTTGAGCAGCTCCACGATGGCGCCCTTGCCCTCTTTCGCGGTGAGCACAAGAACCGGCGTCACGTCGCGGCGGCCGCGCAGCCGGCGCAGCAGCGTGAGCCCGTCCACCTGGGGCAGCATGAGATCAAGCACGATGAGGTCATAGCAGCGGAAGCCGGCCATCTGGTCGCCGGTCAGGCCGTCGGCGGCGCAGTCCACGGCGAACCCTGGACCTTCACGCAACGCGGCGGCCAGATTTTCCGCCAGCCGAATCTCATCTTCGACGATCAGCACCCGCATGCCTAAAAGTATCTCCGATAAAAGTATGGCCCGGTGAAGATTAAATCTGGCTGAATCGGCGGCGCGATTTCGTTCCGGTGCATTACCCTCATAGCTGCTGGCGTTTGACGCCGCAAGGAAGAAAAGTGCGAATCGTTCTCTCGAATATCGGCACCTTCGGCGACATCAATCCTCTGGTTGCCCTGGCGCTGGAGCTGAAGCGTCGCGGCCATACGCCGGTGATGACGCTGCCCGCCGTCTACGCGCCCAAAATCTTGCCGCTCGGCCTCGAGTTCCATCCGCTGCGCCCGGATATCGACCCTGCCAACACCATGCTGGTGCAGATGGTCTACGACGTGAACAAGGGCACGGAGACCGGCCTGCGCAAGTTTCTGTTTCCGGTGCTGCGCCAAACCTATGCCGACCTGCTGGACGCGGCCACAAAACCGGTGCGCGCGGACCTGCTGCTACTGGGCGAACTGAACTACGCCGGGCCGATTGTTGCCGAGGTCACCGGCATTCCCTGGGCCAGTTACGTGCTGGCGCCGTTCTCGTTTTTTTCCGCCTTCGATCCGCCGGTGCTGCCACCCTATCCCCAGCTGGCGCGCGCGGACAAGGTGGTGCCCGGCATGGGTCGCGGCATCCAGCGGCTGGCGCGGTTTGTCACGCGCAAATGGCCTGAGCCGATCTACGAGCTGCGGCGCGAACTGGGCCTGCCCCGTGGCGCCAATCCCATCTTCGATGCCAAGCACTCGCCCAACCTGGTGCTGGCCCTGTTCTCTCGCGTGCTGGGCACGGAACAGAAAGACTGGCCCGCGAAAACCCTCATCACAGGATTCTGTTTTTACGATGCCGATGCCGGCAACACCGCTCTGCCGCCGCATGTGGAGAAGTTCGTATCCGAGGGCGAAGCGCCGATCGTTTTCACGCTTGGTTCCGCGGCTGTGCTGGCGGCGGGAGACTTTTACGAACAGTCCGCGCAGGCGGCCATGCGCCTGGGCGTGCGCGCGGTGCTGCTGATCGGCAACGACCCGCGGAATCGGCCCACGACCACGCTGCCAGACTCGATCTGCGTAGCGGAGTACGCGCCTTATTCGGCCCTGTTTCCTCGCGCCAAACTGGTTGTCCACCAGGGCGGTGTGGGAACCACGGCGCAGTGTCTGCGCGCGGGCAGGCCCATGCTCATCATGCCCTACTCGCACGACCAGCCGGATAATGCGCGCCGCATGAAGCGGCTGGGCACAGCCTGCGCGATTCAGCGCGCGCGCTATGAGCCGCGGCGCGTGGCGCGCGCTCTACGCGCCATGCTGGCCAATCCGGATTATGCATTGAAGGCGCAGAGCGCGGCGCGCGCCATGGCCGGCGAAGACGGCGTGGTGACAGCCTGCGGTGCGCTCGAAGCGCTGTGCGGCCAGAAGCGCGCCGGACAATAAGAAACCGCAAGAAGAAATTGCGAGGAGAAATTACAAGCCGAACTCTAAGAACCTGTCCAGGAACTCTGAGGAGATGTCGAACGTGGACAAAAAATCGTCCCTCAGGGGCTAAAGCCCAACCTATTTTCAGCTCTTTACGGCACGGCTGAAGCCGTGCCCTTTCAAAAGGGTTCTGAGAAGAATGGTTTCTGGACAGATTCTAAGAAATTACAAATAGATAATGTGCCGCTCTCTATCTGAAGTAAGACTAACTTATAGGAACAGCGTCCTGTGCGCGCAGACTGCACGATGAATAGTTATCGCTTTAAGATGCCCGCGCTCCGGGGAATTGCTTTCATCCTGCAAATTCAGACCTTCAGTGGGCGTGAACCCATCCGCCCGCCTCATCGTCTACACAATTAGACGGTCTCCGGCAAGACGTAGAGCGGAGATGAAAGTAAATTCGGGTTTAGGAGCTTAGTTTTATGATGATGCAATGTAGGAAACCTTTGACTCTTTCCATAGCAGTGGCGTGCCTTGCTTTTCTCACTCCGGGACTCGCACGGGCCAGCGCCAATACTGCCGATAACTCCATGGCCGGCTCAACGGCCACATCGCCCATGGCGCAGCAGGAAGCTGCGCAGATGGTGTCGGCGCAGGTCCACTTGGTGAAGACTCTCGACGCCCGCAAAACCCAGCCAGGCCGCCACTTTGAAGCCGTTCTGGATAGCACCGTTCACCTGAAAGATGGAACCGAGCTGCCGCATGGCACCAGGCTTCTGGGAAGCGTGGTCACCGACCAGATGCACACCAGCGGCATCTCGCGGCTGGCGCTCCGCTTTACGGAAGCCAAGCTCAAGGACGGCAAGACCATACCTGTCCACGTCATGATTGCCGGCGTGGCCGGACCGGCCATGTACTCCGGTTACATGAGCAACAGCACCCCTCCGCCCGCATGGACGCGCAGCACTCTGCAGATTGATGAGATCGGAGCGCTGAATCACGTGGACCTGCATAGCAGGATCGCCGGGATGAACTCGGGAGTGTTTGTGTCGACCAAGAAAGACGACTTCAAACTCGACGCCGGCAGCCAGTTCTCATTGGCTATCGCCGCGCGTGCGAATCAGGGATAACTCGGGCATGAACAGAGGCGTATAAGTCGACTGACCAGTCCCTCGTCCCAGACGAAACCTCCGGAACAAAAACGGGCCATCTTCGGACAATGAATTTGCCCCGAAGATAGCCCGTTATTGAGCATTGCTGGAACGTTGCTTGAACAGCCGTTTGCAGATACAACAACGGGCAGTTTCCTGCGAGCTATCCGCAGTTGATACCCGCCTTGGCCAGGCAGCCTTTCAGGCCTTTCATGCTCACGCGGGATGAGGCTTCCGGCGTGCCTGCGCCGCGCCAGTGGGTTTCAAGGCTCACCGCGTAGTGGTAGCCATTGCGCTCGAAGGCGCGGAACTGACCGACCCAGTCGATGATGCCTCCGCCCACTGGAGCCCATTCAAACTTGCCTCCCGGTTTGCGGATGGTGTCCTTGCAATGGCAATGGCCGATCCGCTCTTTGGGCAGCAGGTTGTAATCGTCAGGGTAAGGCACGTCGCCGGGAAACGTGGCGGAGTTTCCGGGATCCCAGTTGAGCATGAAGTTCGGCGCCTGGATTTCATGCAGCACGGCTGCTGCTTCTTTTCCGCTTCCCGTGTTGCAGGCCATCTCATTTTCGAGCAGCAGAATCAGGTTGTGTTTGGCACAGACGCCCGCGGCCTGGCGCAGTTTGTCGTTGATGGCCGCGCGATAGGGCGCGGGATTATCGAGCCGCCAGAAGTCGAAGCAGCGGATGCGGTCGGTCTGGAAGGCTTTGGTCAACTCGATGCAGCGATCGAGCACACGGTCCTGCTGTTTGAAGTCGAAGTCGGCGTGAAACTCGTCGCGCTTGGGGCCGTGCGAGGACTGCGGCGCGCCGGGCCAGTTCACTTTGAAGAGCGGACTGGCAATGTCGGTGACACGCAGCTTGTACTTTTCCAGAATCTTGCGCGCGCGGTCGATCTCATCGGAGTTGAGGTCGGTAACGTTTTTGCCCCACATGCCGCGGATCTCGATCCAGTGGAGGTTGAAGTCGTTGGCGGCCACCGAACAGGCGTGGTCGAAGTCCTGCGAGATTTCGTCGTTGATGACAGAGAGACGGAAGGGGCAGCTCATGCGCGCGCCCCCATTTTCTCTTCCAGGTAGCGAAGGCTCATTTCGTTGGCATCCTTGGGTGAAAGATTGCTGCCGGAGGGCACGCGATCGAGTTCGACGATGCCCCAGCCGCGGAAGTGAACGGCGTGAAGCGCGGCAAAAACGGCGGGGAAATCAACCCGTCCACGGCCCAGTTCCTCCCACTCATAGCCACTGGCGCCGGGCGCGTTCTTCACGTCCTTGAAGTGTACAAACAGCACGCGGCGGCCGTATTTGCGGATGGCCGCGGCCGGATCGCCGCCGCCTTCGAGATAATGCGCCACGTCGAGCTCAAGGTAGACGTAGTTGGGGTCGGATGCCTCGAGAATGGCGTCCACCGCCTCGGGCGGCTGGCCAATGGAATTCATGTGATTGTGAAAGCCCAGGCGCAGGCCGTAATCGGAGATGCGCTTGCCGATCTCGGTGAAGATCTGGCCTTGCAGCTTGTAGTCCGCAGCGGTAAATCTTTGTCCCGGCCGGGCAGGTGCGCTGATGAGCTGGAGATAAAGGCCGCCGGCCCGGTGCACATACTGCGCGTGCTTCACATGCATTTCAAGCTGCGACTGGCGCAGCGCCGGGTCCAACGAAGTGGAACCGCTCGAAAGCGCGACAAAGGTGAGCTTGCGCTCGGCCAGAAGGTCGCCCAGCGCATGCGGGTCAGGGTACTGATCGAGCGTGGGCGAGCGCAGTTGGATGCCGGAGAATCCATCCGCGGCTATGTCTGCGATGGCTTTGGCGGCATTGTCGCTCCAGGTGATGGCGGAGCAGCCGAGGCGGATGTCGGTTTCACCGCGGTGCAGCGGTGCATCGAATGCGGAGAGATCGATAGGCGGATACAACGGTTCGGCTGCCAGGCCGGCCCGGGCAGCGCGAGGCGCAGCCGCCAGTGCTCCCGCACTGGCCAGGCCGGCCAAAAAGACGCGGCGCGAAGTGGACATAAGATTTTCCTCCAGAGAATAGAAAGCGCCGCAAAACGGCGTTCCGCTTGCGCCACAGATTATAGCCCTTGAGGGACTGGCGGCAGGCGCGAGAGCGGGACAGGCACAAACAGACGGGCAAACGATTAGAGGAAACAAAGGAATCTCTTGAATGCTGACTCATATTGCGGCAGACAAGGAAAAATTCCGCACCCGGCTAATGAAAACGCTCAATTGATCCGATTGGTGAGCCAGGGGCCGAACAGGCCAGGCCGGATTGCAGGACGCGCGCCAGGACGAAGTGAAACCGCCCGGAGGATTTCATGAAAGGCAAGATTCTGATCGTGGAAGATGAGCCCATTGTGGCTCTGGATCTGCAGCAGGAAGTAGAGCAACTGGGGCTGACGGTTGTGGCGCTGGCTGAAAGCGCGGATGAGGCGTTGCTGGCTGCGGAGGAAAACCGTCCCGATCTGGCGCTGATGGATGTGCGCATTGTGGGCAGCATGGATGGCGTGCAGACCGCGCGGCTGTTGCGCGACGCCTACGAAGTTCCGGTGATTTTTCTCACTTCCTACAGCGACGAGTCGACCATCCGGCGCGCGGCGCGCGAGCTGCCTTACGGCTACCTGACCAAGCCCTTCCAGCCGCGCGAGCTGAGGGCGGCGCTTGAGGTGGGACTGCACCGCGAGAAAACAGAAACCCTGCGCAAGCGGGAGCTGGATGCGGTGACGACCACGATTGCGGGAATGCGTGAGGGCGTGCTGCTGCTGTCGGCGGCGCGAGAGGTGCAGTTTATAAACACCGCGGCTGAAGATCTGACTGGCTGGGCGGTTGAAGAGGCCAAGGGCAAGACGGTGGATGAGGTGTTGAAACTGGGCGAGCGGAACGATTGCCTGCCGCAGGCCGGCAACACCGAGGCCCAGGGCGAGGAGTTTGGCTTATCGCTCGAGCGCAGCGGCGGCGGAAAGATCCTGATCGACCTGTCGGTGTCCGCATTGCGCGATCATGGCGGCGAACGGACGGGCTGGGTGGTCACGCTGCGGGATGCGGCCGAGCGGCTGCGAACCCAGGCGGTGGAAGAGGCTCTTGAAGAGGGCCACTCGTTCCACACGGCGCCCATCGCCATGATGCAACTGGACGCCAGCGGCTGCATTGTGCGTGTGAATAAGACGCTGCTTGAAGAGACGGGCGTAGATGCCGAATGCCTGGTGGGCCGCACGTTGACGGGGCTGAGCATGGATCCCGATCCGCGCATAGCCCGCGATCTGCTGCACCGGCTGTTGCAGGGCGGCGCGCAGGCCACCACATCGCGTCCGCATGCGATGAACTAAGTTAATGGCCCACTCGGCGTCTGCTGTTGCGGACGCCGCGGGCAGCCGTGCGCCAGCCTCGCACAGCGTGGCGCAGCGCGCCTGCTCGGGCATATCCGCAAGGAATCGGGGCGCAGACGGAGAGCCGTGGATGACTCATATAGTGGAGCGGCAGAGTGAGTTGTCGGTAGAAAATGGTTGGCTTGCCGAGCAGCTTTTAACCGCGGGCGGGCCGCAGGGCGCGCTGTGCGCCTTGTTGGAAAGCCATCCCGACATGGTTGTCGTTGCCGACGAGCAGGGATGCATCGCAGGCGGCAACTCCCGCCTGCTGCGGGAGCTGGGCTACGGCCGCGCGCAACTGGAAGGCCGGCCCATAGCGCTGCTTCTGCCCCAGGAGATCCGCGCCCGGCACGATCAACATCTGCCCGGCTTTTGGCCGGCGCCGGCAGCCCGCAAAATGGGTGCAGGCATTGAGCCCAAGGCACGGGACGCGCAGGGCAACTGTTTTCCGGTCGATGTGACGTTTTGGCCGTTTGCCTGCGGCGAGCGCAACTACGTGATGGCGGTGTGCCGGCGTTTGGACACGCTGCTTATGCAGAGCGATATGCACGTGCGCGCGCTGGTGGAGGGTGTGCGCAATTACGCACTCAACCTGCTCGATGCAGACGGCAGGATCCTGACCTGGAATGCAGGCTCGCAGCGCATCCACGGCCTGTCGGCAACGGAGGCGTTGGGCCGGAATTTTTCTATCCTGTTTCCGCCGCAGGAAGCCGGATCGGGCGCCCCCGCGCGGCTGCTTGAGGAGGCGGCGCGCCTGCCGCGCTGCCGCGTCGAGGGCTGGCGGCGTGGCGCGGGCCACAAAAGCATCTGGGCCGAGATGGATCTCAGCGCCATCCGCGACAGCGCTGGAAAGCTGAGCGGCTATATCTGCGTTCTGTACGATGCAACCGAGCACAAGCTGTCAGAGGAGAGCCTGCGCAAGCTGAACTTCGAGCTGGAGCAGTATCGCGTGATTCTCGAGAACATAGACGAACACGCCATCTATACCCTGGACGCCGAGGGCTGCGTTACCGGATGGGGAACCGGCGCGCAGCGGATGCTGAGCTACACGGCGGAGGAGGTTCTGGGGCGGCATTACGCGATCTTTTCGATGGACGAAGACCGGCAGGCGGGCATTCCGCAGCGCGAGCTGACCGAGGCCGCAGCGGCCGGCCGCTGCCTTACCGACTCCTGGCGTTTGCGCAGCGATGGGTCAGTGGTGTGGTCCAGCGGAGTGATCTCCGCGGTGCGGGATGAGGCAGGCGAGCTGGTGGGATTTGTGCGAGTGGCGCGAGACCGCACCGAGGAAAAGATGTTTGCCGATGCGCAGGGACAGCTTGCCGTCGAGCTTGAAGAGCGCGTGACGGAGCGCACCCGGCAACTTGAAGCGACGGTTGCGGAGCTGCGCTCCAGAAACGAGGAAGCGCGGCAGCACGCGGAGGTGACCTCACGCAATCTGCGGGAAAAGGAAATGCTGTTGCGGGAGATTCATCATCGCGTGAAAAACAACCTGCAGGTGGTGCAGAGCCTGCTGAAGATGCGCGCGCGCCTGCTGCCCGCGGGCCAATCGCGCGAAGCTTTCGAGACTACGGTGGAGCGGGTAAGCGCCATGGCTTTGCTGCACGAGCGCCTTTACCAGACGCCGGATCTGGCCGGCCTGCCGCTCTCAAACTACGTGCGCGATCTATTTCGAGACGTCATGGCCTCGAACTCTCTGGAGCCAGGACAAATTCAGCTCAAATTGGATGCGGACGAGATTCCGCTCAAGATCGAGTACGGAATTCCCTTTGGACTGTTGATGAACGAGCTGCTCTGCAACAGCCTCAAACACGCCTTTCCCGACGGCAGAAGAGGAACGATCTCCGTCTCGGCACACCTTGTGGCCAGCGGAGTAAGAGTGGTTGTGGAAGACGACGGACGCGGCCTTGCGGACGACTTCGATCCGGCCACAAGTCCTTCGATGGGTCTGAAACTGGCCGCGAGTCTGGCGCGCCAACTGGGCGGCAGGCTCGACTTCTGCAACCGCGCGGGCTGCTGCGTAACGGCCGATCTGACGCGCATGTAAGCGTCCATGCATGCAAGCGCTCACGCATGTAAGCGCCGGCGCATGTAAACGCCTGGGGTCTACTTGCGGTCGTAATGGCGAGTTTCGCCGGTGCGTGTGTTGGTCACAGAGAAATTTCCGTTAGATGAAGCGACCACCTTGAGGTACGCGCCGTCCTGCTTGCTGCCGGCAGGGTTTGCGATTAGCGCGGCCGGGCTGTTGTGCGCGGCGTCGGAGTTTTCCGCGGTGTGAAGCTGCCACAGGTCGATCAGGCCGGGACTGTCATGCACGGTTTGCCACGCCTGCGGCATGCCGGCCTTATGCGCGCCGTTGGGCATGATGGCTACGCGCGGGTGCAGGGCATCCACGATGGCGCGCGAGTTGGACAAATCCATTCCGTGATGGGTGACCAGGTAGAGATCGATCGTGCCGATGGGATTTTTCGGGCAGACCAGTGCGACTTCTTTCTGGCCGGTGAGGTCGCCCAGGTCGAGGAAATGGAATTTGCCATAGGTAACGAGAATGCCGGCCGAGCGCGCGTTCTCGCTGGGATCGTAGGGCCACTGGCGCTCGGTTGCGCAGTAGGGATTGGGCTGCGGCGTGATACCCGGCACGGCGCGGATGTGTTCACCGTCCGCGGTGAGAACCACCACGCTCAGGCCGGGAACGGAGATGGTGTCGCCGGGATGCACGACGCGGTGCGGGCGGCCGTTAATGGCCTTCAGATAAGCGGCATATCCGTTCCGAGTGCTGGCCGAATCTTCGCGATTCGGGCCGTGATCGAGGAACTCGCCGATGGGCACGCGCCGGGCCAGCTCGGGCACGCCGCCCACGTGATCCACGTGATAGTGGGTAATCAGCAGGTGGTCGATGCGCGTGATGCCCGCATCGCGCATGGCGGCTTGAATGCGATCGGCATCGCGGCCGTTGTTTCCCGGCCATCCCGTGTCCACCAACAGCGACGCGCCGGAAGGAGACACGAGCAGCGTAGACTGGCCGCCCTCCACATCGATCGAGTAGATGCGCAGGCGATGCGCGGGAGCCTGCGCGCGCGCTGTGTTCGATGCCGCAATCAGGAGCGCGAGCGGCAGCAGTGCGCATGCGCAGGCAGCCAGAACAAAATGCCTGCGCGCGGTTTCAGGGTGTGAGCTGGGAGCGATTCTCATGTGCGCAAAAGTGTAATCGACCGGGGGGCGAAGGCGAAAATGCGCTGGCATTCCGGCCGGGCAATTCAGCTCGGCAATGTGGCTCGGCAATCTGGTCCGGTAGCCTGGCTTCGCAATCCGGGTTGACGCCGTGATTTTGCTGACGTATTTTCTCCCCCCGAGCGGCGCTCGCTCAAGCCTCCCGGCGCATCCAAACACATTGGATCAGGATTAGATCAGTATTGGATCAGGCAATTGAATCGGCACGGAAGCCCGTCAGGAGCGTTCGAAAATGGGTAGTTTGGAAGGCAAAGTCGCCATCGTCACCGGAGCCGGCACGGGTATCGGCCAAGCAATTGCCGAGCGTCTTGGCGCGGAGGGCGCAAAGGTTGTGGTGGACTATGTTGGCAAGACTGACGGCGCGGAAGAGACGCTGCGCCAGGTGGAACAATCCGGCGGCGAGGCCGAGATGGTGAGCGCGGACATCACGCGCTCCGACGACATCGACCGTCTTGTCAACGCGGCATGGAACCGTTTCGGCTCGGCGGACATTCTGGTGAATAACGCGGGCCTGGAGATCAAGGCCGATTTCTGGGATGTGACGGAAGAGGACTATGACCGGGTGATGAATGTGAACCTGCGCGGCGCATTCTTTCTTACCCAGGCCTTTGTGCGCCGGCTGCGCGAGGCCAAAAAGCCGGGCCGCATCGTCAACATCAGCTCGGTGCATGAAGACATGACTTTCCCCGGCTTTGCCACGTATTGCTGCAGCAAGGGCGCCCTGCGCATGCTTATGCGCGATCTGGCCGTTGAGCTTGGCCCGCTCGGCATTACCGTAAACAACATTGCGCCGGGTGCGATTCAAACCCCCATCAACAAAGCCTTGCTGGAAGACAAGCCCAAGCTGAACGCGCTGCTCAAGAAAATTCCCCTGGGCAGGCTGGGCACTCCGCAAGACGTGGCCGGCCTGGTGGCGTTCCTGGTTTCAGAGGACGCGAACTATGTGAGCGGCTCGACGTTTGTGGTGGATGGCGGACTCATGCGCGACTATCATGAGCAATAAATAGGAAGCCATGCCCGCGAAGATCGAAGATTACGCCATCATTGGTGACTGTGAAACGGCCGCGCTCGTCGATACGAATGGGTCTATCGACTGGCTGTGCTGGCCCGACTTCTGTTCCGAAGCCTGCTTTGCCGCGCTGCTGGGCGCGGAAGAAAACGGCTACTGGAAGATCGCTCCGCTGAAAGGGAAGTGGAAGTCGAAGCGCCGTTATCGCCCGCACACACCCATTCTCGAAACCACTTTTGAGCAGCGCGGCGGCGCCGTACGGCTGACGGACTTTATGCCGCCGCACGATACGCAGTCCACTCTGGTGCGCATTGTGGAGGGCATTCGCGGCACGGTCAAGATGCGCTTTGAGCTTGCTTTGCGCTTCGATTATGGGCGTACGGTGCCCTGGGTGACCGCAACCGAGGATGGCGTGCGCGCCATTGCAGGCGCAAATCTCACCGTCCTTCACGGATCGATCCCGGTGCGCGGCGAAGATCTCACGACGGTAGCCGAGTTTGAAGTTAGCAAGGGCCAGCGAGTCTGGTTCACGCTCTCGCACGGCAGCTCGTACCAGAGCGAGCCCGCGCCGGTGGATAGCCAGCGCGCGCTTGTCGAAACCGAGCGCGAGTGGAAGAAATGGACGTCGCGGCTCAAATTCAAAAACAAATATCGCGATGCGGTAGAGCGCTCGCTGATTACTCTCAAGGTGCTTACCTTCAGGCCTACTGGCGGCATTGTCGCGGCTCCCACCACGTCACTGCCTGAGGCGCTAGGCGGCGTGCGCAACTGGGATTATCGCTACTGCTGGCTGCGCGACACCACCTTTACTCTGCTGGCGCTCACCAATGCCGGCTATTTCGACGAAGCAGAGGCTTGGCAGGACTGGCTGCTGCGCGCGCTGGCGGGTAGTCCTGCGCAGGTGCAGATCATGTATGGCCTGAAGGGCGAGCGGCAACTGGTGGAGTGGGAGGCGGGATGGCTGCCAGGCTATGAAAATTCACGCCCTGTGCGCATCGGCAACGCAGCAGCAGGGCAGGTGCAGCTCGATATCTACGGAGAGATGCTGGACTCGTTCTACCATGCACAGGCCAGCATGAAGCGCCACAACGAGCGCGATTTCAGAGTGCTGGCGCTGTTGCTCGATCATCTGGAAAATGTTTGGAAGCAGCCGGACGAGGGCATCTGGGAGACGCGCGGCGGCCCACAGCAGTTTACTTATTCGAAGATGATGGCCTGGGTTGCCTTCGATCGCGCTGTGCTGCTGGCCGAGCAGCTTCATTATGATGCGCCCATCGAGCGGTGGAAGACGATTCGCGACGCGATTCATGAAGAGATTTGCGACAAGGCGTACAACAAGAGAAAGAAAAGTTTTGTGCAGGCGTACGGATCCAATGAATTGGATGCGTCGCTTCTTCTCATGCCAGTGGTGGGCTTTTTGCCGGGCACCGATCCCCGCGTGCGCAGCACGGTAAAGGCTATCGAGCGCGGGTTAATGCCAGGCGGCCTGGTGGAGCGATACAACACCCACAAGGTGAAAGATGGATTGCCGCCAGGCGAGGGCGTGTTTCTGGCGTGCAGCTTCTGGATGGTGAGCTGCCTGAAGGCTGTTGGCCGCAGCCGCGATGCGCGTAAGCTCTTTGACAAACTGCTGAGGCTGCGCAACAGTGTGGGCCTGCTTTCAGAGGAATACGATGTCGGCCGCAAGCGCCTGGTGGGAAACTTTCCGCAGGCCTTCTCGCACATTGCGCTGGTGAATGCTGCTTTCGCTCTGGAAGACGGCAAGAAGATGCGCGAGCGGGCGCATCGCCATCTGCGGCACCCAAAGGCGCCGAAGGCGCTGCAATCGCACAAAGGCAAGTGAAGGCTGCGCCGTGGCTCCACTAATTCTTTACTTCGGAGCCGCCGGCTGGTCGTGCTCTTGGATAAAGCGCGCCCTTGGATAAAGTGCGCGCATTGCGGAAGCGGTCAGTCCATCCTGTCTAATCCATCAGCCTGATCAATCCATGTCGATCGGGTGAAGCAAAGCCGGCGTATCTGCCGCTGCTCGTCTATTGCTGGTAAGATAGAAACTGCCGCAGTTCGCAGTATTTTGCCGTTCTTTCAGCATTTTCTGCTTCTCCGCAGCAGCCTGAAGACTCAAAAGCCTACTCCGAGAAAAGGAATTTTGCATCCGTGAGCCAGACGATACGCAATATCGCAATCATTGCCCATGTTGATCATGGGAAGACAACGCTGGTCGATGCCATGCTGCGCCAGGCCGGAACCTTCCGCGCCAATGAGCAGGTGGCCGAACGGGTGATGGACTCGAACGAGTTGGAGCGCGAGCGCGGCATTACGATTCTTGCCAAGAACACCGCGATCAACTACGGGGGCGGCAAAATCAATATCGTCGACACACCGGGCCACGCCGATTTTGGCGGCGAGGTGGAGCGCGCACTCAAGATGGTGGACGGCGTGATGCTGCTGGTGGACGCGGCCGAAGGACCGTTGCCGCAGACGCGCTACGTGCTCTCCAAGGCGCTCGAAGCCAAGCTGCCGCCCATCGTGGTGATCAACAAGATCGACCGTCCGGACGCGCGTCCGCAGGAAGTGCTGAACGAAATTTACGATCTTTTCATCGACCTCGATGCCGAGGAAGAGCAGCTTGAATTTCCCGTGCTTTACGCGGTAGCCAAGGCGGGCACGGCGAGCACCGATCACGCGGCGCCGGGCACGGACCTGCAGCCGCTCTTTGAGACGATCGTCAACACGATTCCCGAGGCGACCGGTGACGCGAATGGCGCACTGCAGATTCTGGTGACGAATCTCGATTACTCGGAATACTTTGGCCGCATCGCCATCTGCCGCGTATTTCAAGGGACGTTGCACGCCGGCGACGACGTGAATATTTCAAAGCGCGACGGCACGCTTTACAAGACGCGCATCACCAAGCTGTTCACTTTTTCAGGCCTCAAGCGCACGGAGACCACGGAGACAGAGCTTGGCGACATTGTGGCCGTGGCCGGCGTGGAAGGCATCACGATCGGCGAGACGATCACCGGCGTGGAGAATCCCGCACCGCTGCCGCTGATTGTCATCGACGAGCCGACCATCGCCATTCAGTTCAGCGTGAACAACTCGCCGTTCGCGGGCCGCGAAGGGCAGTACGTCACCAGCCGCAACCTGCGCGAGCGCCTTGAAAAAGAGCTGCTGACCAACGTGTCGATCCGCGTGGAAGAGACTGGATCGCCGGACAGCTTCAAGGTGCTGGGCCGCGGCGAGCTGCAGCTCGCCATTCTCATCGAGATGATGCGCCGCGAGGGCTTTGAACTGATGGCCGGCCGGCCCGAGATCGTAACCCGCGTGGTAGACGGCGTGCGCATGGAGCCCGTGGAGCACCTCACCATCGACGTGCCCGAGATTCATACCGGCGTGGTGATTGAAAAGCTGGGACCGCGCAAGGGCGAGATGACCAAGATGCACAATCATGGCTCGGGCCGCGTGCGCATGGAGTTTCGCGTACCCAGCCGCGGGCTCATCGGCCTGCGCAGCGAGATGCTCACCGAGACGCGCGGAACCATCGTGATGAACTCGTTGTTCGATGGTTACATGCCGTATCAGGGCGAGATTCCGCAGCGGCCGACGGGCGCGCTCATTGCCGACCGCCAGGGCCCGACCACGACCTATGCGCTCAACGGCTTGCAGGAACGCGGCATCCTGTTTCTGGGCGCGGGCGTGGACGTGTATGAAGGCATGGTCGTGGGCGAACATTCGCGCGACAACGATCTGGACGTGAACGTGGTGCGCGAGAAGAAGCTGACCAACATGCGGGCCTCAAGCGCAGACGACGCGATTCGCCTGGTGCCTGTGACGATTCTCAACCTGGAGCAGGCGATTGAATTCATCGCCGACGACGAGCTGGTTGAGATTACGCCCAAGTCACTGCGCCTGCGCAAAAAAATTCTGCAGGCCAACCGGCGACCCAAGCGCTGGGAGAAAGCCGAACAGTTAAGCTAGAGCCGCCTCTTTGCCTCAAGCACACGCTCCAGCGCTTCTTCCGCCGTCGCGCCCGTCGCCGAGAGATGGCCCATCTTCCGCCCTGCGCGCGGCGTGTGCTTTTCGTAAAGGTGCAGCCGCACAGTGGGCACGGCCAGCGCGGCGGCAAAATCAGGCTCGCCGCTCAGCCAGACATCGCCCAGCAGATTCACGATGGCACAGGGGCTGATCAACTCCGTTGAGCCAAGCGGTAGATTGCACGCCGCGCGCACCGCCTGCTCAAACTGGCTGGTTACGCAGCCGCGCTCGCTCTGGTGGTAGCTGTTGTGCGGCCGCGGCGCAAGCTCATTGACGAAGAGTTCGCCCTGTTTTGTAATAAAGAACTCTACGCAGAGCAAGCCTTCCAGACCAAGCTTTGCCACAATCTCCGCGGCAATCTCTTCTGCGTGTATTTCGAGCGCCTGCGGCACGCCGGCGGGCAGCACGCTCCAGGCCAGAATCTGATTTTCATGATGATTGCGCGCGGCCGGATACGTGCGTACCTCGCCGGCAGGATTGCACGCGGACATTACGCTGATCTCGCAGTCCAGCTCGAGCGCCTGTTCCGCCACGGCAGGCCGGGAGCCCAAGCTCCGCCACACTTGCCCAAAATCGGGACCATCCTGTGGACCGATGCGCGCCTGGCCGCGCCCGTCATAGCCGCCGCGGCCAATCTTCAAAAACACGTGGTCGCCAAGCGCCGGCATGGCCTGCAGCATTTCCTGCTCGGAGCGCACCACTCGAAATGGCCCTACGGGAAAGCCATTGTCGGCGAGCCACGCTTTCTGCAATGTCTTGTCCTGGATGATCCGGATAGGCTCGACGCCGGGGCGCAAAGGGGCGAGGCGCGCGACTTCAGCGAGCGCATCCACGCCGATCTGCTCGATCTCCAGCGTGACGGCATCGGCGCCGGCAACCAGCCGGCGCGCAGCGTCCACATTGTCCCAGCGTCCAACGATGGTTTCGTCGGCCACAAAGCTCGCCGGGCAGGCCGGCTCGGGGTCCATCACGCGCACACGATAACCCATGGTGCGCGCGGCCATGGCCATCATGCGCCCCAGTTGACCACCGCCGAGGATGGCAAGCAAACCACCGGGACGCACCGGGCAGGAGCTGGAATGAGACGCGGAGGTCACCCCTGCAACTCCGCGTCGAGCTTCTGGTCCAGCTTCTGATCCAGCTTTTGGTCCAGCACTTCCTGTGTGCGCGCCACGCGCCACGCGGCCAGCCGCTCGTAGAGAGCCGGATCGGCCGCGGCCAGAATTTCGGCTGCAAACAGGGCGGCGTTCGCCGCTCCCGGCTTGCCGATGGCCAGCGTGCCCACGGGAACACCCTTCGGCATCTGGACGATCGACAGCAGTGAATCGAGCCCGTTCAACTGCGTGGCGGGTACGGGAACGCCGAGCACAGGCACGAGCGTCTTTGCAGCCAGCATTCCGGGCAGGTGCGCGGCGCCGCCGGCTCCGGCGATGATGACACGCAGCCCGCGCTCGCGAGCCGTGGCCGCGTAATCAAAAAGCCGGTCTGGTGTGCGGTGCGCACTCACAATGCGCGCCTCATGCGGAATACCAAGCGCGCGCAGAATCTCCACGGCGGCCGAGAGCACCTCGTAGTCGCTCTTGCTGCCCATCACCACGCCGACCAGAGGCTGTTCGGTCATAGGGTGATTATACGAGGCGGGATCATGCGAGGCTGGATCATACGGAGGCAGAGATGCGGCTTCTCCTCGTCGCGACAGATGGACGGTGTGAATCTTTCCCGCGCATTTGCGTCTCAGCGCCGATGCCAGGCTTCGAAAGCAACCTCGATGGCGGCAAGCAGAACGCTGATCGCCCCCAGAAAGCCTCTGGCGCGCTGCCAGTTCTGCTCGTGGGAATCCATGCGCCGCTCGAGATCTGCCAGGCGGCCACCGCTGCCGTCGCCCACCAGGCCGATCATCTGCGTCTTCAGGACGCTCAGGTCACTGAGCACCTGGGCTTCGAATTCATTCATCATCCGCATGCACGGGACTCCACATAGCATCCAAGACTCAAACAAAGCGACGACTCAAACCAAGCCGCTACTCAAACCAAACCGCTACTCAAACCAAGCTGCCGCGGTGGCAGCCGGTCTGCTTCCACGGTTACCCGCTCAGCGGGAGGTTGATAAATAATGCGGTCGAAAATTCGGAGTAATTCGGCGGTGTATTGCCGTCGTACATCCGAATGTAAAAACGGTCGGCCGCCGAAACCCGCGAAAAGGTGAGCGTGGAGGAAGCGCTGCGCATCACCAGCGTCGGATCTTCGCCGGGCATGAAGGCAAAGTCGCGCAGTCGTATTTCGAAGCCTCCGCCGGCTGGCGGCGAGGCGCCGGTGTTGATCGTGACCGAACTGCCGCTGAGCGAAGCAACCGTCAGAGCATTCAGATTGGCCAGCAACGTGGGCGCAATCTGGGCAGGCAGCCAGGCATTGGCCGGTACCGTGCTGCTGGTCTTGATGGCCAGATCGTCGGCCCAATCGTTGGCAAAGGCGATCTGATATTGCACTAAGTCTGGATAACTTGCGGTATAACTCACCTGTACCGATCGAACCACAACCTGCGCATCGAGATTAGTCGACGGAGCATTCAGTAGTAGAGCATCGCCCGGCCACACATCCGCGGAAAAGCTGGCGCGCGTTGCCTTATAAGTGCCACTCCAGAGCGCGCTCACGCTGGCCGCCGCCTGCGCCATCACCAGCGCGGCGCTGCGGCAGTCCGCGGAGCTGCGCGCAGAGGGACTGGTCACGGAGCCGATCCACGCCGCCACGGATGGTGAACCGACCGCGGCCAATGCAGCCTGGCTCGCCGTGTTTATGGAGCGCCCCACGGCGCGGCCGATGGTGCGATAACTCACCGCAATCTGCTCGCCGGATAAAGGCGCATAGCCGGTATAAAAGACCAGCCTGCCGGTAGGCTCCAGATGGCACTCCGAAGCTTCGACCGTGGTGCCCACGCGCCGCGTATAGGGGCCCCCGCCTGACGGAGTGCTGACCACCCAGCCGGGGCCCAGGTTGGATAGATTAAATGCGCGCATGGCGCCGGTCAGGTGAATGCTGCTGACCGCAACGGCGGTGCAGCTTCCGGGCAGATTTGCGACCCCACCGTCGTATAAAGTGACGGGAGTGGCGCCCACGCCGCCAACAAACTCCTGAATCTCGATCTGAATTCTGCCCGGACCCAGCGTCCACTGGCCGCCTGCGGTAATGGCGCCGCTATCTCCAAACGAGCGATACAGCGCGCCCGCCCGCTCGCACTCCGGACAGTGGACGCGAACGCGCAGCGTATATTGATTGGCCGGGTTAATCGAGAAGACTGACCCGTTGGGCGCACCCTGGATCAGCGGCTGCACGGTAACTGCGCCCGTGCCGGTCTGCGCCGTAACCTGCACGCCCGCCGTACAGCCGGACGCAACTTCGAGGCCGCTGAAAAAGCCGGCGAGAATTCCTGAGCTGCCCAGGGCAACGGTGACGCCCACCGCTTCCATCAGCAGCGTTCCGCCCATTTCGATGGGATCCAGCCAGGTCAGCAATGTCTGCCCGTCCGTCCCGCTGCCACCGTTCATCGCCAGGCCGCCCGAACCAAGCGCAATATAGTCTGCCCCCTCTGAGGTTGACCAAAGGCTCTGGTTGATCTGCGGCTCATTAAACAGCTCGCTGATGAGGATGGACCCGGATGCTGGAGGAAAGTATGGTTCGAAGGCGAGATAGAACTGCATTGTAACTCCATCACCCAGAAAGTACTCTGTGGCATAAGCCACCGGCTCGTCTTGTCCGCACACAGTTATGTCATTTGCCAGCGTACGCTTCGCGCTCGCCGTAAATGCAAGGTTGGATAAGGTCAAACTTCCATCGCTCTCGTTGAGAGGATGCACAGTGGCCTGTGCGGAGGAAAGAGAGAGCGTTCCACTTAAAGCGCGATAGGCTGCGCGCGCCATCGCGGCCACCTGTCCCGCAGACCGGCTCCAGTTGGCGCCGTGCTCCGGGACGAAGTTACCGATCGCTGTGCTCAGCGTAAGTCCGCTGGTGGAAAAAGCCGCCGATCCGGTGTGTGTTACAAGTGAGGCCAGCAGCGCCCCGGCGGTCTCGCCACTCATGCTCATGCTGCGCGGCATGAGCAGTTGATCCAGCAGCAACTCATCGCTGACAGCCTGTATCGCGGTCCGGTAGCGCGGCCCTTCGATACCCATGCCCGCATATTCAGGAAGTGGACTTACGGCTATATACCCGGTGAAATACACGGTGCCGTCGTCGCCTGTTACCGTCAACGACTGGTAACGGGTAGGAGCTGCAAGCGCGCTGCCCGCCGCCATGCTGAGCCATAACTCGCAGATAGACGGCTCGTTCAGCTTGCGCTCAATGATCAGTGGGTGCGCGACGTCAAGCGCGGCCGTATAGTCCTGCTCTTGAATGGCAATCTTCATGGCTGATCTCTCATCTCTAACTCAGAAAATTCGAGTGGCTAAACCAGCGCATTGGCGGCCGGCAGGAAGCTTCGATAGCAGACAACCCGTTCGCCGTCCAGCGAGTCAGTGACCGGCAGGGCTAGAAACTGGGCCTTGAGAGCGATGCGGGACTGTCTGTTCCCGTCTCCCGCAGCCAGCGGGAGAACGGCCTCTTCAGCCCCAGTCATAGTCTGCAGGCGGGGATAATGAAAGAACACGCGCTCATGCTGGCTGCCTTCGAGCACGAAGAGTGCGGACCACTCCTGGTAAAAGCAGCCGCCTTCCCGATCGACAAAGCCGCTCAGCGCCTGAAGCTTTGCTCCCGCAGGCGGCACACCGCCGGGTAGCGGTTCAGCCAGCGTGAGGCCGCTTGTGGTGACTTGCGAAACCAGCGCAACATTGAAGGTGATACGCCGAATGTAATCGACATCGGTCAAGGCCTGGCGCACATAGGCGCCGGCCACTGGAGCGCCTACAAATCCCGTCTGCCCGGTGTAGTCAGAGTCCAGCGCGACGATCGATCCAGGCGCAAACTTGGCCGCGTCCGTCGCAGCCAGCGAGATAGAGGTAGCTGTTGAGCCGCTAAGTGGAACCACCGCGGGCGCCGCCTGAGCGCCATCCGCGGACAAGGCGGCTCCGCTGGCCGGGGCAAGCAGGTTCATGTGCTGCGAGCCGGTCGCGAGCGCCATTGTCAGCTTGGTCCAGCTCAGGAATTCAAAACTTACCTGCGCCTGCAATGTTTCACGCACCTGTTCGAGCGGCGCAGCAGGAATGCCTGTCAGCAGCGGTGCGGTCTTGCTGGCCGATCTGCGCGCGAAGTTTTGAATCCAGCCGAGGCCGATCCACGGAGCTGGCGGCGAATCCAGGCTGAATGTGCCCTGTTGCGAAGGATCGAAGAGCACGGGCGCCTGCAGGGCGCGGTTTACCGGAGCAAAATAGGCGCGGACCCGGCGCGCCACCGGCGCGGGAGCACTGAACCAGTTCGTCATTTACTCCCCCCGCTCCTGGTAGCTGTAAACCACGATCTTTGCGGACCGGCTCAACCGGTCGCGCTGCACGACAATGGGCGTGAACCCTGGCTCGTCCCAGAAAACCTGCGTCAGCATGGCTGCAGGCGGCGTAGCCGTGTAGTTCAATTTGGGAGTGCAAAAAGGCGTAGTCATGCCCAGAACCTCCGCATCCATGGCGCTTAATGCGCGTCCACGGTCAAGGCCCCCGAAACTCTGCGTTCCGCAGCTCTGGTAGAGGATCTCGCACTCTGCCGCGGCCATTGTGGAGCCGAGATTCATATCGACGCTCATGCCCAGCCAGCGCAAAACGAATACATCGTTCGGCAGTTGGCTGAATGGCGCTTCCGCTTCCTCAACCAGAATTCCCGGCCGCACAGTCCCGCGCAGCAGAATCGTCCGCGACGGATTGATCGCGACCAATCGCGCGCGCAACGCGAGATAAAACGAGTCTTTCGCATTCTGCATGGAACGTTCTCCGTCAGCACAGTCAATAGGTCCAGTTATAAGTGAGTTATCATGAGATACAGGTGAGTTATCTCGACCTGGGAGACATTACACGGCCTGCTGTCTTGCTTCCCGTAGCAGCAGGCGGTAGAGATAAATTTGCCCGAAGGCCTCATTGGAGCCGACTGACTCAATCAGGTAATCCTGTCCGGCTACAGTGACCGCGAGCGTCATGGAAAAGAGAGACTGAGCGGAGGCCAGATCAAGCGCGCTCACCTGTTGTTCAACGCTCGTAGCAGAAATCAGCAGCTCCCATTTCGACTGGCCGCCTTCACGCCATGAAGGACGCAGTTGTCGCATCAGCACGGGGCTTACGGGCACTTCGACAAAAGTAGTGGCTACCAGTCCGACTTCCGATGAGTTGGTGTCGGCGTTCGTATTCGTCATGCGCAAAAGAGCTGCGGCGCCGGTTACTGTGCGCAACAATGCATCGGCCAGCATCTGCGGCGCGCCGGTTGGGTTACGCGGTGCTGTATCGCTCATGGTTCACCCCAGCCTGTTCGCCACGTACGGGTTTAGCCAGGCCTGCACCGTTTCGTCCACCAGCGAGCTCGAGAAGTACTGGATCCACATGGTGTCAATTTTGGCTCTGCTCGCATTCAGCGCCGGCGTCGACTGAGCGTTGCGTACAATCTGCGCGCATGCCGACTTGACGTCGTCGCCAATGGTTGCCAGGCCAGCGGTGTAGGTTACTGTCACTTCGTTGTAGGGCAGACCCAGCACATTCCACGGCAAAGTAAGCTCGCCCGTGTTCGGGTCGTAATCCACAGTGTCGGGTTCAATCGCGGTCCATTGTCCCGGCAGCGAAAATGCCCACGCGATCTCCGCGAGAGGCTCGTTTAGCAGCTCGCCCCGGCGCGGGCGCGCGTACCGCCCTTGAATGGTCACGAGCGGTGAGGAAGCCGTCCCCAGCGGCGCTAGTGGAAGATAACTCAGACGCACGGTCTGGGATCCTGAAGTTATCCGCAGGCGCTCGGTGTATTGAATGACGTTCAGGTCCGGGCGCCGGCAGTAACTGTTAATCAGAGCCGTAGCAGCCGTGATCCAATCCGCCGTGGTACCAGCAGGCAATCCGTAATTGGGATAGTCCGTCGGCTGCAAATATGCCATACCTCACCCTTTTCTTTTTATTCGTGTCAACGCGCCAAGTTCGCTTTTACGCGGCGGCGTGCAATGAAACCCAGGCCGCGGGCCGAAGAGGCTTCGCAAGCAAATGCCCCTTCGTCCCGCGGCTCTGCGCTGCTCTACCGGTCGACCAGCACCTGATAGTGCGCGTAATTCGCACCCTTGACGACCGGCGCTCCGAATTTGACCACCACGTACTGATAGGTCATGGAATTCGGCAAGCCGAGCTGGAAGATACGTGGCGCAGGGTCGCCGAGCCAGTGGTATTCGATCAGGTCTTCGGTGACGATGTACGCGGGCAGAACAGCGGTGCCCGATCCCGGCGTGCCCGTATAACTCAGGCTCCAGTCGGGGATCAGCGGCAGGTCGCCGGCCTGCGTCGAAAGCATCTTCACGCGGAAGCCGGCCGTGATCTGGTCGGTATTCAGCACCACGTTGTACTCGGACTTCATCTCCTGGTCGATCAGGTCCAGCAGCACCGGGTTGGCATAAATGGCTGTGGGCCGCACCTGGAAGCCGCTGCTCGCAACCATCTGCGCCACGGTGGTCTTGATTGTGTCCACGATCTTCATCGACGTGGAAACCGTCACCGAGTTGCCGCCGGCCGCAATCTGTGCAGCGGCGCCCATGTACTGCGTGGTGGTGGGCGAGCTCAGGCTGGTGTCGTTGCCGTTCCACAGCCCGACATCGTGCGTGACCATCACGCCGCTCACCGTATCCACCAGGTCCTTGGCCTGCAGATAAGCGAACTGCTGCTGCTGGTTGCCCAGTTCGATGTCGAAGAGGTTGTAGTTGATCTGCGCCACAATCGCCTTCAGCGGCACGCTGAGTTCCGTCCGCGTCGGACTGACGACTGGAGGCGTCATGCTGCGCGGATTCACAAAGCCGGCTGTTCCGGGATTCGGGATTGCCGACTCCTGGAAGAAGCGCGACGGATGCCCGGTGGCCGGAACCTGTTTGATGCGTTGTCCGAAGGGACTCGAGCGGCGGCAGATATCGAAGACCTCCGTCTGATAGAGAGGAACTTCGATCGCACCCGGCCCAATGTAGTCGGCTGCCGCGTGAATGTCAGTAAAATTTGCGTTCATACGATCCTTTCGCCCGCTTCAGGGGCTGCTGGTTGCATCACTGCGAGTGGTTGGCTTGATTGCCGAAGCTGCACTTATGCGATGGAGCCAGCGCGCAGCAACTGGCTTTTTACAGCGATGCGCTGCTCCAGGCTCAGACCGGCCAACGCGGCGTCCAGGGTGTGAACATCTACCGGACCTTCGCCGATGCCGTGCTTGGCGAGCATCTCCGAAGTAGCGGTGGGAACGGTTCTGCGCAGCGGATTCAACGCGTGATGCGTTGCCGCGGCCTTGACTTCAGCCAGTTCCCGCTCGACCGCCGCAAGTTTGTCGATAAGGTCGGTTTCACGCCGCGTCTGCTCGATAGTCGCGGAGATTTTTTCCACCTCGCCGGAAAGCGTGGTGGCCGCGGATGCGCGCTCTTCCAGCCAGCTCAGCGTGCGCTCCATCAGCGTGGTCACGGTGTCCAGTCGCTCTGTAATCTTCTTTTCCTCGTTCTCCATAGCAGTCCTTTCCTCGTTATGCTTTCTTTCCGCGCGCAAAGATCGCGCTGATCGGTCAGCGCATAAATAAAGCGGCTTCGCTGTGGCGAAGCCGCTTTATAAGCGCTAACTCGGTAAGTTGCCAACTATCTAAGAAATCTCTGAACAAGTCCTTGTCGCGAAGTCCACATTCCCTCAGGCGCTTGATGTACAGGCTGAAGCACTTACCCTTCAAGTCATCGACTTATGTAGAGATTTCCTAACTCGCCATGCGAAAGCTGGTGGCCCGATAAGCTGCTTTGTCTCTCAGCAGGATCGCCGCTCCGGTAAACGTGACGCGCGTCAGCTTCCATATCTCGGCGCGCATATCTTCCACGCGGGCGTCGGCCAGCTCGTAGCTCATCCCCATCGCATCGGGAGAGTGCGCCTGGATTGCGTGGGTCACTTCAGGAAAATCGCGCGCATACAGGTAGCCGCGGACCGTCAGCTTCTGTCCCACTACATCCACCTCTGTAAGCAGGCCGATCTTGCGGCGGGTATCGTGTCCGTCCCAGCCCGGCTTGTAATCCACGGCCATGCCCAGCAGCGAGGGCAGAGCTTTTTCCGCCGCCTCGCGGGTTAGCACTACTCGATGTCCGCGCGCGCCCGCCGGCGCCTTGTCGCTGGCCGTGTTCACTACCGTCAAAACGCCCTCGAACGGCACCCGGTTGGGATGGCCTTCGACATGAGGAATTTTTACCGCCATTGCTTCCAGTCGCATGTGTTCTCCGCTCGCAGTCCAGTCCGCTGCCTACAATCCGGCAGAGCAGATGGAGTAAATTTCAACCCAGATCTTGCGCCGCGCGGCCCTGCACCTGCAGCGCGCTGTCGCCCGCCAACGGCGCCAGTCCGCGCATGGCGCGCACTTCATCAATGGTGAGCACGCCCGCCTGCAGCAGTTGCACCTGCACCGTCAACTCGGTCATTTCGTCGCGCGCGTTCAGTTCGTTGAATACAAACTCAAACTCGCGCCAGCCGATGCATTTTGCAAACAGGTCGCGTGTAATATGCCCAGCCAGCAGCATGGCCAGCGGCGAGATGGCGCCGCGAAAAGCCTCATCCGCCATCTCCGAAGCCGTCGACTGGTTTACGTCCGCTTCCAGGCCCAGCATCAGCGGGGGCAGGCCAAACGCATTGGCCACCATGCGGATCAAAAACTCCTGCCAGGCCAGGCGCAGGTCAGCGTCAGTGCCTTGCGCAAAGCGCAACACCTCGGGCTTTTGCGCGGTTGACAGCAGCGGCACGCGGCCGGTTCCCTCAATCTCATCCTGCCACCAGCGAATGAGCCGATCATGCTGCGCCGGCGTGGCTTCGTTGAGCCACAGAGCATACTGCGCAACCGAGTTGGCGGCGAGTTTGCCGGCAAACCGGTGCGCGCTCAGAAATTGATTCACTGTCTCGAACGCAACTTCAAGAGGCCCCAGACCGAAAGGCGTAAAGCTGCGCGGGTTCATTCGGATGTACATCAACTGGTCGTCGCGCAGCTCAACCGCGGCGGACTCAAGCTGTCCCGGCAGTGCCTGCGCATAACGCGGAGTGTCCTGCTGTCCGTCCCACCGGGCATTGATGCGAATGGAAGCGCCATCCACCGGCCAAAGCATCGCGGGCCGCTCCGGATCGCCGGTCGGCTCCATTTCCACTGCGCCAAAGCCGCCGGTCAGCGCATCTTCAATGGCCTGCTCCATCAGCGTGCGAAAGCTGTCGGTCGGGTTTGGTTCTTCGAGAGTTTTGCGCAGCGCGCGCAGCTTTCTCGGCAGGAAAGCGACTTCTTCCGGCCGCACGCCGCGGCGCACACGCACCTGCCAGTCCATCGCGGCGATGCGATCCTTGATGACGTTGATCGCGCGGCGAACCACCGGCGTTTCGGCGAAGCGCCGCAGATTCGCGGGTGTGGGTTTCGGCAGATGGCGGCCTGGAAAATGCACGGGCGACAAAATCGATGGCAACGCCAGCGTCTTTCGTTCCGTCTCCGCCTGAGCCGTAACATCTGCCGCATGCCCGTTCCGGTCGCGCCACTTAGCCTGCCGCCAGATTTGCCTTAACTGCTCTCCAACCTTCACGCGCACCATCCTTTTTTCCCAGCGCTACTCAAAAGAAAAAGGCATGACCGCAGGGGCCATGCCTTTCGAATTAACCGCTCCCCGCCTGCCGTTGAGCATGTTCTGCGTCTCAACAAAATCGATCCTAGCGCGAACGCGCAATATTATCTGCAAACCCGAATCGAATCGATTTTCAAGGCGGACTTACTTCGGCTGACATCGGTCGCGTACTGCTACCATCTCCACATGGCTATGGCCTCGCGCTGCAAGCGATTCGGTGCATTCCTGCTCGTCTGCGCGGCCTATGCCGATATGGCGGCAGCACAGGTATCAACCGCGCAGCACATTGAAGAAGTTCTGCGCGGGCTTAACCGCGGCCGCTATATCGGGCAGGTTGCCATCTCGCCGGACGGCAAGCGCCTGGCCTGGATGGAAGACAGCGAAATCCGCGAGGCTCCGCTGGACAGTCTCGACAACAGCCTGCAGATCACGGCGTCGTCGTCGAGCGATCAATCCTGCGATGAAGACAAGTTCGCATGGTCTCCCGATTCATCAGCGCTGGCTTTTTTTTCCAACTGCGCAGGTCCCGGCGATCAGGCCGATCTGTATCTCGCCTCTTTGAATACGGGCCGGCTGCGGCGGCTTACCGAGCTTCATGGCTATGTGGGTCTGCCAGTTTTTTCACCCGATGGAACGCGTATCGCATTTCGCTACGTTGAAGGAGCCACGCGGCCAGCCGGCGCTCTGGCGGCCATGAAGCCGTTTGCAGGAGTGATCGGCGAAGACGGTGTGGAGGTGCAGCGCATCGCGGTTGCGCCCACAGATGCGCCCGCGCCCGCCCGGCCCGCGATTGTCTCGCCCGCCGATCTCCATGTCTACGAGTTTGCCTGGTCGCCCGACTCGAAATCGATGGCATACGTCGCCGCCGATCCGCCCGGAGAGAACAACTGGTGGGTGGCAAAGCTCTACCGGCAGCCGCTCAACGGCGCGCCAACGGCCATCCTTGCTCCCGCCAAGGTTGCGGGCCCGCTCCATGGACTGCAGATTGCCGTTCCCCGCTGGTCGCCCGACGGCCGAAGCATCGCTTTCATCGGCGGTCTTATGAGTGACCAGGGATCGACCGGCGGCAATGTCTGGATCGTCCGGGCCCAAGGCGGACAACCGCGCGACCTTACTCCCAGCCGCCACGCAACGCCGGCGTGGATTGAGTGGAAGGACGACCAGTCTCTTTTTGTCAGCGAGCTTGCGGGCGGCGATTCCCGGCTTGTCGAACTCGAGCTGCATCGCAATGCTTCAGGCCAGATTATTTCGGCCACAGCCGGTCAGCCCATCTTCAGTTTTCCTGGAACGGCGGAAGACGGGCGATTCGAGCACAGCCTATCCTCCATGGCCGACCGCTCGCTCTTTGTCTTTCGCGGCAGCAGCTTTAATCTCCCCATGGAGATTTATGCCGCACGCACGGCCGCGCCGGGAAAGCTTCCCGGTCTTACCCAGCTCACCCACATCAACGCCGGTATCGAGCCGGCGTGGGGCAGGTCCATCTCGCTTGACTGGACGAGTGACAGATTTCACGTCCAGGGCTGGCTGATTCTGCCCAGCGATTACGACCCGCACAAAAAATATCCGCTCATCGTCGAGGTTCACGGAGGCCCCGCGTCAGCGATCGTGCCCTACTGGGGCGCCGGCGGCGCCCTCAGCGCCCAGGCTTTTTCCGCGCTGGGCTACTTTGTTCTCGAGCCGAACCCGCGCGGCAGCTTCGGCCAGGGGGAAGCCTTTACCGAGGCCAACCGCAGGGACTTCGGCTACGGCGATCTGCGCGATATCCTGGCCGGAGTGGATGCCGTGGAGGCCCGCTACCCTATAGCCTCCAACCGCGTCGGCCTTACCGGCTGGAGCTATGGCGGCTTTATGACCATGTTCGCCACTACCCAGACGCACCGCTTCCGGGCCGCCGTCGCCGGGGCGGGCATCTCCGACTGGCTCAGCTACTATGGCGAGAACTCCATCGATCAATGGATGATCCCCTACTTTGGCGCATCCGTCTATGACGCTCCCGCCGTCTATGCCAAAAGCTCCGCGATCGATTTCATTCAGCAGGCCAAAACGCCCACGCTCGTCGTGGTGGGCGACCGGGATGGGGAGTGTCCTGCGCCACAGTCGTTCGAGTTCTGGCACGCGCTACGCGATCTTCATGTTCCCGCCGAGCTGGTCGTCTATCCTGATGAGGGCCACGGTTTTGTCGACCCGGATCACCGCCGCGACGTTCTTGAGCGAGCTGCCGAGTGGTTTGCGCGATACATGCCGCCAGGCTCCTGAGGCTGAAATCTGCTCTCCATCCCGGCGCTGGCGAGTCTATGAGGTAGAGTTCAACGCCATGCCAGAGGCAGGCCCGTCCTGATACACTTTTGCCTTGGAGTATTTGAGAGTCTCTTTCACCCTCCCGGCCATTTTGCCGGGGCCGGCTGTCTGGGCACGCCTCACCGTCCGCACGCCGTGTTTGTTCACGGGCGCTGGTGGTCATAACTCGATATTTCTTAATGTTCAGAAGAGACCGTTCCGCGGTTCTTGGAGACGGAACGGGGAGGATTCATGCGGCGGTTTTTAACGCTCATTGTTCTGTTGTGCATCGCTGTTCCAGCCGGGGTTTCGGTGGTAGGCTGCACGCGCAATCCGGCAGCCAAATACTGCCCGGTGACCTCCGGCTATGGCATCCTGGTCACCGCGGTCCGGTCGATCATTCTGCAGCCGCAGGTCACGGGCATATCCCTGGCGTACGGCCAGACCATTCAGACCCAGGCTCCGAGTGCGTACACCTGCATCCAGACCAACGCTATTATCAATTCAAGGGACTACAGCTATGGAACCACGAATAACCAGCTGGTAGACATCTCTCCCACGGGCGAGATCTGCGCCGGCACGTGGAACCGCAACACCGGCGGCGGCATTCTCGACTATACGTACTGCAATGCCCCCAACCCGCTGCCTTCCACATCGGGTTTGCCTTATGGCGTGGGGTACATTACCGCTACCGCCGATTCGGTCACATCCAATCCGGTTGCGGTTTATGTGCATCCGCCCGTTACGTCCATCAGCCTTGTCGGGCCTGCGGGGTGTCAATCGCAAAGCACGGTTAGCCAGTTGGATGCCAAGGCCTACTACGATCTGAACGGACAGCAAACCCAGCTGTGCGGCCCGAACAGCACCTCGGTTCCTGCCTGCCAGTCCTCCATTGGCACCCTGTCGTTTAACCTGGGCACCTCCTCGGTGGGCACCATCAACTCCTCCACCAACGAGATCACCGCTCAGCAGCCTGGCACCACCGTAATCACCGCGTCGATCGCAGGGTCCGGATCTTCGGCAGGCTACTTCTCCACCTGCCCGCCGGAGTCAGTCAGCGTGAGCCTCGCCAACGGAAGCACCTCCAGCGCCATTGCGCGTGGTGTCCCCCAGAACCTTACCACCACGGTTTATGACACCAAGGGTCAGCAGATTACCGGCCTCAACCTGACCTATCAGTCCACCAACCCGATCGATGTTTCCGTTTCCGGCGGCACCATTGCCACGAGTTTCCCCGGCACGGCCTCTATCACCGCCTTCTGCCAGCCGGCCGTTTGTAATCCCGCCCCTATCAACGAGATCGGCCTGAACGGTACAGGGCTTTCCATCTCGTCCAACCCGGTTACGGTTACCGTGCCCGGCACGGCAAGCGAATACGCGTGGTTTTCGTCGCCGGGCCAGTCGCAGTACTTCGTTCCGATTGAGCTGCTCACCGGAACCGTCGGCTCCAACGTGCGTCTGCCCTATGTGCCCAACTCCATGGTCATGGATCGCACGGCAAGCAGTCTTTACTTCGGTTCGCCGCGCGAGCTGATGGTATACAGTACCGCGTCCAACGGGATCACCAAGCAGGATCCTACCGCTCCGGGTATCGTGTTGGCCGTGGCACCCAACAACTCGCAACTGCTCATCAACGATCAGGCGCGTCAGCTCTTTTACCTCTACAACGCCGCTGCCGGCGGCTACACCACGTTCGGCGGCATGGGCGCGGCTGCGGCCTGGACACCCGATTCGCAGACGCTCTACATCGTCGATAACGCTCAGTTGAACACTCCGGCGGGCTGCCCGACGCAGTTGATCACCGGCCACACCGACATGCTCTACGTCCACAGCGTGAACACCGGCTGGAGCACCTACCCGCTGCCGCCAAGTCCGCTTCCGGCCCAGGCGCGGCCCACGTGCAGCACAGTGCCCAACTCGGCCATGTCGCTCACCATGCAGATGCCGGCGATTACCATTCCCGGCGTGGGCGCCTACCTCAGAGGCACACCCACGGTGGCCCACACCTGGTGCCCAAGCGGAACCGTAGGCAACAACGCGACCATCGAGTACTATCCGGTGGGCGATTCCAAGCCGGTGCAGTCCGATGTTCTGGACGCCACGGTGGACGGCAAGCATATTCTTTCGGCGACAACCACGGGCGGAGGCAGCATCACGCTCAATGACCTGGCCGTCACGATCCCCGCCACTACGGGCAGCAACGGCATTGCCACACCGGACGCCTGCCCCAGCTCCACTGACGCCAACACGGGAGTACAGACGCTGGGACCGCTCACCATCGCCAGCACCTATACACAAGCCAACATCACGGCAGTGGATGCCGGCGCGGTGGATCAGATGGTTGCCGGTTCGGTGCCGCAGGTCACGGCCTCTCAAACCGTGTCGTCCAATCTCGCCTTTGTCACCTACTCGGCGCCCACCGGCGCTGCTCCCACCACCAACGCGCAACTGCCCTACTACATTCCGGGCGCCGGCAGCGCGCCGGGCTCGCTCGGCTACGTGACGCTGAACTCCTGCAGCAGTTGCAGCGTGGCGACTGCCCCGATCGTGGGCGTCTTCTCGCCGGACAACACCATCTTCTTTGTCTCCACCACCGGCGATAACGAAGTGCATTACATCGACATTCCATCCACGGTGAATGCCGCCACGCCACCCGTTGACAAGCTGGAGATCAGCCCCAACCTGCCCGCCTGCACGCCTGTTTCCGCTGGCGGCAGCGACGCAGGCTGCTCGTATACCGGAACGGGCACAGTGGTTCCCACTACCGCTATAGCCGTCAAGCCGCGTTCGACGACCTAACGTGCAGTGGCTCTAGTAACTCTGAAGGCCGGCCACGCGCCGGCCTTTATTTTTCAGCTCTGCGGCCCTCGGCCGTCCGCCCTGCTTTCATCTGCCTCGCACGATATAGCAAAAGCAGAGTTACTGTAAGGTGAAGCCAATGCATTCGAGTGGCTTTTTTCTCAAGAAAAAGCCACCCTGCATACAGTGAGCTACGGTACGGAAACTCTGCTTTTGCTCTAGAATCAGATCATGATCAAGGGCATCTCTTTTTTGCGTTCGGCCGCCGGCGCGGGCGCTTACGATCGGCTTGCCGGCTTCTTTGCGGCCCTTGGTTTCGAGTCCGGCAAGGGATGGAGCGAAGATGCGGGCTGTGGTGCATCCTTTCTGGCTCCGCTCGGCAATATCGAGTTCGTTCAGGGCCAGGTGCCTTCGACCTCGGATATTCTCATCGAAGTGACTTCGCTCGATGCCGCGCATCAGGCTGCGGAAGCTTGGCTGCGCGCCCAGGGTGGTGACGCGGCTGGGACGCGCCTGTCGGCCATCACAGAAACCCGATGGAAGTCGCGCATCTTTACAGTCGAGCCCGAGCCCGGTTTTCCGTTCAGCTTCTGGGCCTGGACCGATCCGCTCAAAGGCAAACCGGTCGCGCTTGAAGGCGATCTCTCCGCGGGCGGAATGAAGTTTGCTATCGTCGTTGCGCGCTGGAACGCGGTCATCACCGACCGCCTGCTGGAGGGCGCGCTCGATGCCCTGCTGCGCAGCGGCGCTGTCCGCAGCGATGTCCAGGTGGTTCGCGTTCCCGGCGCGTGGGAGATTCCCGACGCGGCGCGTGCGCTGGCCAACGCGGGACGCGTAGACGCGATCATCACGCTGGGCTGCCTGCTGCGCGGAGAAACTGCTCATTACGAGGCCATTTATAACGAGGTGGCGCGCGGCATCGGTCAGTCCCAGCAGGAAACCGGCATCCCGCACAGCTTTGGCGTCCTTACCTGCGAGACGCTCGAGCAGGCCCTCAACCGCGCCGGCATCAAGGCCGGCAACAAAGGCTTTGAAGCTGCGGCCGCGGCCATCGAAATGGTCAGCATCAGAAAGAAGCTTGGCGAAGGCGGTCCGGCGTGACGACAGGAAACCGGCGCAAATCCCGCGAACTGGCCATGCAGATGCTGTTTCAGGCGGACATCGGCAAGCAGACGCCTGACCAGGTCCGTACTACCTTCTGGACCGCCAGTAGCGACGTTGAGCCCGAGGTGCGCGGCTTTGCCGAGGACCTGTTCCGGGTGGCCGTCGCCGAGCAGGAAAAGATCGACGAACTGATCGCCAGCCACTCCAAGCATTGGCGAATCGAGCGCATGCCCGCGGTCGACCGCAACCTGCTGCGTATGGCCGTGGCGGAGATGCTGGGCTTTAAGGGCACGCCATTTCCCATCGTCATCAACGAGGCTCTTGAGATCGGGCGCCGCTACTCCGCACCGGAGTCAATCAACTTCCTCAACGGTGTGCTCGACTCCGTTGGCCGCAGCCTGCTGCCCAAGTAGCAGGCCATTCGCCCTGCTCGCCCGCTCTAATGCCCGGCCAGCACTGTGGTACTGCCGCCCAGCCGCGTGGCGAACGTCGGTTTCTTCAGCGCGTCCACCAGTGAAGCAGGCAGCTTGCGGTCTGGAAATCTGTGCGTATAAAACTCCAGGTCGGCGAAGAAGTCGGACGCGTCCGAATCGATCAACTGCGGATCGGGCGTATACGCCTTCACAATCGAAGGGTCGGCCACAGCTTCGCCCAGAAAATTGATAGCGTCAGCGATCGTATGTCCCGTTGGAGACGTGTAGCTGTAAAGCGGCACGCCCTGCCGTTCGGCAAACGCCGCCGTTGTAACCAGCGGCTGCAGCGCGAAGGACTGGTAATGAATGGCACGCTCGGCGCGAGCCATCTCCCTGGGAAAAGCGCCGTGCTGATCGATTTCGTTCACGCCGTCCTTGTAAGCTTGCACGCCAAAGTCGAACAACTCCTGATCGGACGCCAGCACGCCGGTCGCAATCGATCCCAGGCCTCGCCAATAATGGTGATTCTGCTGATGCACCTTTTCTTGCGGGAAGCCGATCATGTGGTGCGCCACCTTATCCATCCATGCAATGTCGCGCGCCGTCTCAGTCTTGTCCAGCCTGGGATCATTTACAAGAACCGACTCCGATGTGGAGATCGAAGACAGTGTCCACTCCACCTGGAACCACGACTGCTTCTGGTCGGCAGCATCGTAATCCAGCAAGGTATTGGCCTGCGCCCACTTGTCGATCTGGTCCTGTGCGCACTGCGCTTCCCTGTGGCTGCCGGTCACCAGAAACTGGTTCATCCCCGCGGTAACGCGCAGTTCGAACCGCCCATATACGGCGGTCTGCAGGTGCTCGGCCGGATTGATGGCTCCATGGCCGCCCTGCAGGTAGTGCATCGGTATCCGGATCGGTCCCAGCGGAGGGTCCACCACAGGCAGCGCCGTACACATTTTCAGGTCGGCGATCGCGGTGCGCACGCGCTCGCTCTTTGTATGTTTCAACTCGGCCCGGCGGGCCTTTACGTCCACATACGAAGCATGCGGATTGAGAGCAGCCTGCGCCTGCTGGCCGGCGGCTGCGGCCATAACCCCAAAGGCGGCAAGGAAAAATGCAGATTGAATCGACTTTTGCACGCGAATCTCCACGGTCGAAAGAGTAATGCATAGGGCCCGGTTCTGGCCGGGCAAGCCGCCCTCCTGTTATTCTTGTACTCGTGGTTCTTCGCATAAAGATCAAGGGGATCGTGGCCCTCGGGCTGCTTTTGCCGGCGCTTCTGGTGGCCTGCCACAGGGAAGAACAGGCCGTGGAAGGCGTGGCTCAAAATGCCGTCAAGGCAGAAAAGCAGGCCCAGGCCTCGGCTACGGTGCTTGACCAGGAACGGGCTCAGCTCGAGCAGATTCCGCTGCCCACCAAGAGCCTCTATGTCGATGTCCACGAGCCTTCGCAGTGGCTCAATCCCTTCCTCTCAGTCGGTCCGGACGTAATCAGCCTCCGCGTGATGGCGGGTGATGACAAGCCCGGCACCGCGGTCCAGAGCTCGCTCCTGAGGCCTGCAGCCGCGCGCCGCCAGGAGCTGGAGCTACGGCCCGCCGATCTTGAAAGGGCCATCGTCGCCATCCCGCCCAGCGCCTGGCACTACGGCCGCGTTATTGCCGTCGCTGAATCCCCAGCCGGCGCACCTGCTGACCGTCCCAGGATTCGCCGGAACGTGGAATTAACCATCAAGCGGCTCAATGATCTCGGCATCGTGGTGGAAGAGTGGCCTTCGCGCTGATGCCTCACAGCCGCGCAAAAGTGAATCACAGGCTCTGAACGCGCTACCATTTCCGGGTGAGCACTTCTCCTTTTTCCATCCTTGCCAGCCGACCCCCGCTTGAGCACGAGCGCTTTTCCGCGCATCGTGAGCTTGAACAGGCTCTCCGGAAAGGTCTCCGCGGCGAGGTGCGCTTCGATCTCGGCTCACGGGCGCTCTATACCGCCGATGCCTCCAACTATCGCCAGCTTCCCATCGGCGTCGTCTACCCCCGCGACGCAGCGGATGTGGAGGCTGCGCTGGCCGCCTGCAGAGCGGTGGGCGCAGCCGTTCTGCCACGCGGGGCCGGCACCAGCTCCGCCGGTCAGAGCATCAACGTTGCCGTCGTCCTGGACTACTCGCGCCACATGAATGCGCTCGCTTCCATCCACCCCGGACGCAGGCTTGCCGTGGTCGAGCCGGGCATCGTGCTCGATCGCCTGCGCGATGCCGCCGAGGTGCATCACCTCACCTACGCACCCGACCCTGCCACTCACTCGCGCTGTACGCTGGGCGGCATGATCGGCAACAACAGTTGCGGCGTCCACGGCCTGCTGGGCGGAAAGGTCGTCGACAACGTCGAATCGCTCGACGTGATCCTTTATGACGGCACCCGGCTTACCGTCGGTCCCACATCTACCGATCAACTGGATACACTCAGTCGCTCCGACGGACGCGTTGGCCAGATCTACGCCGGCCTGGCCGGCATCCGCGATCGGTACGCCAGCCTCATCCGCAACAAATTCCCACGGATTCCGCGCCGCGTCTCCGGCTATAACCTGGATGAGCTGCTGCCCGAAACCGGCTTCAACGTGGCCCGTGCGCTGGTCGGCTCCGAGGGCACCTGTGTCAACGTCCTCTCCGCTACCCTCAACCTTTCCTCCAGCCCGCCATGCCGCGTGCTGGTCGTGCTCGGATTTGCTGACGCCTACCTGGCCGCGGACGCAACTCCCGCGGTTCTCGAGCACCGCCCCATCGGCCTCGAGGGCTTTGACGCCACCATGGTCGACTACATGCGCAAGAAAGGCCTGGCCGTAGACGACGTAGCCCTGCTGCCTCCCGGCGGCGGTTTTCTGCTTGTCGAACTGGGCGCGTGGGACGCGGCCGAAGCGCAGGCCATGGCGGAGAAGCTTGCCCATTCTGCATCGTCGCTTCCTGCCTCGCCCACCGCGCGAATCTACTCGGCCGCAGACGCCGCGCGCATCTGGCACGTCCGCGATTCCGCGCTTGGCGCTACCGTCTTTGTACCCGGCGAGCCCAACGGCTGCGAAGGCTGGGAGGATGCAGCGGTTCCACCGGAGAAACTCGGCGCCTATCTTCGCGGCCTTACCGCGCTGATGAACGAATACGGCTACCGTACGCCCATCTACGGCCACTTCGGCCAGGGCTGCGCACACCTGCGCCCCAACTTTGATTTTCATACCGAGGCGGGCATCCGCACTTTCCGCGAGTTCATTGAGCGCGCCGCCGACCTGGTGCTTAGCTTTGGCGGCTCGCTCAGCGGCGAGCACGGCGACGGGCAGGCCCGCGCCGTGCTGCTGCCCAAGATGTTTGGTCCCGAGCTGGTTCAGGCTTTCCGCGAGTTCAAAGCGCTCTGGGATCCGGACAACCGCATGAATCCCGGCAAGCTCTCTGACGCGGGGCGGGTCTACGATCCCATCGAGAACCTCAAGCACTTTCACAGCTCGCCCACAAGCGGCGAAGGCGTTCAGACCAAGCTTGCCTTCGCCGCCGACAACGGATCGCTTCAGCGCGCCACCGAGCGCTGCGTTGGCGTCGGCGCCTGCCGCAACACAGAAGGCGGCGTGATGTGCCCAAGCTACCGCGCCACCCTCGAGGAAAAGCACTCTACGCGCGGCCGCGCGCATCTGCTGTGGGAGATGCTGGCCGGCGCGCTTCAGGATCAGGGCTTCCGCAGCCGCGCCGTTCACGAGGCCCTCGATCTTTGCCTCAGTTGCAAGGCCTGCAAGACAGAGTGCCCGGTCCAGGTGGACATGGCGGCCTACAAGTCGGAGTTTCTGGCGCAGCATTACCAGGACCGCCTGCACCCACTGCAACACTACGTTTTTGGTTTCGCGGACCGCCTGGCGCATCTCGGATCGTTTGCACCCGCGCTCGCCAACGCGCTGCTCACCGGCGCGGTCGCCAGTCCGCTCATCAAGCGCATCTCTGGCGTAGCCAAACAGCGTCCGCTGCCGCGCCTGGCGGCGAACAGTTATCAACGCGCCCGCATCGCCGCTCCGCGCCCCAGGCCAGACTCCACCACATCGCAGCCGGTCCTGCTCTGGCCCGACACCTGGAACAACTACTACCATCCGCATACACTTGCGGCCGCCGAATCGGTACTCGCGCAGGCAGGCTTTCAGGTGCAGGTTCCCGATGGCCACATCTGCTGCGGCCGCCCGCTCTACGACTTCGGCTTTCTCACCCAGGCGCGTGCTTATCTGGCCAACGTGCTTGAACGCACGGCCTCGCACATCGATGCGGGCACTCCCGTCATCTTTCTTGAACCAAGCTGCGCCAGCGTCTTCAAAGACGAGTTACTCGAGCTGTTTCCCGGCGATCCCCGCGCCGCGCGGCTCAGCCGGCAGGTATGGCTGCTCGCCGACTGGCTCGCTGCACAAGCGCCGGACTTCATCCCCGGCCAACTCGGCGGCGCACGCATTCTTGTCCACGGCCACTGCCATCACAAGGCCGTCTTCGGAGGCGTCGCGCATGAGATCGCGCTTCTCCGCAAGGCCGGTGCCACGGTCGAGCCCATTCAGGCAGGATGCTGCGGCATGGCCGGCCCCTTTGGATTCGAAGCGGATAAATACGAGGTTTCCAAGACCATCGCCGGCCAGGGACTGATGCCGGCCGTTCAATCGGCTGCCTCCACCACACTGATTGTTGCCGACGGCTTTAGCTGCCGCGAGCAAATTGCGCACCTCTCCCATCGCCGGGCCCTGCACTTTGCCGAAATCCTGGCTCATGGCTGCAGTTGCGGTTCGTGAGCAGGCGTCCGGCGGCGCTTACAACTCCCCGAGTCTTCGGGGCGTCCAATGTGAAGGAGCAGTTGGAGAAACCACGTTATTTCCAGGGAACCTGATCCGCCTTCCGCTCGAACAGCATCCAACAGTGCATTTGCGGTAGGGCGGTAAGTTTTGATACCCTCAGGCATCCTTTAAGCGCAATGAAAAGGAGATAAGTTTTTATGGCAGATGACAGCAGAGCATACGGTTTGGCATGGTTTTTGGCCGGTGTGGGTATAGGAGCCCTCGTAGGAATCCTTTATGCCCCCAAAAGTGGCGCCGAAACCCGTGAGGATCTCGCGAATGGTGCCCGCGAGGGAACGGAATATCTCCGCACCCGGAGCCGGCAGGCGGCCGATGATGTGAATGCGTTTGTCAACAGAAGCAAGGAGCAGGTCGGCACTCTGGTGGACAAAAGCAAGGAACAGGTCGGCGATTACGTGGACCGCGGCCGTGCGCAGTGGGAAGAATTTGTGGAGCGCGGAAAGAATGTAGTGGCTGACCAAACCGGGCGCGTAACCGCGGCCGTCGAGGCCGGGCGCCAGGCATACAAGACCGCCACCACGACTGAGTAGCTCAATTGTCGAGCGACTCAACCGTTAGTCGACTCGACTGTCTCGAAGCAGGACCAGCGCATCTGTCTGGTCTTGCTTCTGTTCTCTCGTCCCGTGGTTGCCGGGGAATCGTACCTGGCGTGCGATTTCACCTGCGATTCCGGCCAAAGATTCGGGCCTGAAAATTCTGACTCCCCGAGAAAGCGCGCTCACCGATCCGGATGAAGTTTAGCCGGCTTTCTATTGCGCCGGACCATTCCCATGACCCATCTTGACCCTCAGACCGCGCAGCTTATCTTTGCCGGAGTCGCTGCTCTGGCGTTGCTGCTGCAAGCCATCGTCCTGCTTGCGATCTTCTTCGGCATCCGCAAGGCGATTATGACGCTGCGCGGAGACTTCGAAGATTTGCGGACCTCCGTGGTGCCGTTCGTCAAAGAGACCCACGAAGTCTTTGTCCGCGTGGCGCCACGGATTGAAGAAACCACCTCGGACCTGGCGGTTCTGACGCATTCGCTGCGTTCCCAATCCGACGAGTTGAAGACTGCATCGTCAGAGATCATCGAGAAAGCCCGCCGCCTGGCCGACCGAATCGATTCCATGACCTCCAACGTTCTCGACGCCGCCGATCGCGCCGGTACGTTTGTCAACGGCGCAGTGTCCCGCCCCATGCGCCAGGTTTCCGGCATTGTTGCTTCAATCCGCGCCGTGGTGGATACACTGCGTGGACCCGAGACCCCGGCACGTCGCCGCGCTCCAGGCGATCCGGAGATGTTCGTTTAGCGGTTTCAGGCAAAACAGGAACCCGTCGGCAAGCCCGTTCAGGACAATCCCAATTGAACTAAGATTTCATCGGGAGGCGCAAGGGATGAAATCTCTGTTTCGCTCCGTGCTCGCTGTAGCTGCCTGCTCCGCAACTATCTGCTCCCCTGCCAGTTGATCCTGCGCACAGCCTGCGGCCCGGACAATTATGTAGCTGTCATCGATCTGAAAACGCTGGAAGTGGTCGGACACGTCCACGCCGGAGACGGGCCCGATAGCATGGCGTGGTCCGCGCAGCCATAGCGAACCGGCCGCGGCAACCGCGCCGATTCACACAATCCAGCCGCCGCCCACAACCTCGTCGCCATCGTAGAACACGGCCGACTGTCCCGGCGTAACCGCCCGCTGCGGCTCATCGAACGTGGCCATTGCCTCGTCCTCGCCTGCCAGCTCCAGCGTAGCCCACGCCGGCTCGTGCCGGTGACGAATCTTTACGCGCACCCGCATGTCGCCGCTCAACTGCGCAATGCTGATCCAGTTCAGCCTCCGTGCCCGTAGCGTGCGTGTCGCCAGGTCTGCATCCGCGCCCACCGTCACGCGATGGCTTACCGGATCGATGTTCAGTACGTAAAGCGGCGTTGCAGAAGCCACGCCCAACCCCTTGCGCTGTCCCACCGTGAAGTTCGAGATGCCGCCATGCCGGCCCATCACCGCGCCGTTCGCAGCCACCAGTTCACCGGCTGTCTCCGGTGCGGCCTCGCCCTGCTCATCCAGATAGGCGGTGATGAACTGCTTGTAATCGCCTCCGGGAATGAAGCAGATTTCCTGCGAGTCGGGCTTCTCGGCCAGCCGCAGTCCATGCTGCCGCGCAATAGCGCGCACCTCGGGCTTGGTCATGTGCCCCAGCGGAAACAATGTGTGCGCCAGTTGCTCCTGCGTCAGCCCGAAGAGAAAATACGTCTGATCCTTGGCCAGGTCTGCCGGACGCTTTAGAATCCAGCGCTCGCGCCTGCCATCGTACTCGTTCACCGCATAGTGCCCGGTAGCGATACGCTCCGCGCCAATGCTGCGCGCCGTCCTCAGCAACTGGTCGAACTTGATGTGATCGTTGCACAGCGAGCAGGGAATCGGCGTCCGGCCCGCCAGGTACTCGTTCACGAACGGCCGCACCACATCCTGCTCGAACCGCTCCTCCTGGTTCACCACGTAATAGGGAATGCTCAACTGCTCGGCTACCCGCCGCGCATCATACACATCATCCAGCGAGCAGCAACGGCCAGCCTTGGGCGCGTCCGGAATGCCGTGCTTGCCGGCCAGCCGCGTCTGATCCCAGAGCTGCAGCGTCAGGCCCACAATGGTCGCGTCGCCGTGAGCGAGAATCGCCGCCACCGTCGAGGAGTCCACCCCTCCGGACATGGCTACGGCAATGGTTGAACGTTCTGTCACAATCTCCTCTTCCAATCAGAAACAGCCGGTCTGAGCTGTCCGCTCCGCCGTCGCCATCTTCTCCCCGACGGCACAGCGCACGCTGCCAACTTTGCTAACCCGCAGTTCCCGCCGCCACCGGCGATAGCGCCCGCAAATGATCCACCGCCTGCGGAACCACGCGCAACACGTGATCCACATCAGCGTCTGTTGCCGTCCTCAGCAGGCTGAACCGCAGGCTCGCGCGGGCCGCGTTTTTGTCCAGGCCCATGGCCATCAGCACGTGGCTTGGCTCGGTCGAACCGGAATGGCAGGCCGACCCTCCGCTTACCGCCACGCCCTTCAGGTCCAGCGCGATCACCAGCGCTTCGCCCTCCACCTGCTCAAAGCGAATATTGGTCGTATTCGCCGTGCGCGGCGCGCCTGCGCCATTCACGCCTGTTCCCGGAATCGCGAGAACTCCTGCCTCCAGCCTGTCCCGCAGCGCGGCAACGCGCTTCAGCGTTCCATCTTCCACGCACGCCATGGCCAGTTCCACGGCGTTGCCCAGACCCACAATGCCCGGCACATTCTCTGTGCCCGCCCGCAGCCGGCGCTCGTGACTGCCGCCCACCAGCAGCGGTTCCACCGGAGTGCCGCGCCGCACATACAACGCGCCTGCGCCCTTGGGTCCGTGCATCTTGTGTGCGCTGATCGACAGCAGATGGCACCCGAACCGCCGCACATCCAGCGCCACCTTGCCCGCACCCTGCACCGCATCGATATGGAACAAGACCCCAGCGTCTGCGGCAATTTTTCCGATCGCTTCCACCGGCTGCACCACGCCTGTCTCATTATTTGCCAGCATCATGCTGATCAGCCGAGTCTCCGGCCGCATCGCCAGCCGAATCTCTTCAGGATCGATCAGCCCGTTCGCCAGCGGCGCAACCAGCGTCACCGCGACTCCGCGCTCGGCCACGCGATCCGCCGCGCGCAGCACGGCTGAGTGCTCAATCGAAGTGGTGATGAAATGATCCCCCCGCCGCAGCACCCCGAAGATGGCCGTGTTGTCTCCTTCGGTGCCGCCGGAGTTAAACACCACCTCTGCCTCGCGGCAGTTGAAGAACTCCGCCAGCGTTTCCCGCGCCCGGTCCACAGCCGTCCGCGCTGCCTGCCCCTGCCGATGGATCGACGATGCGTTCCCGAAGTGCTCCATCCAGTACGGACGCATCGCCTCCATCACCTCGGGCAGCAGAGGAGTGGTGGCATTCGCATCCATGTACACGCCAGGCACAGCTTGGTTCTCCTGCTTAAATTGTATGTGGAATCGCGTTTTCGCGCGACTACACGCTCCCTTGACACGCGCAGCGGCCACGTTCGCTAAAATTCTGGCAGTGCAGCGCGCTGCACAGATCGGACTCTGCCGAATGGCTGAAGACGCAAAGAAAAATCAAAGCCGGATCGAGTCCGGCGACCCACGCATTTTGATCTTTGGCGCCGCCGGGCAGCTCGGCGTGGAGTTGCAGCGCGCCTTTGCCGCATCCGGTCGAGTCACTGCGGTCGATCGCAGCTCCGGCGACCTGGAAAATTCCGAACAGATCCGCGCCCTCATCCGCAGCGTCCAGCCGGAGATCATCCTCAACGCAGCGGCTTACACCGCCGTCGACCGCGCCGAGTCTGAGCCTGAACGCGCCAACGCCATCAACGCCGGTGGACCGCGCATCCTTGCCGAAGAGGCGCTCAAGCTCAACGGGCTGCTCGTCCACTACTCCACCGATTATGTCTTCGACGGCACCGGCTCTGCGCCCTGGATGGAAAGCGATTCGCCCCACCCGCTCAACACCTATGGCGCGTCAAAACTCGCCGGCGAACAGGCTATTCAGAGCGTCGGCTGCCGTCATCTCATCTTCCGCACCAGTTGGGTCTACGCTCCGCATGGGAAAAATTTTCTGCTCACCATGCTGCGCCTGGGCCGCGAGCGCGACAAGCTCTCCGTCGTCAACGACCAGATCGGTGCGCCGACCTCATCCATCGAACTGGCCCGCGCCACGCACGCCATTGTCAGCGGCATCCTTGCCGGCCGATATGGCGTCGCCACAGACTGGACCGGCCTCTACCACATGACCTGCGCCGGCTCAACATCCTGGTTCGGCTTCGCGCAGGCTATCTTCGCGCGCGCAGCCGCGGTGCTTGGCAGCAGAGCGCCTGAGCTCATGCCGATTCCCACCGCGAGCTATCCCACGCCGGCAGCGCGTCCACGCAACTCTGTCCTCGCAAACCACAAGCTGCTCGAACGCTTTGCAGTCCAGCTTGCGCCCTGGGAATCGGCATTGGATGAAGTCATCGATACCCTGAGCGACGAATCTCGGCAATCAAAGACCTAGCCGGAAATCCGGCAGCAGACCAATCGGAATCAGCTTGGAAGGGTATGGGCTTCCAGCCGCACATCAAAAGCCGCAAATATTAAGAGCCATAAATGGATCGCGCGCTTTCACATGCTCCGGAAAACTCCCGGCAGTTCGAGCTTTGTAACAGGGCACGACTTCAGTCGTGCCGCAAATGCTGCAAAGAGAGCGTTGGGCTTCTGCCCCCGCGAGATGCCTTTCGCGCCAACTGTACCGAATATCACAGCTTTCTGCAATCTCTTCAAAAGCTCCGGAGGCACGCTGCTTCAAACTTACCGACAGCCCAGAATGCGCCATCCTTGACACTCCCATACCGCTGCCCCGGATAATCGAGGCCATGCGATTTTACGGCTGTCTCGCGTCGCTCCTTTTTGCCACATCTCTGTTTGCGCAGCAGGCCATTCGGCTTGCCGCGCCGCTGCATTCAGCCTGGAGAAATCGTCGTTCTCTCTACCATCAAAACCGAGTAGCACACCAATCGCCGCGCAACACCGATCGAGAAGTACTTTCGAATCGTGGAGAACATCATGTCAAGGCAACGATGGAGCCGCCGCCGCTTTCTGCGCACCGCGGCGCTCTCAAGCGCAGTCCTGGCCAGGCAAAGCATCTCGAACGCCTGGGCCGATGAAATACGTACTCCCTCGAAGGGCCCTCTGCTCTTCTACGAGCAGCCGGCCGCCGCCTGGCCTGACGCGCTGCCTGTAGGCAATGGCCGGCTGGGCGCCATGGTCTTCGGCAATCCCGCCAAAGAGCGCATTCAGCTCAACGAAGAGACCGTGTGGGATGGTGAGCGCCGCGACCGCAACAACCCGCAGGCCACGCGTTCCACCGAGGTTCGCAATCTGTTGATGGCTGGCAAAGTTCACCAGGCTGAGGCTCTCGCCGCTGAAGTCATGATGGGCATTCCGGTTCGTCTTCCCGTCTATCAAACTCTCGGCGACCTCTGGCTTGACTTCGACAACGTGCCCGAGACCGTGAGCGGATATCGTCTCGAACTCGATCTTGATCAAGCCGTTGTCTCCACACGCTTCACTGCCGGCGGCGCAACCTGGACACGCGAAGTGTTCAGCTCCGCGCCGCGCAATGTGATCGCCGTGCGCATCGAGTGCACGCAACCCATCTCGCTTACGGTGCGCCTCGACCGTCCCGCGCACAGCCAGACGCAAGTGCATGGCCGCGATCGTCTCGTCATGACCGGAGCTGCGCGTCCCGTGAATCCCACCACCGATCCCGCCACGCAGGAGCGGCAGGCAGGCGTTGCTTTCCGCGCCGAGCTCAAAGCAATCGCCGAAGGCGGAAAGATCCAGGCAGTCGATAACACGCTCCGCATTGAAAACGCGCGGGCAGTCACGCTGCTTCTCACCGCGGCCACTGATTTCCGCGAGCGTGACGCGGTCGGCATGACCGCCGCCTGCGCTCGCAATCTTCGTGCCGCCGCCGCTGTCGGCTACAAGCAACTCCGCGCCGGGCATGTAGCCGATTACCGCCGCTACGCCCGCCGCTGCAATCTTCAACTTCTTGACGGGCCCGATCCGCTTCGCGATCTCGCCACCGACAAGCGCGTCATGCGAGTGAAAAATGGAGCCGAGGACGCAGGTCTGGTGGCCAGCTATTTCCACTTCGGCCGCTACATGCTCATCAGCAGCAGCCGGCCCGGCACTCTGCCCGCAAATCTGCAAGGCATCTGGAACGAAAGCCTCGATCCGCCGTGGGGTTCCAAATTCACCATCAACATCAATACCGAGATGAACTACTGGATGGCGGAGAACGCGAATCTTGCCGATCTGCATCCGCAATTGTTCGATCTGCTCGACTCGACCCGCGCCTTCGGATCCCAGACAGCCAAAAAGTATTTCAACGCGCGCGGATTTCTCGTCAACCACAACACCGACCTGTGGGGCGACTCCATCCCCGTGGATCATGTGCAGGCCGGCATCTGGCCCATGGGCGCTGCCTGGATCTCACTGCATCTTTTCTCGCATTACGCGTTCTCGCTCGACAAAATCTTCCTCCGCGATCGCGCCTATCCGCGCATCAAAGAGATCGCCGAGTTCTTCCTCGACTATCTGGTCGAAGCACCGGACGGAACCCTCCACAGCGGTCCCAGCCAGTCGCCGGAAAACAAATACCTGCTGCCCGACGATACAAAGGCCAGTCTCTGCATGTCGCCCGCGATGGATACGGAAATCATCCGCGCGATCTTCAATCGTGTGGAGCGCATGAGCCGGATTCTTGGCGTCGATGCGGACCTGCGGGCCAGCGTCGTGGCCGCATCCAAACGCCTGCCGCCTTTCAAGATCGGCAAAAACGGAACCCTTCAGGAATGGAACGAGGATTACGCCGAAACCGAGCCCGGACATCGCCACATCTCGCATCTGTTCGCGCTCTATCCTGATCACCAGATCACGCTGCGTGAAACGCCGGAACTCGCCCGGGCTGCGCGCGCCGTTCTCGAGCGCCGCCTGGCCAACGGCGGCGGCAGCACCGGCTGGAGCCGTGCCTGGATCGTCAACTGCTGGGCGCGTCTTGAAGACGGTGACGCCGCCTACCAGAGCGTGCTCGCGCTGCTGCGACACTCCACACGTAACAATCTCTTTGACGTCTGCGGCGTCAAAGCCAACTCTCCCTATCAGATTGACGGCAACCTCGGCGGTGTCGCCGGGCTTGTTGAAATGCTTCTGCAAAGCCACGGTGGAGTCGTGCGTCTGCTCCCTGCGCTTCCGGCCGCATGGCCTGCGGGCAGCTTCCGCGGTCTTGGCGCGCGCGGAGCGCTTGAAGTGGATCTCGCCTGGCGGAACGGCAAGGCGGCTGCCGCTACATTGCGCGCCGGCGTCGACGGCCCCATCACGCTTGCGTTGCCGGCCGGTCAGCGCGTCGCCGGCATTGCAGCAGGCAGCGGCCCGCTGCATTTGTCTCCCGCAGCCAACGGTGCGGTCACGGCCGTCCTGAAAGCAGGAGCCGAGTACTCAGTCGCTTTTGCATAACCATCCATTTGCGTTTATGTGCTGGGGTGCTGAGAGGCCTGATGCGCCGTCAGCCCATAAAGCCCAGATACGGGCTGGAACCGAAGTTGCCAAAGTTCGGAAATACTTCTCTGATCTGGCTGTCGGAGAGCCCAAACCAGCGTGCCAGCGTGCCCGCATACTGCTCGACCGCGGTCGTGGGTATCAGCCGCCCCTGGCCCAGATCATTGACCTGGTTAGTACCGATTACCGGATACTGCCCGTACATATCCTGGCCCTGCACGGCGCCTCCCACCACGATATGGTGGCTTCCCCATCCATGATCGGTGCCGTCGCTGTTGCTGGTCAGTGTCCGCCCAAAGTCCGAAATCGTGAATGTAGTCACCTGGCTGCCGAGACCCATGCCGGTCATCAATCCGTCGAAATATTCAAACGCCGCGCCCAGTTGCGTGAGCAGTTGCGCATGTTGCTGTGCCTGGCCGTCGTGCGTATCAAAGCTGCCAAGCTGTACGTAGAAGATCTGCCGCGCCACGCCCAGGCTGGCTCTTCCGGCAATAATCCGCGCCACGGTCTGCAGAGAGTTCGCCAGCGGATTGTCATTCAACATCATGGTCGTCGGGTCCAGATATTGTGGCGGATTGGCAACGCCGCCGTCGCCCGCCGCAGGCATCGCACTCGCCAGCATCTTCTGCGCTTGAATTGAGCGGTTGATGACCACTCCATATTCTTTAGCGAACAGGTTGCTCTCATCCGCGGTCAGAATCGCGTTGAGTGGATTGGTAGCCGTCGGCGAACCGAACGGCGGCTGCGCCAGGCCGTAAATGGGAACCGGTCCCGCAGGCGTGCAATTCAGTTGAAACGAAGTCTGTCCGGCGAGAAACAGGGCATTGCCCGCGGTTGAAATGCAGGTGAACATGGAGTTCGAGTTCACGTTCATCGCTTCGATGGCGTCGGCCAGCGCACCGCCCCATCCCACTCGCTCGCTACTGCCCAGATTGGAAGCGATTGCCTGCCATGCGGCTGTCTGATCGAAGTGCGAAAACAGTGAAGCTGGCAGCGGCACCGAGTTTGCATTGATCTGCGTCTTGGTCGCCGGAGCAATCAGCGTGCCGGTATTGGCAACAATCGCCGCGCGGCCCTCGTTAAACAGGTTCTGCACCCCGGTCAGGTAAGGATTGAGCGCAAAAGTGCGGCCGCTCTGCGGAGTCTTGAGCGTGACGGGGAGTAATTCGCTCATGGGATAAGCCAGTCCGGGTGCGCCGGATCGCGCTTGCGTAAACGCCGCGAATGACGTTGGATCGGTTGCGATCACCGTGCCATGGCCGTCATTGCCGCCCTGTAGATACACGCACACCAGCGCGCGATAATCCGATCCGCCGCTCTCTTGCGCCATCGCCGCCAGAGAGTTGAGCTCCAGCATAAACGGACTGGCATAAAAGCCGGCCATTGAGGCTAAGGAAGCCGTTCTGAGAAACTGCCGCCGGGTGGGGTGAAATCTGCACATGCTGGCTCCTATTGTTGCGCGCAATAATCTGGCGACGCCATCGTGAGATAGATTGCCGTCTGCACGCGATCCAGAAGCGCGGCGTTGATGGCATTCTGATCTCCGGCAGGTATTGAAATGGATTGCACTGCCGCGAGAATCTGGTTGTAGAGCGTACTGTTCATCTGCCCGGCCATCAACATCAGGTTGATGCGATCCAGCAGTTGATCGGGTGTCGCGGCCAGGCTCATTTCGGTGGCGTACGACGAGAACAGATCGGGGCCCGCGGTAGCTGTGGCGCCGATTGCGTTCTGCATGTAGTTAATGTAGCCAACCACCGAGGAGACGTTGGTCATCTGCATCTCAGGGGCGGTCATTCCAGCCGCTGAGATGCTGGTGTCCGGAGGCACATAGCCGGGAGCGAACCAGTTGAAGACCGTCGGCGAGCGCAGAGTCATCTCGCCCAGCCCGTAGATGGGGTCTTCCGTGGTGCCGATGTAGTAAGAGCCGGTGCGCGACTGAGCTGTAAACGCTCGAGCCCACTCCGTGTAGCGAAGCAGCGCCTCGCGCACCTTCCCGAATTGCGGGTTGGCTGTGTCGGTGGCCGTGTCGCGCGCTTCCGGGTCAGTCAGGATAGCCGTAAGGACTGCTTTCAGATTGCCGCGTACGCCCGTCCCATCGTCCTTGAACACCTGCGCAACCCGGCTCACATAGGCTGGGCTCGGATCGCTCGTCACCATGTGCTGAATCATCTGCTTTGAGAAGAATGCCGGCAGATTGGGGTGGTTGAACAACGTATCGAGCGCAATCTTCAGGTCAGCCGACGGATCGGAACTGCCCGCCGGAATATCGGCGCCCAGAAACTGCTTTTCCAGCGTCGAGTGGTGGCTGGGAAAGGTCTGCATGGGCAAAAGCTCTTCCCCATGTCCGGGGCCCACATAGATGCAGCAGTTTGACCAGGCCGTGTCGCTGTCATCCCCTGGGATATTCCAACTGAAGCCCGTAAAGACCTTCGCCAGTCCCTGCACGTCCGTATTCGAATAGGTCGGAATCGGGTTGCCGTTTCCATCCAGCTTCTGGGAACCGTCGTCATTCAACTGCCAGAGGCCGATCGTCAAAAGCTGCATCACCTCGCGCGCATAATTCTCATCGGGATCGGTGGTGGCATTGCCTTTGTCATTACCCTGCATGGAGAGAAACTGGCCCATCATCGGATTCAGCGTCACGTCTTCAAGCAGTTGCCTGAAGTTGCCGAATGCATCCGCGCCCAGCACATCCAGATAATTGGCTTCGCCGCGCGGCATGTTCTGAATGGCGGCGGTGGTGTTGCCCGAGATCACAAACAGTTGGGTCAACGCGTAAACCACCCTCTGACGCAGTTGATCGTTGCCGGTCAGCGCCTGCTGCCAGAAAGAATCCTGCGGCAGCCACTCGTCGGAGCTGTTCTGCACAAACAGGGCCGCATTGCACTTCAGGTCACTGGCCGCACAGGGTGGATTGTTCACAATCAGCGCCTGTTCCACGCCCGGCTCTTGCGGGCTGAGCGGCGCGCTGAACTGCTCGTTCAGCCACGCCTGGTAGCCAATCATGGAAAGGTGGTGAATATCGGCATCAGTTGCGCCAAATGTCGCCTGATCCAGAAACCGCGCTGCCTCCGCGGGCGAAACCACCGGGACCGGCGGCGTGCCGGCCACCTGTGCGATCAGGTCGTCTGAAGCCGCCGGCCCCGGCGCGGGATTCAGCACCTGCAGATCGAGATTGCCCGACTGGGTGAGGTCCACGCTGGCGGTCACTTGTGTGCCGCTGTTGAATGTGGTGGACGCCACGGCGCCATTTACCAGCACCTGCGCGCCGGCAATGAATCTCTGGCCGGTCAGCACGATCGTCGCCGGTCCTGGATTGAACGACAGCGGCGAGGCCGTGACGAGAATCGGAATCGGATTCATCACCGAGATGTTCTGTAAAAGTGAAACCGATGGATTGTCTACGCTCGTCACTTCGAGCTGAACCACATTGCTCGGAGCGGGCACCACGGCCGGCGCGGTGTAAGTAATCGAGCCATCTTTATTCGCTACCGCTGTGCCCGTCTGTGCATCGCCGCCGGGTATGCCATTCACCTGCAGAGTCACAGCCGTGTTGTTGGTGCCATTCACCGTCAGCCCGAAATTCAGGCTGTTATTCACGCGCACATCGGTGCCGCTGCCTGCCTGCAGCTTCAGAACTACCTGCCCTGGGCCCACCTTCAGCGAGACCGGAGGCGCGCTGGCTGAGCCGGGATTCGGATTAGTCGCGGTCAGAGGGAAGGTTCCAGGGTTGGGAGCCGCTATCTGCGCCACTAACTCGGTAGGCGAGACATAAGTGGTTGCAACCAGCGCGCCATTCCAGTTGATCTGTGCGCCATAAACGAACTTGGCCCCGGTTACGATCACAGTCGTCGTGCCTTCGGTAAATCCCGAAGGCGAGACCGAGGACAGAACCGGAATCGGATTCCAGATGGCGACGCTCACCTGGCCTGGCGGCGCCGTGGGATACAGGTTAGAGGTGCTGGTGATCTGAACAGTGTCCGGCGTCGGAAGGATGGCCGGAGCGGTGTAAAGACCGGTGCTGCTGACCGTGCCATATTCCGCATTGCCGCCTTGAATGCCGTTCACATAAAAAGTAAGCGGCTCGCCGGCAGACATTGCCCTCGATGTGAGTTGCAGCGTCTCGGTAACTCGCACCGCTGTGCCGGGCGCGGAGATCGCAGCGGCCGTATCGAGGTTGCCGAGCGTATAGGAGTTGCATCCGGAAAATAGCGAGGCGAAAAAGAAGATAGATATGCCGACGGGCACCGCTTTCGACAGGCGAGTGCGCCCAAAAAGTGCTTGCATAAACGCTCCGGGACGTGCAACCCAGGGAACAACGCGCTTGAACTAGGCAAGCCAGGCGCGAAGGAATTCAGTGGATAAGTTAGAGCCCAACATATTTAAGTCTCTTGAAGAAATCAATATAAAATCCTGTGAATCCACTCTGTCTATACACCTTTGGTGTGTATCGAAATAATTCACCCGTTACCGTACTGGGAAGGCGCTGCGTCGTTATCCTCGGCATCGGCGCGTGTTCCTCGCGCAGTAAGTGATCGATACTCTAAAAACATGCTCATCCGCCAGCGCAAAATCATCCCAAAGGCAAGGATGAAGAACAGCCCGCCGGTCTGCTCCAGTGTGAGAAGAGTGTTCAGATAACCGCGCGCCAGGTAGCGTATGAGCCCCAGCACGACCACAACGGCAAAGAATGCGCCCGAGCGTCTCATCATGATCGCGTCGCCCACGCGTTCCAGTTTCGAGGTCAGCAATAGCGGATAAGCCAGCGCCACCGCGCCGACGGCAAACGCAACAATCGCCCAGAGGATGGGCACACGGAATGCCGGCACCACAAACATCGAAAATCCAGTCGCCATCCCAACAGGCGGAATGAGAATTTTCTTGACCGTTACAGCCGTTCTGCCTTCGCGAACGCGCCATACCAGCACGGCGGTCAGGCCCACGAGCGAGACCGCAGCCGAGACTCCAAGTGAAGCGTGCATGGCCGGGACCTCCGTACCGGGACATCGGCGCCAAGGCGCCTGTGTGGATGAGCAGACGCCGCCGCTCAAATCTGCGAACCGCACGTCCTCCTTCAGAATATCCGGGCCGGCCTCCGCGGCGCGCAGCAGCCGTAAGGCAGAACTGCTTTGCGCCTGCCCGGAAGGCCTGCGAACTCGCCCTGGGATAACGCAAAATTCCGATTGATTTTGGCAAGTTTAACGCTTAATATGATCCGGTATGGTCAACGGCTCAACCTGCAGAGCGAATCGCAAACCGGCCTGCGCCGCGCATTTGTTTCCCGTCTGCTCCAGGCGCGCCTTGGCAAGGATTAAAGCCCAATGCTGGTAGGCGAGTTTGAAGCCGGTGGACGTGCGCCCAGGCATGAGCATCTCAGCCGCGATCTGGTCGTGGTTGGCGGCGGCATGGCCGGCCTTTGCTGCGCCATCACCGCGGCACGTCAGGGCGTGCGCGTGGTTCTGGTTCAGGATCGACCGGTGCTGGGCGGAAATGCTTCCAGCGAAGTGCGCCTTTGGATGCTTGGCGCCACCTCGCACATGGGGAACAACAACCGCTGGGCTCGCGAAGGCGGCGTGATCGACGAAATCATGGTCGAGAATGTCTGGCGCAACCCGGAAGGCAATCCCATCCTGTTTGACAGCCTGTTGCTCGAATGGGTCGTCCGCGAGCCGAATATCATGCTACTGCTCAATACCGCGGTGAGTAAGGCCGCAAAGAATGCCGGCGGCGAAATCCAGAGCGTGACCGCCTACTGCAGCCAGAGCGAAACGCATTACACACTCACCGCGCCGCTGTTCTGCGATGCGTCCGGCGACGGCGTGCTTGCCTATCTTGCCGGTGCGGCATTTCGCATGGGCGCTGAAGCGACATCGGAGTTCGGAGAAGGCCTCGGCGCTTCTGTCCCAACTAACGATTTGCTCGGCCACTCGCTCTATTTCTACAGCCGCGATACAGGCAAGCCGGTAACCTATGTTCCGCCGGCGTTTGCCCTTCAGGACATCACCAGGATTCCGCGCTACCGCGAGCTGCGCGTCTCCGATACCGGCTGTCGCCTCTGGTGGCTCGAGTACGGCGGCAACATGGACACGGTGCACGGCACCGAAGAGATCAAGTGGGAACTGTGGCGCGTCGCCTACGGCGTATGGAATTACATCAAGAATTCCGGCGAATTTCCCGGAGCTGCAAATCTTACGCTCGAATGGATGGGCATGATTCCCGGCAAGCGCGAAAGCCGCCGGTTCGAGGGCGACCACATCCTCACGCAGCAGGACATAGTGGAACAGCGCCTGCATTATGATGCTGTTTCAGTCGGCGGCTGGGCCATCGATCTTCATCCCGCAGACGGCGTCTATAGCGCGTCCCCTGCGTGCATGCAATGGCACTCCAAGGGCGTCTATCAGATTCCTCTGCGGTGCATGTACAGCAGAAACATCGCAAACCTCTTTCTCGCCGGCCGCATTATCAGCGCTTCGCATGTCGCCATGGGTTCCACGCGCGTCATGGCCACCTGCGCACACGGCGCGCAAGCCGTGGGAATGGCGGCCGCACTCTGCGCGAAAAAAAGCATATCTCCGCGCCAATTGCTCCAGCCCCAGCACATCTCCGCTCTGCAACAGCGGTTGCTCGGCTCCGGTCAGTACATCCCTGGCGTCAAACATTCGCAGGCAGACAATCTAGCTTCCGCGGCTCGCATCACCGCTACCAGCAGCCTCGAGCTTGCCGGCCTTGAAGACAGCGGCGAAGTGCGCGACGCAGACCTGCCCTGCGCGCTACTTCTGCCGCTCAACCGTGGGCCCGTGCCGGAAATTACCCTACTGGTCGATGCCGCCTCGCCCGCCACCATGCAGGTGGAGTTGTGGCGATCTTCGCGTGAGGGCAACACCACGCCGGATGTAAAGGTCGCATCGGCAAGTGCGGCAGTCAATGCCGGCAGGTCGATTCCAATTACCTTCCGCTTCGACACGGTACTCGATGCCGATTGCCATGCCTTCTTGATCGTGGCGCCGGCGACCGGCATATCGCTTCATCTGAGCGAAGCGCAGATGCCGGGCGTGCTCACGCTATGGCAGAAGATGAACCGCATGGTCGCCAAGAGTTCGGTGCAAAGCCCGCCCGAGGGAGCCGGCATTGACAGCTTTCCCTTCTGGCTGCCCGATCGCCGCCCCTCCGCGCGGAACCTCGCCGTCCGCATCGTGCCGCCGGTCCAGTGTTACGAGCCGGCAATGGTGATCAACGGATGGAGCCGCCCACGGTGCGGGGTAAATGCCTGGGCTCCCGCCGCGCATGACAATTCACCCATACTGCGATTTTCATGGGACAAACCTCAGTCGCTGCGTACAATCGAGCTGACCTTCGACACCGACTTCGACCACCCGATGGAGTCGGTGCTGATGGGACACCCCGAGCGCGTGATGCCTGGCTGTGTAACCCAATTCGAGCTGCGCACCGTTGAAGGCGATACCATCGCCGCCGTGGCAAACAATCACCAGACGCATTGGCGCATCGCTCTTCCAGAGCCAGTGACAACAACCGGGATCGAGCTGCTCATTCTCGACCACGGCCCCGCGCCGCCTGCAATCTTCGAGGTGCGCTGCTCTTGAGCCCGCACCAGGACAGTCCGGCTCTGCGCCGCTTACGGTTTTCTCTTTCGCAGCGGCGGCGCTGGCTCATTATCTCGCTCATCTCGGTCGTCGCACTCATCAACTACTTTGACCGCCAGAGCCTGTCTGTAGTTGCCACACGATTTCAAGCCGAGCTGCATCTGTCGGACGAAGGCTACGGCCATGTAGTAAGCCTCTTCTTGCTGGCGTCGGCGTTCTCTTATGCATGCGCGGGCCTCATCACGGACTGGCTCGGAACGCGTCTCAGCATGGCGCTTTTCGTCGGCTGGTGGTCCATCGCAGAGGCGGCAACCGCATTTGTAAAAACGGCCACGCAGTTGGCTACGGCGCGCTTCTGCCTTGGCCTCGGCGAGCCCGGTCTTTGGGTCGCAGCTCCCAAAGCGGTTGGCGAAACGCTTGAGGAAAAGCATCACTCTCTCGCCATCGGCGTCTATACCCTGGGCGCTACCATAGGCGCGGTAATCGCATTGCCGGCGATTGCCGCCATCACCATGCACCTCCCGTGGAAGTCCATCTTCATCATCGACGGATGCGCGGGCATTCTCTGGCTGCCGCTCTGGTTCTTTGTATTCCCGCGCGAAAAAAGCGCCGCCGCAGCGCCGCGTCCCGTCCTATCCGGCGCCGAATACCGGGCCGATCTGAAAGACGTTCTCACCCACGAAAAAACCTGGAAGCTGATGATCGCCCGCGGTCTTACCGATCCGGTCTGGTACTTCTATCTCTTTTGGTATCCCAAATACCTGCTCAGCTCCCGCGGCCTCACTCTGGCGCGGGTTGCGCACATTGGCTGGATGGTGTACATGTTCGCCGGCGTCGGCACCTTGCTTGGCGGAGTGGTTTCCGCATGGCTTATCCGCCGCGGAGTTGCGCCTGTGCTCGCCTATCGCCGCAGCATGATCGTCTATGCCGCGCTCATTCCACTCAGCCCGCTCGCAGGCCTCGCGCCCACTGCGTTTTTGAGCGTCGGTGTCGCATCCATCATCGCCCTGGCGCACATGGCGTGGCTCATCACGCTCAGCTCAACCATCATCGCCGTCTTTCCTCCGTCGCAACTGGGAAAGGCATTTGGTCTTATCGCCGCCGGCAGCGCATTCGGCGGTCTGCTCTCTACAGAGATCGTCGCCAACATCGTGACCCATCACGGCTATATTCCCGTCTTTTTCCTTATGATGTTCCTGCATCCAATCGCTCTCGCGATCCTATGGAAGACCTTCAAGGGCAGGCCCGCTGTTGCGCAGCAAATGGCCTGAGGCCAGTCCGCCCGGAATTCATGCGTCGGACTTCTCGTTGTACACGCGCACTTCGTAGATGCGCGCTTCTGGCGCGCCGTTGGTCTCCAGCACATGGATGCGCATGCGGCCCGTCCTCACCGCGTCGAAGCGATGGACACGCCGGCGAAAGTAGTTGCCGTCCTCCTCCACAATTGTCTTCCACGTACCGCCCTGCGCAATTGCTATCTCATAGCGCTTTACGCACTCGGGATAGCGAAACAGCGGAAGCGAAATGCGGCGGCTGGTATCCGTGTCGAAGGTAATCTGAACCTGGTTGAATTGCACTGGCGAGGGGAAGTCGAGCTCGATCCATGCCGGCAGCGGCTGAGCCGGATCACTGACAAAGATATTGGTCCACAGGTCCGGCCGATTGGTGCCGCGTACCACGTTTTGTGGTGAATAGGGCCGCTGCTCCGGCGTTACGCGGATCGTGAACGAACGCCCGTGGGTAAACGGCCGCCAGAATCCGCCCGGCGGCAGATCGGCAGCGGTCGTGCCCACCGGCACCTGCGACGCTTGGCCATCCACATCGGCAACCATCGCCCACGCCAGCTCCGGTGCGGCTTCGATTGAAGCAAAATACAGGCTGCCGGGTTTTGTCCGCGCCTTGAGTGAAAACGACACGTACCCCTTGTAACCGGCCTTCACCTGCGCGGTGGCTCTGGCAATCACGGGCGAGGGCCGAAGATCCCACACATGCTCCACACGGCGAAGCGACAAAGTTGCTTGCTGCGCTTGTGTCGAAGTTGATTGCAGCAAAAGCTCGACGCTGTCGAGGCGGTCGGTCGAAATCGGGAACACCTGACCGAGCGCCAGCCCGGCCTTGTGAAATGTCTCTGACTCAGCGAAGCGCAGCGGTGCTTCGCTGCTCGCCGTAACCCGTGCGCGCCGCGCCAGATCGTCCGCGTCCGCGTTCTCCACGCCGGGAATGGAAGCGTCCTGCCTCAGCAGCAGTTGTTGCAGTTCGCTCGCGTGGTCTGCGGCCATGGTCTTTGGCTCGCAATCGTATCTGGCGCACAGAGCTGCTGCCGCACCCACCCCCTGGCCGACGATTGCGCCTGTTGGCAGCACGCGTGAAGAAGCGAAGGCAACATAGCTCGCGCCAATCGGCCGCCCTGCCGTTAAAAGGTTCCGCACTTTGCGCGAGTAACAGGAGCGCAGCGGAATCCCATAAGGAATGGTTCCTCTCTGCTTGAAGTTCTCGTCGCTGCGCGGTTCCGGATACGGCGGCACATGCCGTTCGTGAATTCCACCAGGAACGTGAATGTCGATTCCCCATGATCCGTACGCAATGTCGTCCGCGTGAATCGACGGATCGCGCACATCTTTTTCCGTCAGGGTGTAGTCGCCCAGAATTCGCCGAGATTCGCGCTTGTAAGGCCAGAAGCCCACAAACTCAAGCGCGAAGTTTCTAGCCTTCTCCCGCACGCCATCCGCCGTGCAGTGATTCTTAATGTGGTCCCACACGCCCAGCAACTGGCGCAGTGCCTCATCGCGAATCTCTTCATTGTCCTTGATGGGATGCAGCGGCGTGCCCACCTCGATCCACCAATAGCCGCATTCAAAGTGACCGTGCCCGCGATCCGTAAGGTCCGCTTCGGTATCGAACTCGGCAGCCCAGTCGGGCTTCTTGAAATCGACCGGGTGCCCTGCATCGCGCGCGCGATAAAACAGCGTATTGCCCATCAGCCCCGTGGTAGGCTCCGTTGGCGCAAGCGTTTCGTGATACTCCGACCGCACTTCTTTTCCCCAACGAAAATCTGCTCCGGAGCGGTATCCCAGCACTCCGTCGCCGGTAGCATCGATGAACAGCGGCGCAGAAAGAATAAACTCCCGCTCCGTGCCCAGTTGCGGTGCATGAATTGCCTGAATGTGCGCATCATCGCGCATCACCACTTCGCGCATGGTCGTGTTCAGGAACAAGCTCAGGTTCTTTTCCTTCTTCACCCATTCATAGAGCACCAGGTCCCACTGTGAATTCATGATGCCTTCGATGTAAGGCTCCCAGTTGCGAGCCCGCTCTTCGGAAGCGATCTCTTCCAGAATCCCCGACTCTTTGATCCACGGGCTGAAGCCGCACGTGTCCTCCGGGTAAAGTCTCACTTCGCTCGATGAGTTGCCGCCCAGCGTCGAGCGCTCATGCACCAGGGCCGTTTTCGCGCCGTTCCGCGCCGCGCTGATGGCCGCGCACGTTCCGGAGATGCCGCCGCCCACCACGATCACATCGAAAGAGCGATGGATCGTCTCGATGGTCCCAGGGCGAATGTAGCCGGACATCTGCCCCTGCGGCTTCGAGGCCTCGGCGCCGGCGTCCTCGTTCAACGCGCTGATCGGCTGTGCCCTCAGTGCGGGAGAAGTTCCCGTCGCTCCAATTGCCATGAGAATTCGTTGCACAAAATTTCTGCGATTGATTGGCACGTTGTTCACTCCACGCATGGTTCAAATACACAATGAATGGCGCCCCGGCCTCAGGGCAGCTCGGTCTGGAACAGCTTTTGTACTGCGCTCCAACTGTCGCGATGGCCGCGATAGTAGTCCACAACACCCCATTTGCGAATTCCGTCTGCCGGCGTTCCGCGAATGAAAGATCGATAGTCGGCCCAACTCCACAGCGAGCCGCCGATTACCCACGGCCGCGCTTTCATCGCCGTCACCGCCTCGGTGATCTCCGCAATGCGCGCCGTGTCGTGAGTTGTATCTTCGCCCATCTTGCCGAACTCGGTTACAAACACCGGCTTGTCGGGCCACAGCTCATGCACGCGGTCGAGCCGTCGTGCATAATCGCCATAAATATTTACGGACACAAAATCGGAGTACTGGCTGGCCTCATCGGCTCCGCTATGAATCCACGGAGCGCCTGTAAACCGGCTGGCAAAGGTGATCAGCCGCGTCGAATCGAGTCCCAGCGTGAACGCGCGCATGTCCCGCGTCCAATCGATGCCCTCCTTCGTCGCAGACTCATACTCGTTGCCCACGCTCCAGGCAATGACGGACGGATGATTCCAGTCCTGCTCCATCATCTCGCGCATCTGGCGCTGCCACAACGAGCGGATGCCGGAGTCCGCCATCTGCCATGCGCTCATGTTCCAGTTGCCCGCTTCGGCAATCAGCAGCATGCCGTGCTCGTCGGCATAGTCCAGCAGCTCCTGCGACTGCGGATAATGGGCAATACGCATCATCCGCATGTTGTCGGCAAGCATGTCGCTCAGGTCGCGATCCACGATCGCAGCCGACTCCAGCAGACCTTCGTCCGGATCCTCGCTCACGCGGTTTGCGCCAAACAGATGCACTACTCTGCCGTTCAGCAGCAGCTCGGTACCCTGCACGCGAATCTCACGCACACCGATCCGTCTCCGGATCTCGTCGCCGGGCACCGAGAGCTCCACGTCGTAAAGATAGGGATCATGAACGCTCCACAGGTGTGCGTTGTCGAGCGTGCCGCTCCAGCTCACTTCAACATCTTTTCCCGCGGGAACTACGATTGCATCCGAATGAACCGCAAGCGTGGCCGCTGTGCCGCTCATGCGCACAGGCTCATCGTTGTCGCCGCCGTTGTGCAGCACCGCATGCACAGTAATCGCCGTCTTCATCGTCTTCAGATCGGGCTGCGCATCGACCTTCATGCCGCGCAGGTACACCGCATCGGTAATCAGCAGGCTCACCGGCCGCACAATGCCGCCATAAGGAATCCATCCCACAATGCTGCCGGAAGCCGTGCCATACGGCCGCGGATTGGGACCGGAGCCGACGGCCTCAGCCAACGCGGGGATCGTCGTCAAAGTTGGCGTATTATTCACTTCGATGAGCAGATGATTGCGTCCCGGATGCAGAAACTGCGTGATCTCGAACTCAAATTGCGTATAGCCGCCTTCGTGCGTGCCGATCATGCGGCCGTTGAGCCAAACCTGCGCCTTGCAGTACACGCCGTCAAAGTGCAGCCGGACGACCTGCCCCGGCCCAATTGCAGGCGCATCGAAGTCGCGCTGATAAATCGCGTCTCCGATATAGTCGCGATAAGCCTTCATCACCGGCCAGGAATGCGGCACCGTGACCTGCACCTTTTCGCCTAGAGTTGTCTGAAAACTCCAGCCGCTTCCATCCAGGTCAATGCGGGTTGCCCCCAAGGCCGGAGCAGCCCCGCAGAGCAGCAGAGCAATTGCTCCAACCCATTGCTGCCAGCATCGCGGCATGCGTAATCTCCCCAGTCAGCCACGCATAAGCGGCTGCTTAAAATCCCACGGGCTATCTCATCGAGATAGCCCGTGGCTGTGTCTGGTCCAGTCTTTCACCACCGCACCTGGGCGGATGTGTTAGAACGTGATCTTGGCGGCCAGTTGGATATTGCGCGTGCTGGTAGCGCCGCTGGTGATCATGCCGAAGCTGGAGCTGGTGTTCAGCCCGCCTTCCGCAGAAGGATTGGTCGGATCGGCAGGTTTGCCCGCGCTGAAGCCGGTGCCAGGCCCGGGTAGGTTGGGATGGTTCAGAGCGTTATAAGCCTCGATCCGCAGTTCGAACGAGGTGCGCTCCGTGATATGTGTTGTCTTGAAGAACGACATATCCAGGTTCACCGTCCCCGGCCCGCGCAGGTTGCCAAGCTCGCGTGGAATATTGCCGAACGAATAATCGGCGGGATTGGTGAACGCCTGAGGGTTGAACCATTCGAGCTTGCCGGTCGAGTACAGAACCGAGCGGCTCTGGTGCGGCACAAAGGCGCTCACGTTCGGATTCCAGTTAGGGCGTGTCGCAATTCCCTGGTTCGACGCGCCTGAAATCCCGAGTGGCCGGCCGGATTCGACCGTGAGAATAGAGTTGAACTGCCATCCGCCAACCAGACGATCGGTCTTGCTGCCGTTGGCAAATCTCTGTTCTTTGCCGAACGGCAGATCGTAAAGCCCCGTGACCGTAAGCCGGTGCGCGACGTCGATCGTGTCTACGGAGTGATCGGCTTTGGGGTTGTAAGGATTCTGCGGAGTGGCCGATGTTCCCGTTCCCACCGCGGAGAGATTCGAGACGTCCTGCACGCCCGCATCTGTGATCTTGCCAAAGGTATAGGCGCCCATGACCTGCAGCCCGTGCTCCACGCGGCGCTTGACGGAAAGCATGCCGAGGTTCGACCAGTACGATCCGTTGCGCGGATCCTGCATCGAAACCGACGACATGTACGGGAATGGCTTCAGCACCTGGGCTTCAGTCAGTGTTGCCGCTCCCAGGCTCCCCGGTACTTCTCCGGCATAGGGATTCGCGACCTGTGCATTCAGAGCCGCGGTGCCCATGCTGTAGTACTGCGGAGAGAGGAAGTTGAGATTCGGCGAGAAGTTCTCAAAGTGATTTCCGTGGTTGCCCGTATAGGATGCGTCCACCACTATGTCGTAAGGCAATTCCCGCGAGACGGTCAGACTGAAGACCTGTGACGAGGGACTTTTCGCAATCGGATTGATATAGGCGCCGGACTGGCCGAGGAAGACATTGGGGCCGCCGGCGGGTCCGAGCGGCTGGGCCCACGGGCCGGGCAGCCCATTGGCCAGGTCAAACAGATAACCGTGCGCGGTGGTGCCCAGATAAGAGGTGGTCATCGAGGTATAGCCGGCCGGATTGCCGGAAGACTCGTCATAGGTGTACTCCGACGTGGACGGATAGTAGATCGCAACGCCGCCACGCACTACCGTCGCGCTCTTTGCATCCAGCGAATAGGCGAATCCCAGGCGCGGCCCAAAGTCGGCAAAGTTCTCTTTCACAAAGTTGCGGCCATAGCCGTCCGTATTGGCATACTCCACCAGCCCCGTGAAAGCGCTGTTGGTTGGATTCTTCTTGGTGACGTCGAAGTTCTCGATTCCGTCGTGCTTCTCCACTGCCTGCGTCTGCATGTCGTAGCGCAGTCCCGCATTAACGGTCAGTCGTGGCGATGCATGCCAGTCGTCCTGAATGTAGCCGGCGAAGAGCATCCTTCTCAGCGCCGTGCCCTCCTGCACAAGCTGGCTGGCGCTGGTCACCTGCCCCAGCATGTATGCGGCAAACGTGCTGCCGGTTCCTGCAATGATCGTAGCGTCATTACCCTGCGCTGTAGTTCCCGAGCTGAAGTTGAAGTTGCCCGATGCTGAGGCGCCGGTCTGGTTGTTATACCCCTCCGTCCAGCGCACGCTGCCGCCAATGTGCAGCGAGTGATTGCCTCTCACCCATGTCAGGTCGTCCAGGAACTCGACCGTTGTGGAAGCGCGAAAGCCCACCGTGATATTCGGCATAAGCAGCCCGTTATTCATATACGGAATCTCGGTGCCCGTGTCATTCGGCAGCCCGATCTTCGTGGCAATGTCCAGGCCCGCGGATGCCGCCTGAAAAGGAAAATCGTTGCGCATCAAGCCGACTCTTGCATCGTTGAGCAGCGTAGGCTTGAAGATGTGCGTCTCCGACAACACCGCGCTCTGGTTCTGCAGGTGATCGTTGCGAGAGCTGTAAACACCCGGCAGGCCGCCGGCATTGGTGCCGTTGTTAGTCCCGTTAAAGTAGTACGCATACCGGGCCATCAGCGTGTCCTTGTCGGAGATCGTCTCGTCTCCGCGCACAATGCCCTGCCGCTCGCTTGCCGCCACCGGCAGCGCATACAGATAGTTGTTGGCGTGCGTGCAGGGGTTGTAGCCGCCCGCGGTGTTGTTGGGAGCGGGATAGAACATTTTGGAATAGGCGACGGCTACAGGGTCAAGACGCGATGTCGGAATCACGTTGGCCTGCCCGTTGTACATGAACTGCTGGCGCTGCCCGCCCACAATGTTGTCATCGTCATAAATGTTGACGGGACTGCACGACGTGGAGCCATCGGGATTAGTGATCACCTGGCCAAGATCGCTGAAGTCGCCGGTGTACTCCTGCGCTGTCGGCAGACTGAAGTAGGTTGGCTGCGCGCTTCGAAATTGATATCCTTCATAGTTGCCGAACAGGAACAGCTTCTGCTTCAGAATGGGTCCGCCCAGGGTGCCGCCGTAGTTGTTGAACCGCGTTTCCTGTTTGCCGAAAGCCGGGCGCGGAAACGACTGCTCGGCATCCAGCGCGTCATTGCGGAAGAACTCATAAACGCTGCCATGGACCGAGTCGGTTCCCGAACGGGTGACCATGTTGATCACGCCGCCAGACGTGTAGCCGAACTGCGCCGGAATCACGCCCGACATGATGCGATACTCCGCAACCGCATCCGACTTCAGGTTGATGGCTACCTCGCCCAGCCAGTCCTGCATATTCGAAACGCCGTCCAGAATATTATTGTTGACGCCTGCCGCTCCGCCGTTGATGCGGATCGCAGAGACAGCGGTGCCGCGGTTCTGAAAACCCTCGCTCACCGAGCCTACTGCCGACACAACGCCGGGTGACAAGGTGGCAAGGGCCAGTACGCTGCGGCCGTTCACCGGCAGTTGTTGCGCATCGCGGGTATCAATCGTGTTGCCGATCGCCGCATCCGTCGTATCCATCACCGGCGGAGTTCCCTGCACCGTCACGTTGGACGAAGACGTGCCTACGTGAAGCGTGATGTTGGCCTGCACATGCGCCGCGGCATCCACCACCAGGTTGTGAATCGTTGTCGGGTTAAAGCCATTCTGATCCACCGTAACCGTGTACTGGCCTACCTGCAACGGTTGCGAGGTGTAGAACCCCGTCTCGTTGGTGACCGTATTCTGCTTAAGGCCCGTGCTCTGCCAGGTGACTGTCACCTGCGCCCCCGCCACCGCGGCTCCGGTCTGGTCGGTTACCGTGCCCTGAATGTAGCCCACATCCTGCTGCGCCGTCGCGCTCAGGCCCGCGGCCACCATCACGGCAAGCGCCAGCAGCGCGCGCGTCCACGTGCGGCGCAGGCCGGAGCATTTTTGCACAAATCGAAATCGCGAATTCGCCACTGTCCTCATGAGTGTTTCCTTTCACCAACCGTTTTTTATCGACGTTTGCATTCGGGCCCGGCGCCGTTGAGTCAAATATATCAAGCGCTTAACTTGACGGCGGCAAAAAGCAGCCCCCACTAGCGCGCCCGGCCGTTTTGCGGCAATCTGCCGAATTTGAATCAGTCGCCTCTGATGAGGAAGAATGCTAGTGTGCCAATTTAGGCTTTGTCAAGCGTTTAATTAGATTCCGCTGGTCGATGGAACCGCCGCCGGCGTTGGTATGCCGCCGGCAGGCGCTCCAAGGGATGCGGCGCATGATTAAACGCTTGACAAGCAGGAAAAACGGCACTAGCCTGTTTCCGTCCATCCGCTCTAAAGGAGCAAGCGATTGAAGGCTCTGCCGCTGGCGTTGTTCGTCCTGATTGCATCATCTCCGGCGTTTTCGCAAGGCCCGGCTCCCACGGGTCCAGGCGCCATTACTCTGCGCGCCGGTCAAACCCGTATGGTGATTCAGCCGGACGGTCTTCGCTTCGGCTTCTTCGCGGGATCCAGAGAGATCGCCGCCGCTCACCCCGCAGCCGGCATCGAGATAAATGGCGCGGCTCTGAATACGGTCACCGCAGCCCATTGCTCGGAGTCGCAATGCAGCTTTACGGCTAAATCTTCAAACGGAGCTCCGGTCGAAGTTACGATTGCGCTTTCCCGGCACCATTGCGAAATGAAAATCGACGCCCCTGCGGGAACGAGTGTAGTTGTCCGCACCGCCGGCCTCTCGCCGTCTTATGGTCTCGCCGACCGCGCCGCTATCGGCGGTCGCGACAATACTGACCTGACCGGCATCGTCGACGATCATCTTCTGTCCGGCGCCGGGTTCTCGCGCCTGGCCAGCAATTTTGTCATCTTTCCCAAACAGGGCATGGCTGAGGTGCTTCCCTGGCCGCGCATCAAGATCGTCCATCTCACGCAGGATGAAAATGCGCAGGGTGTGGCCAGCGCCGACGGCCCGGTTACCGCGCACTACTTCTTCGGAACCCCGCGCGAAATCTATGCCGAGTTTGCGACGGTGCGCCGCGACTCCGGCTATCCCCTGCTGATGCCCAAGTACGCCATGTTCGGCGTCGGCTGGGAAGCCTTCGGTGCGCTCGGCTGGAACACCAATGAGCAGACGGACCGCGAAAGCGTCGATCGTTATCTCGCCCTCGGCTATCCGCTCAAGTGGATCGTCATCGGCTCCGGATTCTGGCCCGCCGAGCCCGCCGACATGCATGAAACCACAAGCTTTGGCCTGTGGGACAAGACACGCTATCCCGATCCTGCCAAGCTGGTTCAGCACTTTCACAACGAGGGCCTGAAGGTCCTGCTCGGCCTGCGCATCACCTTCATCACCACCGGCCCCTTTGCTGCTGCAGGCGTGAAGAAGGGTTATTTTATTGAGGAAAATGGCCAGCCAAAAGTCTTCAAAACCGGCTGGCCGGCCCTGCCCTGCTATCTGCTCAACGCCCAGATGCCCGGGGCCGTCGACTGGTATCTCGGTCTCGTCGCCAAATGGAAAGCTTATGGAATCGATGGCTTCAAGGAGGATTTCTACGGCTTCGGCAAGTACAATCTCCGCGATGACAAGGTCGATCCCATCAATCTTCGCCTGATGCAACTGGGTTACGACCTCATCGAGCGCAACGGTTACCTCGCCTCGAATGGCGACCTGCAGCGCATCAACGACTTTAATTACAACCAGGACCAGGACCGCGGTCCGGTGAACGCGCTGGCGCTTGCCTACAGCGGTCTTCCACTCGTTTATCCAGACATCGTCGGAGGCACCTTTGGCGAAAAGCGCTTCAGCACCGCCGAGTCATCCAGGCTGGACATGTACATGATGCGTAACGCGCAGTGGGCCGCGCTGCACTCGTCCATGTCCATGGGCCAGCCACCGTGGTCGTTCCAGGATCCACAGGTAGGCGCCGTCATGCTCAAGGCCGCGCAGACCCACGAGCGCCTCCGCCCCTACATCTACAGCCAGGCCGTGCGCTTTATCCATGACGGCTACCCGTGGACCATGACGCCGCTGCCGATCGCCTTTCCGTCCGACGCGCAAGTGTATGGCCGCGGGAACCGCGAAACTCGCGGCTACGAGTGGATGATCGGTGATGCGCTGCTGGCGGCGCCTCTCTACGGCGACGATTATGCAACCGCCGGCACGCGCGATATCTATCTGCCGCGCGGCAAGTGGATGGATTATGAAACCGGCCAGGTTGAAACCGGCCCGACTCTGCTGAAGAACTACGCATTGCCCGTCGACAAGACGCCGCTGTTCGTCGGCGGCACCGGCATCGTCTTTGAGCAGGGCGCGCATGCGGTCGTTGCGCGCATTTATCCCATCGCTCGCAATGCCCGCACCGAGTTCTGGTCGTCGGACGCAAAGACCAGGAGCACCGTCGAGCTGAAGGTTGGAGACTGGAACCGCATCCGAATCACAGACACAACCACGCATCACACGGTCCACTGGAAGCTGTCGCGCTTTGCGGACGAATTTACCCTGGCGCCGGGACACTCCTATCTCGTGGAATAGCCGCTTCCGGATGAAACCGTGGCCGCTCAGACTTAGTAAGTGAATCTGGGCAGAAACAGCCCGGCCTGCAATTACAATGTGCTCAGCCGCCTCTTCAGTCCCGGCGGTATTAAAAAGGCGCGGAGATGGCAACCATCTACGACGTAGCGAATGCCGCCAAGGTGTCCATCGCCTCGGTTTCGCTCGTCATGAACGATCCCAATACGCCGCGCGTGGGCGCCGCCAAGCGCAAGCATATCCTTGCCCTGGCCACCAAGCTTGGCTACTCGCCGAGCGGCCTGGCTCGCGCCCTCAGCAGCGGTTCCACGCGCATTCTCGGGCTCGTCGTTCCCATGCGCGATCCTATCTTCTTTAATAACTTCATTGCCGAAGTGCTCGCCGGAATCCAAAGCTGTGTGATGGACCGCGGTTATCATCTGATGATTTACTCGCACAGCGCGCGCAGCGGCAGAATCACCAAGGGTGAGCTGACGCAGAGCCGGTTTGTCGATGGAGTTATCTTCTTCAATACCCGCATGTGCTCGCTGCAGGACATGAAAGACACCATCGACGATCTCAACGGCGCGCACATTCCCTTCGTGATGACCAATTGTTACGCGGGCAAGGATCGAATCAACTATGTCGGCGTGGACGACTTTGAGATCGGCGGCAATGGCGCATCCTATCTAGCCGGTCGGGGACACATGCGCATCGCGCTGATCAGCGGTGCGGCGCGCAGTCCCATGACGCCGCAGGTGCTCTCCGGCTTTAAGGCCGGTCTGAAAAAAGCCGGCAGAAAATTCGAGCCCCGGCTCCATTTCTGCAGCGACTACGATGCCCAGGTCATTCGCGACAAGATGATCGAGTGGTTTTCCGCGCCCAATCCGCCCTCGGCAATCTTTTGTGCGGACGACCAGTTTGTCCCCGATGTCTATCGCGTTCTCGAGGAGTTGCAGAGGCATATTCCTCAAGACGTCAGTGTTCTCGGAAGAGGCAATCTGCCCATTGGAACCGTGCTCAAGCCGCACCTGACAAGCATCGCCATTCCCGCCTTCGAAATGGGAAAACGAGCCGCCGAGCTGCTGATCGACGTGGTTACCCTCAGCCCCAAATCCAACCGGCGCATCAGCCTCCAGGCTCCGCTTATCGAGCGCGACTCCGCCTGAATCCAGCAGATTACACTGGCTCTGTGCAGACCAGAATGAAACTCGGCGTAGGACTCTACCGGCACATGCTCAATGAGGAGCACTTTGCATTCGCCGTGCAGGCTGGCTGCACGCACGTCATCGCGCATCTGGTCGATTACTTCAGGCAGGGCGAGGCCAATCCGCTCCACAACCAGCCAACCGGCGGCAAAGACAAACCGTGGGGCATGGCCGGCGATCCAAACCGGTTGTGGACTGCCGAGGAACTCATTGGCCTCCGCCGGCAGGTGGAAGCCGCCGGACTCCGCCTTGAAGCCATCGAAAACCTCGATCCCGCGCACTGGCACGACATTCTGCTCGACGGCCCGCTCCGCGCACAGCACATCCGCAACGTGCAGGCTATCGTGCGCGCCATGGGCGAAGCCGGTATCGGCACACTGGGTTACAACTTCTCCATCGCCGGAGTCTGCGGGCGCGTGAGCGGTCCATTTGCGCGCGGTGGCGCGGAGTCCGTCGGCATGGAGGGGCCAGTCGAAACACCCATTCCCAACGGCATGGTCTGGAACATGGTCTATGACGCGGACGCGCCCGCGGGCTTTCTGCCGCAAATCACCCATCAGCAGTTGTGGAACCGGCTGGAGCGTTTCCTTGAAGAAGTGCTGCCGGTTGCCGAGCAGGCCGGCGTGCGTCTCGCCGCGCATCCTGACGATCCGCCCATGCCCTTCATGCGCCGCCAGCCGCGCCTCGTCTATCAACAGTCCATGTACCAGCGGCTCATCGATATCGCGCTCAGCCACAGCAACATGCTCGAATTCTGTCTGGGCACGCTCGCCGAAATGACCGAAGGCGATCTTTATCAGACTGTCGAGCAGTACAGCCGTCAAAAGCGCCTGGCTTATGTCCACTTCCGCAATGTGAGCGGTAAAGCGCCGCACTATCACGAAACATTCATCGATGACGGCGACGTGGACATGCTGCGCATCGTGGCTATCCTCCATCGCAACGGCTTCGACGGCGTGCTGATTCCCGATCACAGTCCGCAGATGACCTGCGCGGCTCCCTGGCATGCTGGCATGGCCCACACGCTAGGCTTTATGAAGGCCGCGATTCTCGCCGCCGAGCGTGGGTTTGCGCCGGAATCGGACTGCGAACAGACGTCCGCCCACACGCATTCGTCCTCCTGAGCGCAGTCGCAAAAAGCAGCGCCGTGCGGTTGCGCGCACAGAGAGTCCGCGTGTATTCTCGGGCTTGTTCGCGCTTCGTACCGCGGCCATCGCGCGCTAGAGCAAAATCAGAGTGGGTGTAAGGCAAGTTGATGTTGCCAAGTGTCGTTTTCCTCAAGAAAACAACACCTCGCACGATTTTCGCAATCCACAATATGAACTCTGGTTTTGCTCCAGTCGCAGCGGAAAGGAACTGAACTCCACTGATACTCGACAAGTTCAATCTCAAAGGCAAAACGGCGCTGGTCACAGGCTCATCACGCGGTCTGGGCGCGGCCATTGCGATAGCGCTCGCTGAGGCCGGCGCCGATGTGGCCGTTCACGGCTCCAGCAAAATGCCCGAGGCCACGCTGGAGAAAGTTGCAGCAAAGGGTGTCGAATCGGTAGCGCTGGTCGGTAACGTAGGCGATGCGGAGGCATGCGAGCGGCTGGTCAAAGAGACGGTTCAGCACTTTGGCGCCATCGACATTCTGGTCAACAACGCCGGCACCATCCGCCGCTCGCCGGCTGCCGAGCACTCCGAAGAGGACTGGAAGACCGTCATTGACGTAAATCTGTCCAGCGTCTTCCGGCTCACGCAACATGCCGGCCGGCACATGCTGGCGCGCGGCTCGGGCAAGGTCATTAATATCGCTTCGCTGCTTACCTTTCAGGGCGGCATTACAGTGCCTTCCTATGCCGCGGCCAAGGGTGGCGTAGGCCAGCTCACCAAAGCCTTCGCCAATGAGTGGGCGTCCAGGGGCGTGAACGTGAACGCCATCGCCCCCGGCTACATGGACACGGATAACACCGAAGCGCTGCGTAATAATCCGGAGCGCGCGCGGCAGATTCTGGAGCGCATTCCCGCAGGCCGCTGGGGTAGTCCTGAAGATCTGGCCGGCGCCGCGGTCTTTCTTGCCTCGAGCGCCAGCGATTACGTACACGGCCACATTCTTATCGTCGACGGCGGATGGATGAACCGCTGACCGGCATTGTTGCGGAGAAACCCATGAGCGAAAGCGGAGTCGTCTACACGGCAACCGATGCCACCCAGGTTACGGCGCCCGAGCCCGGCATGCTGCGCCAGGTGCTGGCCTACAATCCTCACCTGATGCTGGTGCGTCATACCTTTGAAAAAGGCTGGAACGGCGCGCGCCACAGCCATCCGCATCATCAAATGGTGTATGTCGTCCGCGGCCATATCCGCTTTCAAGCCCAGGGCAAGAGCTGGGAGATGCGCGCCGGCGACAGTATTGTCGTCGATGGTGGCGTCGAGCACGAAGCCTCCGCAATTGAGCCTTCCGAAGTTCTTGACGTCTTTACCCCATACCGCCAGGAATACACTTCGTCTTCTACTGCATGACTTTTCCCCGTTTTGCCTTGCTTTCGCCCCCGAGTGGGCTTTGGAGGTTTTTTTGAGAAATCGGTCGAAGATCTGCGTGTTGTTATCTCTCGCCGTCGGGGCCCTCTGTTCGGATCCTTCCATTGCGCAGCCACCCCCACCCAACCAACGCATTATTGGCATCGCGAATGTCGCTTTTCGCGTCAGCGATCTGGACCGCGAAATCACCTTCCTGGGCAAGCTGGGATTCGAAGAGGCTTTCACCCTCACTTACGGCAAAACCCCTGAAGTTTTTGTGAAGATCAACGACCACCAGTTCATTGAGCTCTACCCGCAAACCGATCGGTCGCAGCCGCTGGGCTGGATGCACATTTGTTACGAGGCCGGCGACCTAAATGCGCTGCAGCATTACTACGCGACCGAGGGCCTGAATCCCACGCCCGTCCGTAAGGCCGCTGCGGGAAACCTGATTACTTCCATCAACGATCCCGAGCACGGCGTGACCGAATTCACGCAGTACATGCCCGGCTCGCGGCACACGCTCGACAAGGGGCAGCACCTTGGCGCCGGACGCGTCTCCACTGAGCTGATGGGAATCGATTTGCCGGTGCGGGATGGCGCGGCAATGAAGGAGTTTTATACCGATCTCGGTTTTGAAGCGGATGATACCAACGGCAATGTGCGCTTAACTACGCCCGGCGCACCCGATTTGCATATGGAACTGCGCCCGGCCACCCCCGGATCGCAGCCGGAATTCCTTTTTCCGGTGCCCGATGCGAAGCGTGCCTATCAGGCGCTGGAATATGCGGGCGTCAATGCTCAGCGCGACGGCGGACTGGTCTTCGCCAAGGATCCTGACGGAAATATTTTTGTGTT
>DATAVZ010000005.1:0-10320 GCA_036267475.1 Occallatibacter sp.
TGAAAGAACTCGCGCGGCTGCAACGCATGTCTCCAATGGCCGCGGATTACGGGCTGACGAGAAACTATATCGAGTGGCTGGCCGTGCTGCCTTGGGCTAAAAGTTCAGGCTCAAAAATCGATATCAATGTAGCCAAGCAAATTCTCGATGAAGACCACTACGAGCTTCGTAAGGTGAAGGACCGCGTTCTGGATTACTTGAGCGTTCTGGAGCTAAAGCCCAACATGAAGGGGCCGATTTTGTGCTTTGTAGGCCCCCCAGGGGTGGGCAAGACCAGCCTGGGACGGTCGATTGCCCGGGCCCTGGGCCGCAAGTTTCAGCGGGTTTCCCTGGGCGGTATGCACGATGAAGCGGAGATCCGCGGTCACCGGCGGACTTATATCGGAGCTCTGCCTGGACAGATCATCCAGAGCATCCGCCGGGCGGAAACCAACGACCCGGTGATCATGCTCGACGAGATCGACAAGCTCGGCCGCGACTTTCGCGGAGACCCGGCTTCGGCGCTGCTTGAAACCCTTGACCCGGAGCAGAACTCCACGTTCCGCGACAACTATCTGGATGTGCCGTTCGACCTGTCCAAGGTGCTGTTCATCTGCACCGCCAACATGCTCGATCCGGTGCCGCCGCCGCTGCTCGACAGAATGGAGATCATTCCGCTGCAGGGCTACAGCGAGGAGGAGAAGCTGCACATCGCCAACCGCTACCTCATTCCGCGCCAGATCAAGGAGAACGGAATCACCACCGAGCAGATCGAGTTTCCCGAGGAAGCGGTCCGCCAACTGGTGCGCCACTACACGCGCGAAGCCGGCGTGCGCAAGCTGGAGCAGGTGATCGGCACCGTGTGCCGCAAGCAGGCCCGGCGCGTGGTGGAAGGGAAGACTGAAAAACTCGTCGTCACCCGCGACACGCTCAAGACGTTTCTGGGCGGCATCCAGGTGCGCGTGGAAACTGAAGTGGCCGAGCGCGTCAAGCGTCCTGGTGTGGCTGTGGGCCTGGCCTGGACGCCGGCCGGCGGCGACATTCTGTTCATCGAAGCCAACAAGATGAAGGGTAGGGGAGGATTCACTGTGACCGGCCAGATCGGCGAAGTGATGCAGGAGTCCATGCAGGCCGCGTTGACCTGGGTGCGCTCCAACGCCGGTTCGCTGGGTCTGGAGGAGGACTTCAACAAGGATCTCGACATCCACATTCACGTTCCCGCCGGCGCCATTCCCAAGGATGGCCCGTCGGCCGGGGTAACCATGGCCACCGTGCTGGCTTCGCTGCTCACCGATACGCCAGTCCGGCCGCTCACCGCCATGACCGGCGAAATCACGCTGAGCGGCAATGTTCTTCCCGTAGGCGGCATCAAGGAGAAGTTCCTCGCCGCGCGCCGGGCTGGAGTGCAAACCATCATCCTGCCCGCCGAGAACCGCCAGAGTGTTGAGGAAGATCTCACCCCGGAGATGATGGAGGGCGTTACCGTTCACTACGCCACCCACGTCGAGGACGTGCTGGCCGTGGCCCTGCCGCTGCTTAAAGCCCGGTCGGGCATCGAATCCGTACCGGTTCTTGAACCGGCTCCGCAGGAGCGTGGCGTCGAGAGCGCCGCGGCGTAATCGCCGTTCGGCAATTCTCGCCCAGCAAACTCAACCAGAAAGGCCGGCTATAGCAAATCAGAGTTGGTGTAAGGTGAGTTGATACTCCTAAGTGCCGTTTTCCTTAAGAAAACGGCGCCTTGCAAGATTTTAGCGACCCCACATGAACTCTGATTTTGCTCTAACCAGCCGGCCGTTTTTGTGCGCCGGTTGTTAAGTAGCTTACGTGTGCAATTTCAGGACAGTCGCGCGCGCCTCGGGCTGCAATTGGATCGAGATTCGGGGTGCCGGGCCTCATCTATTTGCCGCGCGGCCCGATGAATAAGGAAAGGCGTTTCAGATTCCGTCTGCGACGGCATGGAGAAGTCGGCTCCATGGCGGTGCGGACTGGAGGCTCGGGTGATCCGGCAGACGATTTCGTGCGACATCTGCAAGTCGGAAAAGCGGCAATCGAACCACTGGTTTGTGGCTTTCGAGCAGGGAATGGAGCTGCGCCTGAGCGGATGGAGTTCGCGCTATCGGACGCGGCCCGGCGCCAAGCATTTGTGCGGCCAGGCCTGTGTGTACCGTCTGATGGAAGATTTCATGGCCCGCGTGGCCGCGATGAAGCCGGAAGCCGAGCGCGAAAAGACAGCTCCGGAGCGGTCCCGTGTACGAATGGATGCCCGGCCGGATGGGCGAATGGATGCGCGAATGGACACCAGTCTTACATCGAACGCCGCGTATATCGAGGTCGAATCGGCGCGGGTGATAAGGCCGGCCGCGGAACTGGTAACGATGCCGGGAAAGCCGGAGGCGGTGGAGCGGCCCGCGCAGCTTGACGAAGCGCCGGTCTACGGATCGCGCAACTGGCGCGTCGAAGCCTGGGAGCGCGAACGCGGGCGGGAGCAGCGCGAAGGCGAGCGGAAGCCGGACCTGGTGGCGCGGCATGGAATCTAAAGCCGCGTCCGCGGGATCTTTTCGAGCAGCGCGCATGAAACGCGCATCGATGGAGAAACACCATTGAACAATATAGAAAGAGAATTGCACAGAAATAGAATTGCGCGGAAAGAGAATTGCACTGAAGGAGAATTGCCGTGTGGATCGATCTACTGCTGGTTTCGGCGGCCCTGCTGCCGCTGATGATAAAGAATAAAGTAAAGCGTGAAGCCTTCACTCCGGCGGTGGTGGAGACTGCAACAGAGCCAGTAAACCCGCCTCATCCAGCACCGGAACTTTAAGCTCAATCGCCTTGTCCAGCTTTGAGCCCGCCTCGTCGCCGGCAACCACGTAACTGGTCTTTTTGCTCACTGCCCCTGAGACTTTTCCGCCGGCGGCTTCAATCTTCTGTTTGGCCTCATCGCGCGTAAGCGTAGGCAGGGCCCCGGTGAGCACAAAGGTGAGGGCGGCAAGCTGTGTGGTGCGCTGCTTTTTTTCCGCGCTCATATCCACGCCCGCTTCCTTGAGCTTTTCAATGAGGGCGCGATTGGCAGGGCGCGAAAAGAAATCGAGGATCGCCTCACGGATGCGCGGCCCCACTTCTTCAACGCGCTCCAGCTCTTCGGCTGATGCGGCCATGACGGCGTCGATCGAGCCGAACTCCTGGGCCAGCAGCTCGGCGGTGCGCTCGCCGACAAAGCGAATGCCGAGACCCATCAGCACCCTGGCCAGTCCGGCTTTTTTCGAGCGCGCAATCTCGTCCAGCAGGGTCTGCGCGGATTTTTCGGCAAAGCGCTCCAGATCGACAAGCTGCTCTTTGGTGAGCGAATAGAGATCGGCAACGCTCTTCACCAGGCCGCGGTCAAGCAACTGCTGCACCGCCGCGTCGCCCAGCCCTTCAATATTCATTACGCCGCGGCTGCCAAAGTGGAGCAGCGTTTCGCGCAGCTTGGCCGGGCAGTCGGCGTTGACGCATCGCCAGTCCGCCTCGCCCTCTTCGCGGACCACGGCGTTGCCGCACTCCGGGCAAGTTTCGGGGAAGGAAAACCTGCGGCTCCCGCGCGGATGATCCTTGTCCTCGACCACTTCCACGACTTTGGGAATCACATCGCCGCCGCGCTCCACCTTGACCGAGTCGCCGATCAGCAGGCCGAGGCGCTCGATAAAGTCGGCGTTGTGCAGCGTGGCGCGGCTCACGGTAACGCCGCCGACAAACACCGGCGCAAGCATGGCAGTGGGCGTGAGCTTGCCGCTGCGGCCCACCGTGATCAGAATGTCTTCGAGTTTGGTAATCGCGGACTGGGCGGTGAATTTGTAGGCGATGGCCCAGCGCGGGGCGCGGCCGGTGTAGCCCAGGCGCAGTTGCGTCGCGTGCGCATCCACTTTGAGCACCACGCCGTCGATCTCGTAGCCGAGCGTGGCGCGGTCTTTTTCGGCGCGCTCGATGAACCGGCTCATGTCGTCGACCGAGTCCACGCGGCCGCGATGCGGATTGACGCGAAAGCCCAGCGCGGTCAGCGCGTCCAGCGTGGCCGTCTGGCCGGCGACGAAATATTCGCCTTCGACCAGCAGAAAATAAGCAAAGAAGACCAGCCCGCGCGTGGCCACGATGCCCGGATCGAGCGTGCGCACTGTTCCCGCCGCGGAGTTGCGTGGATTGACGAACGCGGGCAGCCCCTCGCGCTCGCGTTCCTCATTGGTGCGCAGAAAAGCAGCCTGCGGCATCACGCACTCCCCACGCACTTCAAATCCTTGCCCTTGCGGAAGGCGGCACTTTTTCAGCCGATCGGCGGAAATGGAGAGCGGCACGCTGCGGATGGTGCGAATGTTCGATGTGACGTCTTCGCCGATCTGGCCGTCGCCGCGGGTGAGGCCGAGCAAAAGGCGCGCGCCGCCGTCCGCCGCCGGTTCATAGCGCAGGGCGACGCTAAGGCCGTCGAGCTTAAGCTCGGCGGTGTATTCAACCGGCAGGCTGCCGGCCAGCTCATGCACGCGGCGATCCCAGTCGGCCAACTCCTCGGCGCTGTACGCATTATCCAGCGAGAGCATGGGACGAGCATGCGCGGCCTTGCGGAAACCTTCGGCGGCCCGTCCGCCCACGCGCTGCGTCGGCGAATCGGGCGTGACCAGATCCGGATGCGCCGTCTCCAGCCGCTTGAGATCGTTCACCAGCGCGTCGTACTCCGCGTCGCCGATGGCGGGCGCATCGAGGACGTAGTACAGGTGCTCGTGACGGCGGATTTCGTCCCGCAGTTTTTCAATCTTGCGCGCGGCGGCAGGCTCGGTCATAGATTTGGATTATAGAAAAGGCGGCCGAGTTTGCGTTCCCGGCGCGCGCCACTGATGAGTGATGGATTCGCAGCTTCGCGCGCCGGCCCGCATTTTTCCGCCGCTTCCGTTCTAGTACTGCGACCGCGAATATTTGTAGTCTCCCAGGTCTCAAAAGCGAAACCTGGGGCACCCAAAGTGGATGGCACCATTACCGAATCATGGTCATGGTGCTAGTGTAGTGCGTCATAAATAGCATCATGTAAGTCTCGAGGCTCCTCTTATGATGAGGAGACCTCGCGATGCGTGTTGCCCCAGCGATTGAGATTGGCGGAAAGGTCCGAACGGAACTGGAGCGACAGGCCCGCAAGCGTTCCGGCCCGGTTCGTGTTGCCGTGCGCAGCCAGATCATTTTGCTTGCCGCCGACGGACTTCAGAACAAGCAGATCGCCGAACAACTTCACATCAGCACACGCATGGCTGCTGTTTGGCGGGGCCGCTTTCAGTTGCTCGGAGCTGAGGGATTACTCAAGGATGCGCCAAGACCTGGCCGTACTCGTTCGATTCCTGCAGCCGTCGTGGAGCAAGTCATTACCAGAACCACGCAGACGACACCGGTACAGGCAACTCATTGGTCGACGCGAACCATGGCGCGGGAAGTTGGCATCTCCGAAGCCAGTGTCCGGCGCATCTGGCGTGCCCACGGGCTCAAGCCACATCGGGTGGAGAGCTTCAAGATCAGCAACGATCCCCACTTCGCGTCGAAATTGGAAGACATCGTCGGCCTCTATCTGAACCCTCCCGACCACGCACTGGTGCTCTCGGTCGATGAGAAGAGTCAGATACAGGCTCTGGACCGCACGCAACCAGGCTTGCCGATGAAAAAGGGCCGGTGACAGACTATGACCCACGATTACAAGCGCAACGGCACCACGACGCTGTTCGCCGCGCTCAATGCTGCAACCGGCGAAGTCTACGGTCTATGTCAACAGCGGCATCGCCATCAGGAATGGCTGAAGTTCCTGCGCTTGATCGATCAAACGGTGACAGAGGAAAAAACAATCCACATCATTTGCGATAACTACGCCACGCACAAGCATCCAACAGTCCAACGCTGGCTCAACAAGCACAAGCGCTTCCATGTGCACTTCACACCGACCTCGGCTTCATGGTTGAACATGGTAGAACGCTTCTTCCGCGACCTGACCGAGAACAGAATCCGGCGCGGCGTCTTCCAGGACCTCGAACAACTCATCATGGCCATCAGTGACTACATCAACAGCCACAATGAAAACCCCAAGCCATTTATCTGGACCGCTAAAGCCAACGACATACTCGAAAAGGTCACGCGCGCTCAAGCCGCATTGAATAAACGCCTATCTGTGTGACGCACTTCTAGGGTGGTGCCCCCGAAGTTCATCGCATAATAGTCCTTGCACCGTCCCTACGGGACTTTACAACGGTATTTCGGGATTCCCTTTTCCCCGCGCTGAAGTGCGGGGCTAACGATCCTTGCGCCCAGGGCGCGTCTGCTCGAACATTTCTTATGCAGTTCTCAATAAAGCCACGGCCGCTCTTGTGGCCTGATGCGGCACGACTCAAGTCGTGCCCTGATACAAAACCTCGATTTTGAATGGAAAACACGCCCTGCGGCAACCTGCTCGCAATGACTTTCAAATGCAATTGCCCTGCTCTTCTATTCCGCTTTAGTGGAAAAGGCCCTTTTGCGCTGATAGACTAATAGGGTTGCAGTCGCAGTGATTCCGCCGCTTGGCCCCCGCCTGCAAGTCATTCAGCGAAGGACAAAAACAACTCCGTGGACACACAAACCCGTCACGCCCTTAAGAAAGACAAATTTGCCCAGGCCGCGGCTTCAAGCGCCAGCTGGGTTGGCGAACACCGCTCCGGCGTTCTGCGCTGGGTGATTGTCGGCACCGTCGTGGTGGTTCTGGCCATTGCCGCGCTGGTTTACTGGAATATGCGGACCGCTGCCGCCGATCAAGCGCTGGGCGCGGCCATGGACGTGTACAACACGCCGCTTGCGCAGCCGGGCGAGCCGCCCATGGCGGGCGTTTACACGACTGCCGAAGCACGCGCCAAAGAGGCCAATCGGGAGTTTGTGGCCGTTGCCCATAACTTCAGCGCCGTGCCACAGGCAGCCAAAGCGCATTACTTTGCCGGCATTACGTATGAAGATCTGGGCGACAACGGCCACGCTGAAACCGAGCTCAAGAGCGCGGCCGGCTCCTGGAATCGCGATCTATCCAATCTGGCCAAACTGGCTCTGGCCGGGCTCTATCATCAGACCGCCCGCGACAGCCAGGCCATCGAACTCTACCAGCAGCTCGCCGCCAAGCCTTCCATCACCGTTTCCACGGCTGTGGCGCAGCTCGATCTTGCCGACCTTTATGCCGCTGAGGGCAAGCAGGATCAGGCGCGCGCCCTGTGGGCCAAGATCAAGGACGCAGACAAGGATGGCGCGGCTGGGTCCATTGCTTCGCAAAAGCTGACCGGCAAGCAGCAGTAAGCGCGCCGCATTTCCCCCCTCGCTTGCGCCGTGAGCATTTTTTCACGCGCCTGCGTCTGGTCAGCATGAGTACCAGCCAGGCAATTTGCGCAGGTTGGATGGAGATTCCGGACAGCGCCGTCGCCGACCAGGCCCGCAACCACGCGGAAGAAGCCGCGCTTGCTGCGCTTGTGGAGCAGTACGCGGGCGCGCTCTATCGCGTGGCATTCTCCGTCCTGCGCAATCCCGCCGATGCCGAAGATGCCGTGCAGGAGACGTTTCTGCGGGTTCTGCGCCATCGCGACACGCTTGGCGAAGTGCGCGATCATCGCGTCTGGCTCATCCGCATCGTGTGGAACATCGTGCTTGACCGCAAGCGCCGCGCCAAGACCCGTCCCGAGACAGACGATGTGGAGGACCTGGCCCGCGTGCTGCCCGCCGTCGGCCTCTCGGCCGAACAAGCCGCGGCCGCCGCACAGCATCATGCCCAGGTGCTGGCCTGCGTGGAGCAGCTTCCCGGTAAAGAGCGCGAGGTGCTGCAGCTCTCGGCCTTTGAAGAGCTGTCTAGCGTAGAGATTGCCGCGGTGCTCGGCATTACCGAGTCCAGCGTGCGCTCGCGCCTGTTCCGCGCGCGCAACCTGATGGCCGGGCTGCTCGATCATGCAAGGGGTACGCAGGCGAGGAGCACGCGATGAATGTTCAATCTCCCGATCCGATTTCAAACCGCTACCCCGACGCGGAAAACACGCTGCGCCTGCTCGCCGCGCTGCCGCCTCCGCAGGGGCTTGAAGCCCGCATCCATGCGGTGCTTGCCAGTCCGCACAGGCCGCATCAGCAGTCTGCACGGCTGCTGGCATGGCCTGCGCGCGGCGTGCAACGGGTATGGCTGCGTTCGGCTGCGGCTGCGGCCATCGCCTTTGTGGTGGTGGGCGGCGGATGGGGTGTTTACTCCAGTATTCAGCCGCGCATGCAGCCCTGGCAGCCGGGCGGAGCCGTTCCAGCACTGCCGCAGCTTTCCGGCCCAGGTGGCTTCTCCGGCGCCGGGGCCATCCGCACCCCGCAAACCCTTAATGGCCCGGTACTGAGCCACACGGTAAAAACCCATGAGACGCAGGCGGGAACAACGAACCGGAAGGCTTCAAAAAGCGCCGCGCCCGGATTCGCGAGCCAAAATCTCGCGAGTCATAATTCTGCGACTCGCGATTCTGGGACCCATAATTCCGGACGGCACAATTCCGGGACTCGCAATTCCGGCCCGGGCAATTCCAGCCCCGTCGCATCCCCGGCTCACGAATAAGCTGGCGCGAATCGGGCGCGCGCAGCCTGCGTTCAGGCATTCCGGGTCATGGCTCGAATTGCCATGCCCAGCAGGGCCAGAACGATTGCGCCCACGAATGCCGGCATGAATCCGCGCACGTAAAACCCGCGCACAATGCCCGACGCCAGCATGATCATCAAGCCGTTGATGACGAGCAGAAACAGCCCCAGGGTGAGGATGCTCAACGGGAAGGTGACGATCTTCAAGAACAGTCCGACGGTGGCGTTGAGCAGGCCGATCACCAGCGAGGCGATCATGGCCGGCCACAGCCCGTTGACGTGAAATCCCGGCACAAGCTTGGAAACAATCAGCAGCGCCAATGCGCACAGAATCCAGTGCAGCAGCAGTCCGAGCATCCGTTCTCCTTTTTGGGCCGCTATGGGTGTCCGCCGCGGGCGCCCTGTCGAGCGGCATAGGCTAAGTTATAGGCGCAACGGCGCCTGGGGCAAGACGATTCTGCGCGCGCCGGTGGAGCGACCTTCCGCGGCGTGCCTGCGTCCAAGAATAAATGCGTGAGTAATGCGTCCTGAACCGGTAAGCGTCCCCGGGCCTGTTGTCGAATCTGGCCGGAACCCGGCCGGAAACCGAATCCCCGGAGACCGAATCCCTGGAAACTGACCTCAATTGATGAAGCCACGCTACCGGCCATTTCGATGCTGTCTTCTCCACACCGGCTTACTTGCCGGGCTGCTCGCAGCGGGGTCGCTTGCGCTCCGCGCACAGGCCGCTGAGGCGCCGCTGCCCGGCATCCGTGAGTTGATGCGCCAGGTGGAGGCCCACCAGAAGCAGCTCGAACAGGTCCGCGAGAACTATACCTACAGCTCTCTCCAGACCACCCAGGACGTGGATTCGAACGGTCAGGTCAAGAAAACCCAGTCGGTGGAGTACGACGAGTTCTTCGTCAACGGCCACCTGATCGAGCGCATGATCGGCAAGAACGGCCAGCCTTTGAATGGCAGCGACCAGCAGAAAGAGACGGAGCGCGTGACCAAGGTGGTCGAGAAGGCGCAAAAGACTCCGCCCGGCACGCCGCTGGACGGCCCGGCCATCTCCATCAGCCGCCTGCTCGACATCATGGATGTCCGCAATCCACGCCGCATCGGTTTCCGAGGCCGGCCGACAATCGTCTTCGACTTCATCGGCCGCAAGGACGCAAAGACGCACGGCATTGTCGAGGACGCCTCCAAAAAGCTCAGCGGAACGGTCTGGATCGATGAGGCTGACCGGCAGGTGGCGCATCTCGAAGTTCGCTTCGACGACAACTTCCGCATCGCCGGAGGCCTTTTTGCCAGCGTCGAAAAGGGATCGAGCTTTCGCTTCGATCAGGCCCCGGTGCGGGACGGCCTGTGGCTGCCCACCGGCGGCGAAGCCAACCTGCAGGCCCGGCTGCTGCTGTTCAAGAATATTCGCCAGCACGTTACCGAGCGCGACTACGGCTTCAAGCAGTTCCACGTTGAGACCGAGCAGTCGAAACAGGCCGCTGCCGCTCCCGCGGGCAAGCCGTAAACCCGGAGTCGAGCCCTGTCGACCCGCCGGCTTGCTGGGCAAGCCGAGCTTTAACTGATCTGTATTCAACAGATTATTTGCTGGGTGGGCGGATTCAAGTTCCAAGTGCAACATTTCCGATTTTTCAGGAGATAGTTGCCTATGGGGCGAGATTACGTTCATCTGAGTCTTGAGGAACGGGTGTTTATTGAGACCCAGTTGTCACTGGGGATGTGTCCATCGGCGAT
>DATAVZ010000006.1:0-1692 GCA_036267475.1 Occallatibacter sp.
TCAAAGCCGGGTTGTCCTTCGTGGTTTTCATCGCAGGATGCGGTTTGCTAACCTTCTTCATGGCTGGTCTCCTTTAGCACCTCGAGTGCGCTGCGGAAAGCCTAGCTCTCCGCGAGGCCAGCCGTCTCATCCCATCTAAAGCCACGGTCGAAGTTATGCATTTGTGGCACGGCTGAAGCCGTGCCCTTTCAAAGCAGAAGCAAATTAGGACACTACTGCGACGACGACTCGTTCCACCCACAGATTGTCTGCGGCTATCTGCTCTATTTTGTGGGACGGCTTGCCGCAGCGCGGCTCACAGCCGCTCGAAGATTCCCGCCGCGCCCATGCCGCCGCCCACGCACATGGTCACCATGCCGTAGCGCGCCTGGCGGCGCTGCATCTCCGCCAGCAGCGTGGCGGTGAGTTTGGCACCGGTGCAGCCCAGCGGATGGCCGAGCGCGATGGCGCCGCCGTTCACGTTGACGCGCTCAGGGTCAAGGCCAAGGGTGCGAATGACCGCCAGTGACTGCGCGGCGAAGGCCTCGTTCAGCTCGATCAGATCGATGTCCGCCAGCGAAAGCCCGGCGAGCTGGAGCGCTTTCGGAATGGCGGTTACCGGGCCGATGCCCATCTCTTCCGGCAGGCAGCCGGTGACGGCATAGGCCACCAGGCGCGCCAAGGGCTGAATGCCCAGGTCCCGGACGCGGCCCGCTTCCATAAGCACGCAAGCTGCCGCGCCGTCAGAGGTTTGCGACGAGTTGCCGGCGGTGACCGAGCCCTGCGCGTGAAAGGCCGGCTTGAGCCGGGCCAGCGCTGCGGCGGAGGTGTCGGCGCGCGGTCCTTCGTCGGCGGCGAAAACGGACTCAGTGACCTGCGGCTGGCTGGCCTTTTTGCCGGGCAGCGCAGTGGCGATGGCGACGGGAATCAGCTCGCCGGCGAAATTTCCGGCGGCCTGTGCGGCCAGCGCCTTGCGGTGGCTGGCCAGCGCGAAGCTGTCCTGGTCATCGCGAGAGATGTTGTAGCGGCGGGCGACACGCTCGGCTGTGAGTCCCATGGTGAGCAGCGAGGCCGGATAATGCTCGGCCATCCAGGGATTGGGGCTGGGCTTGAGGCCGCCCATGGGGATGAGGCTCATGGACTCGACGCCGCCGGCGACGACGGTCTTCATGCCGCCGGAACGGATGCGCTGATCGGCCAGCGCGATGGCTTCCAGGCCGGAGGCGCAGAGCCGATTGACGGTGGCGCCAGGAACTTCCACGGGCAGGCCGGCGCGGAGAATCGCCCAGCGGGCAACATCCCAGCCCTGCTCGCCCTCAGGCTGCGCGCAGCCCAGGATGACGTCCTCGACCTGGGATTTGTGGAGCGCGGGAACCCGGTCCAGCGCGCCACTGAGGGCTGTTGCCGCCAGGTCATCGGGCCGGGTGGTGGCGAGCGCGCCCTTTGGCGCCCGGCCCACCGGCGTCCTTACCGCGCTTACAAGAATCGATTCAGCCATCGAAATCCGCCCTGCGCAACCACGCTAATGGTATCCGCCGGAAATAACATCATTTCCCAAACCAAGAAAGCCAGCAGGGGCTTCACAGGCTGCGGAAAAACTCGTGTATCTGGGTTCAGTATTGCTTTCGGTAAAGATTTTCGCGAGTTGAGCCTGTTTTTTGGTTCGATTTCTGTTGTTATTTTTGCCTCCGGAAGCCGTTTTACCGGCATTCG
>DATAVZ010000007.1:0-51635 GCA_036267475.1 Occallatibacter sp.
AGCAGGAAACGTTAAACTGCATACGGTGGGATCGCTCCGCGAATCTATGGTGTGGAAACCAGATTCTAAAGCATGCGATTCCCACCCCTACCCACTAAATCAACCATCCCGCGGATTTTTGCAAGAGGCTCCCAGGTCTCGATTTTGAGACCTGGGAAAGTATGAATCGAAGGAACAAAATTATGCGGTCACGGACCCTAGCTGACTTCGACGGGCTGGCGCGACGGATCGATAGTCTCCATGCCTTCGCTTCTGGCCGCTTCAAGCAACGGCTCCGAGGCTGAGACAAACAGGATCTCAGTGCCCTTGAACATATCCCTCGCGACCGCGACCGCGCCCAACTGCAGGGCCTGCGGCCAGCGCAATTGGGTGCGGTCGAGCAGTTGCCGCGCGGCCTCAAGCACGGCGGGATTGAGCGGCTGCTGCACCGCGCGGGCCGACTCGATGCGCAGCGTCTCGAGCGCCTGCGCCGCGTCTGCCGGCGCAATGTCGCCGGCACGCTCGCGCCGGCGGATGGCGGCGTAGACCTCAAGCGGGGTGGCCGCGGAGATCAGTTTGCGGTTATCTTCCACGGTTTCCATGAGCCGGATCAACGTATCCGTGCCTGGCTCCTGCACAAAGAGCTTGAGGAACGCCGTGGCTTCAAGAAAGTAGAAGCTCACTCCTCACCCCGCTCGTCCTCGATTGCATCCGCGGCCGCGTCGCCATGCAAGGCTACCGGATGGAAGCGCTGCGCCTCTTCAGGAATGCCCGCCTCGGCACGGTTGAGCCGGATGGTGGTAGTGGGATAAGCCGGAGTCTTGGGGTTGGCGATCTTGCTGGTCATGACCACGCCGCGCTGAATCGCCTCGGCCAGCACCGCCTGCCGCGTCTCCGGATGCTGATTCCAGCGGAACGCCTTGCGCGGCAGAAACGAGTCGCGGAACCACTTGAGCGCAATGAACGCATGACCTCCGCGCTCGGCCTCGGCCAGCGCCGTGCAGAGTTCCTTCACGCGCCCGTCCATGTCGGCCGGCGACACCGCTTCCTCAGGCTCGTCTCCCTCGTCGGAGGCGTGCGATGCCGTGATGCGCGGCGCGCGGATGGGCCGCGATGCCGGCTCGCCGTCCCCAGTGCGCTCAAAGTAGATGCGCACCTCATCGTCTTCAGGAGACCAGATATCGGAGGACGCATTTCTGCGTTTGCTGCGCCCGTTTTCGCTGCACAACTCCACAATGGCCTGGTATCCGGGCGGAGACAGAAAGCGAAGCGCGCGCGTCAGGCCGGGATCCTGCGAATACTGCAACTCATTCAACGCGTCTTCAATAATCTCTTCTGCGGCGGGAATGCTCAGATTGCCGTTCTCTATGCTGTTCTGTGCAGCTTTTGTCGACTTCATGACGTTCTCTCCCGTTGCTGTATCTTGCGCTTGCCTCGGCGACAACGGCTTGAAGCGGTCCGGGGAAGGAGACCTTGCCGCTTGTGCTGAAACTCGTCAACTTCTTCTAGAAAATTTGCCCTGATGCCCTGAGGAAACCTGATAATGCCTTCCGGAGGAAGAAATATCCGTTATTTTGAAACCCGGTAAACCGCTCACTTTGCTGAATTTGGGCGTACTCATACCGATGCCGGAGCCGCCGGCACGGCAGGAACTCGCACTTGCGATAGTTGGAACAACCTATTTACCGGTTCAAAGGACTCCAGCCGGGATCGCTCCAGCAGGAATCCAATAATTTTCTCGAATGTCAATCTAAGGCGGCGATGGCGAGGACAGGACACTTGCCCGTAAGTGACCCTTTTACCTATGCCTGCGCACGCGTTTTTCGAGAAAAATCTAGCTCAATCCCAGACTATACATCCTCCAGTGCCTTTCATGTTACCCCTTTCCACATCATTGCGCTGAAAAGTTAACCGGCTCTGCCGCTTACTTAAGACGCTCAAATTCGTACAATAGAGTACATGCGGCGTTTGGCGTCTTTGCTGTTCCTGGTTTTCTGTCTGGCTTCGACCGGATTAATCGCAGAGCCGGGCCCGGTCTTCGATCTCTCCGGACCTAAGGTCGACGTGCATGTGAAGCGTGGAGACGTCACCCTGCCCATCTCGGAGGCGGCCAACCTGCTTCCCGGCGACCGGCTCTGGATTCACCCCGACCTGCCCGAAAGCCAGTCTACCCACTTTGTTCTGGTCGTGGCCTTTTTGCGCGGATCTACCAATCCTCCGCCGCCGGAGTGGTTTACACGGGTGGAGACCTGGACCCGCGAAGCCCGCGAAGAAGGCGTATTTGTCACCGTTCCGGCCGAGGCCCAGCAGGCGCTGCTGTTCCTGGCGCCGGAGACGGGCGGCGACTTCAATACCTTGCGTCGCGCTGTCCAGGGCCGTCCCGGTTCCTTTGTGCGCGCCACGCAGGATCTACAGGCGGCAAGCTGGGAGCGCATGCGCCTGGAGACCTATCTCAGGGACGTGAAAACCACCTCCCAGACCGATCCGAAGTCGCTCAAGGAGCGCGCCGAGCTTGCCGCGCGCAGCCTGGGCATCAAGATCAACCAGGACTGTTTCAATCGCCCCATAGATCAGCAGGCAAGCTGCCTTTCGCAAGGCTCAGAGGGGCTGGTGCTCGACGACGCGAACGCGCAATCCCGCGTGGGCCAGCTCACCAGCGGCTCGACCGCCGACCTGATGAACCAGCTTAGCTATTCGAGCCTGGCCGGCGGCGGCCTCTACAGTCCCTATGTAGGCGCCGTGGTGGACACGGCCCGCATTCTGGCCTCACTGCATACGGCCCACTACCAGTACATTCCGGCGCTGGCGCTGCCCACCGCGGACACGCTCAATCTGCGCCTGAATGTGCCGCCCTCGTTCCGCAACCCGAAGTCGGTGGTGGTGGTGGCTCTGCCGCCCGTGGGTACTCCGCGGTCTGAGCCGCTCCGTCCGGTGAACCCGGCCGAGGTGTTCTGTGCCTACAAGCCATCTCTGGTGCTGCCTGCCGAGGGTGCTCCGCTGGTGTTTGCCACCCTGCTCGCCCACGATCTGGTGCTGCACATCCAGGCCGTCAACAACCCGAAAGGCCCAATCATCCACGTGCCTCTGAAAGCAGAGGCCGGCGACGGCGGTTTGGTTCCCGAAGCGAAGATTCCCGCCCTGCCGCAGGGTGAGCTCTCCGCCGTCGTTACCGGTAAGTGGGGTTTCGACGAGTGGCAAGGCCCGCACTACCGGCTCTATGCAGCCGAGAGCGGCAAATGGATTCTGGCCCCGGCCGACCAGTCGGCTTTGGTGGTGGGCCGCAATGACACCGTCCACATCGACGGGCAGAGTTCGCTGTGCGTGGAAAAGGTAGAAGAACTGGCCGGAAGCGGGAAACCGACCACCCTTGCGTGGAAATCTCCCAAACCGGACAGCCTGGAGGTTTCCCTCAACCTGAAAGACGCGGCTCCGGGCCTGGTGAAAGTGGCCGTCTACCAATACGGCCTGAATAAGCCCGATCAGCTCAAGATGACCGCCTATGACGCGGCCGCCTCGCTTGACCAGCTGAGCCTGTCCGTCGGAGACAGCGAGGCCCTGCTCAAGGGCACGCGCCTGGACCAGGTGGCCAGCGCCAAGTTCAACGGAATCAGCTTTACGCCGGCCGCGCTCACCCACGTGGACGACTTTGATCAGCTCATCATGAATGCGGCCGCGCCGACCGGCGGCCTCATCGCGGGCAAGCTCTATTCCGCACACGTCGAGCTCAAAGACGGCCGCGAGCTCAAGACACCGGTTACCGTCGAGGCTTCACGGCCGCAGATCGCCCTGCTCAGCAAAGGCATCCAGAACGATGCCACGGCCAAGCCGATGCCGGTCCAGTTCGGCAGCAATTCCAATGACTTGCCTGTGGATGGACGGCTGGTCTTCTTCCTCAAGTCCACTTCGCCCCCGAGCTTTCCGCGCACGGAAAAAGTAGAAGTAGCCTCGGCAGACTCGAGCTTCCATACCGACCTGGACCTGGCGAACGGCAGCCTCATGCTGGAGGATGCCAAAACCGCCGTGGGAACCCTGGAGCCGCTCTCGCGTTTCGGTTCCTCGGCCTTCGGCCCGGTCCGCATCCGCGCTGTTTCGGCAGACGGCACAACCGGGGACTGGCTGCCGCTGGGAACGCTGGTGCGGCTGCCCGCCTTTAAGGAGCTGCGGTGCCCGCGCGCGCTCTCAAAACCCTGCGTGCTCACCGGCAATAATCTCTTCCTTGCTGATTCCATTGCCGCTACGCAGGATTTCTATAATTCCACCGACGTACCAGCCGAGTTCACCGGAACCCAGCTCATTGTGCCGCACCCGCCGAATGGGATCCTGTATCTGAAGCTGCGCGACGACCCCTCGGCCGTGCAGACGCTTACCCTACCCATCACGTCGATCTCGCTGCCGGTTGAGGCCGCCGCGCTGAAATCGCAAGCCCCCACGCCAACGCAGTCGGCTCCAGCCGAACCGCCGGTGCAAACGCCGCCAGCTACGCCGTCGCCTGACGAAACGGGTCCGGCTGCGACTCCTCAGGCCACGGCACCACAGGCCAGCACAAATGGCAGCAGCGGCGATTCGTCGAAGTCTTCTTCTTCGCAATAGCCGCACTGGACATGCTTCTCAGGCGCCGGCCGATGGAAGCCGCAGATCCTTCAGCTGCGCTGGGGACAAAGAACGCTCTCAATTTCCGGTCCCAATTCCGGTGAAGGATGACAGCATTTATATTGATTCATCAGCAACTTAGCGCAGATCTATCTGTAGCTACAGTCCTAGAAAATTCCCACCCGCACACCGGCGCTCACGCCTACGGAGTTCATGGATCCATAGGTGAACTGCGGCCAGGTCTGCCACTCCACATCGGCCACGCGGATGTAGATGCGGTGAGTCCACAGGTAGTCCATACCGCCGCCGGCGGTGACCGTCAGATAGCGTCCATGGGCATAGTTGTAGGGAAAGTTGAAGTTGCCAAAGCCAATCAATCCTTTGGCATACGGCTCGAAACGGCGGAAGTCCCTGTGGTAGCGCAATCCGGCGGAATAGGTCTCGACGTGAACATCGTTGGCCTGATGCCACTTCAGCCAACGGCCCTCGGCTTCAACGCCGAAGCCGCGGTTAAAGTCCGCATCTACAAACGCGGTGGCTCCAAGCAGTTTCTGCTGTCCATATTGCAGGTAATATCCAGAGCCGGTTCCACCTGCCGAGAGTTTGAATGGACCCGCAGTGGCGGATGGAGCCACCTGGGCCTGCATCGTGGCCGTGAGCCCGAAGCATCCGGCCAGAACGGCGGCCGCCAGAGCCGGCTTCCACCAGCAATGGGCTCGGGCGCCTCCGCTCTGCCGCTTACTCGATTCGTTAAATAAGTTCATTGGTCTCCTGCGCCGGGTTTATGCCGTTGTCCCGTTTTAATTGGTGATGTCCAGCGTAACATTCTGATAATGAATCACATTGCTGTTTGTGCCCGTTCCCGTCACCTGGATGGTGTAGGTGCCCGGAGCCGCCTTGCTGGAGCTGTATCCGCTGCAGCCGGTGGCCATGAGCGCGGCCGCTGAAAGCGCCATCACCAGTACTATGGTCAACATGGCCCCGCTGCGCCGGCGCTGCCGCCAGAAGATGAAGCCGAACAATACGCTCAGCGGGAAGAACAGTCCGGCTATCGACACGGCGCTCTTGCCGTGGGGCCCGTTGTTCATGGCCGAAGCTCCTCCGCCAAGGGGTGAATTGGTATCGATGGTCAATTGGGCGGTCGCGGTCGCGTTGGCCCCCAGGGTCATCGAGGGAGTGGAGAAGTTACATGTAACTCCAGCCGGCAGTGAGGCGCAGCCAAGCCCGATTGTATCGGTGAAGCCGCCCTGCGAGGTCATGCTCACCGTCAGGCTGACGTTCTGCGAGGTCTGAAGCGACACCTTCGCCGGCGTCACACCCAGGCTGAAGCCGGCCGGAGATCCGCTGATGGTTACCGGCTGCGATGCTGAGGAGGCGTGCGTGGCGTCACCGGAGTAGGCGGCCACAATGGTGTAGTTACCGGTCGAGGAAAGATCCGGCGTGATCGTAACCACGCCGCTCGTGTCCAGGGTGCCCGAGCCGATCGTATTGCCGTTGCTGGTGAAGGTCACCGTGCCGGTGGGAATGGACCCGTTGGCGCCGATGACCACGACGATCAGGGTCGTCTGGTTGGTCCCGTTGCTGCTGGTGGCCAGGCCGGTGGTGGTGGGGATCAGTCCGATGGCGAGATTCACCGCCCCCGAGACGCTGGCTGCATTGTCTGTATCGCCGCCGTAGCTGGCCGTAATCGAATACGTGCCGACCGGTATCCCGGAGGTGGTAAGGGTTGCCGCGCCCGCGGTCACTGTAGCCGTGCCCAGCGTGGTGGTTCCCGAAAGGAAGGTCACCGTGCCGGTGGGCGTGGTGCCGTTGCTGGCCACAGTCGCTGTAAAGGTGACCGGCGCGCCAACCTGGGCCTGAGCCGGCGAGACGACCAGAGTGGTGGTCGTGACCGCCGTTTCCACCGTGAACGAAAACGCCGCGGATACGCTGGAACCGTTATCCGTGTCACCGCTGTAGGTTGCCACAATCTGGTAGGTCCCGCTGGCCAGCACCGGATTGATGGTGGCCGTGCCCGCCGCGCTGAGTGTGGCGGTGCCCAGCGTGGTTGTGCCGGAGGTAAAGGTCACAGTACCGGTGGGAGTGCCGGCGCCGGCGCCGGCAGTCACCTTGACCGCCGCGGTAATCGCTTCCGCTTTGTTGGCGACACCCGGAACAGGCGTAGCCGTCACCGTGGTGGTGGTTTGGGTCTGGTTCACCACCTGGTTCACCACATTGGATGTGCCCGAGCTGTTGTTCGCGTCACCCACATAAGTTGCCGTGATGGGATGAGTGGCTACAGACAATGTCGAGGTGGTGTACGTGGCCACACCCGGATTGCCCGACAGTGTTCCGCTTCCTATATTGGTGGCGCCGTCGAAGAACTTCACTGTGCCGGTCGCCGCGGTAGTGGAGCCCGACGCGATGGTCGCGGTGAAGGCTACCGGCGAGCCGTAGTTCGACGGGTTCGGTGACGAGCCCAATGTGATCGTCGCCTGCGCCTGCACATCCTGGCTCAGCACAGCCGAGGTGCTGGGCAGCACGTCGATGCTCGCGTCGCCGCTGTATTCCGCGGTGATGGAATGCATGCCGACCGTCAACGCGGTTGTTGAGTAAGCTGCTGTGCTGCCGGTCAGCGCCACCGTCTGCAGCACGGTTGCGCCGTCATAGAAAGTCACCGTGCCGTCCGGCGTTACGCCGCCGCCGCCGGAGATGGCCACTGTCGCCGTGAAGGTAACGCTCTGTCCAACCTGGGAAGGCCTCTCGCTCGAGATGAGCGTGGTCTTGGTGGCCTCGTTCACCATCTGGATCAACGGGCTCACGCCGTTGTCGATGGAGGTGCTCGAATAGTGCGCCGTGTCGCCTTTGTAGCTGGCCACGATTGTGTGTGACCCTACACCCAGCGCAGCGGTGGAGAACATGGCAACACCTGAGGCGCTTACCGCCAGGGTTGGCGCCAGCGTTGTCGTCGTGCCGTTGTAGGTATCGGCCAGGCTTACCGTACCGGTGAGATTGCCTGTTCCCGCTCCGGTAGTGACGGTCACTGTAAACGCCACGGACTGACCGTAAGCGGAGGGATTCGGCGCCGAGGTTACCGTTGTAGCGGTGGAGTTGACGGGCTCCGCGTCGCCCACCAGCAGGATGTCCAGAGGCGAATTCACGGTCGGGCTGGTCAGGTTGATGTTTGACACCAGCGGATCGGCTGCGGTGGTGGGCGCAAACACGGCGCCGATCACGCAGTCGCCGGCAGGGGGCAGATCCGGAGGGCCGGCCATGCAGGTGGTTGTGGCCCCATCCAACTGCGAATTGGCGTCCGGCGTAATGGTCGTCAGATCAAGGTCGCTATTGCCAATGTTCTCGATGGTTACCGGCATCGGCGTCGAAAGCGAACCCTGCCGCACGGCAGTGGTGTAATCCAGTCCGACATAGTTGCTCTGAAGCTGGCGCACAACCATGTTCAGCGAATCGGTGACATAGAGATTTCCGCTTGCATCCAGCGCGAGGCCAATCGGCCCGCTGAGTGTAACCGTACCAAATGCATCGTTGGATGTGTAATGGCCGATGCCATTCCTAACCAGGGTCGAAATATCTCCGGTTGTAACACTCACCTTCCGGATTGCCTTGTTCTGCCGATCCGAAATGTATACATTGCCCGCCGGATCCACAGTCGCGCCGGAGGGTGCCCACACCTCCGCGGCCGTCGCCAGGCCGCCGTCGCCGGCAAAGCCTTCTCCGCCGGTTCCCGCAAAAGTCGTAATCATGCTGGCTGGCGTGATATTGCCGCCGACCGCCTTGACGAGGCGCACGCGGGAGTTGCCTGAATCGGGGATGTACATGTTCCCCGCGGCGTCAAAGGCAACCGCATAGGGATTGTTGAGCTGTGCGGTAATGGCGGTAATGTTGTCCCCGTTATAAGCGCCGCTTCCATCGGAGACGGTATAGCCGGTGCCCGCCACGTTGGTGATCAGGCCCGTCGACAGGGACACTTCGCGGATTCGCTGGTTCGCCGTATCGGCAATAAAGATGTTTCCCTGGACATCGATCGTGACGCCTTCGGGCTGATTGAGAGTGGCTTGCAGAGGCGAGCAGCCGTCGCCCACCGTATCCGAAGCGGCGCCGCAGACTGTAGCCGCGCCGCCGGCCACGGTTACGATCTGCCCAGTGGCGGCTACCACCTCACGGACTACATTGTTGCCGGTATCGGCGATAAACACATTCCCCGCGCCGTCTACCGCAACATCGCCAGGGTCGTCGAGAGTGGCCGTGGCCGCAGGTCCGTTGCCTGGGCTGCCAGACACGCCCGAACCGACGACGGTCAAAATGATCTTCGCGCCGGGACACGTAACGCCGGCGATCGCGGGGCTGGTTGTACTGGCGCACACCATGCGGACCCGGTTGTGCAAGCTGTCGGCGATGTATAGGTTGCCGCCGCCATCCACCGCGACGCCGCTCGGCAGGTAAAGCTCTCCTACGGTCGCCGGTTTGCCATCGCCCACCGAGCCCAGGTACGTTCCGGTCCCGGCGAAGTCGGCCCAGTTGCCGGGAATAAATGCACCGAGAGGTCCGGTGCCGGTGCCGGAGAGATAGGCCGTGCCCAATACTGCAGGGCTACCGCCAACCGTTCCGATGAGCACCACCGCGCCCATCCGCATGCCCGGAGCGGTCGGATCGAACGTCACGTACTCCGTGCACTGGCCGTTTATCCCCAGATTTGCGCCGGTACAGGTCGAGGCGCCGGTTCCCACCGTAAAGTCCAGCCCGCTCTGGCCGCCCGTGAGCACCTCAGCGCTGCTCACCGTGCCCGCGGTGGTCGCCGTCACCGTGATTGCCTGGGAGGCGGACGCGGTGCCGAGCGGCTCGGCGGTGAAGACACCGGACTGCGCCTGAACGCCCACTGCGGCCAGCAACAAGATTCCAAATGCTGCAATCCAGCTCAGGCTGCCGCCGCGCCGGACAACAGATGCCAGCATGGGAAGCGTGTTCCCTGCAATCTCGTGGGAGGTAACTCGATGTGATGCGCGGCTCATTGGCGACTCCGTTATGGTTTCTTCTGGCTATCAACTGCTCCCAGTAGACATAACGGCCGCAGACGAAAACGCGACCGGTCAGCTGGGGGAAGCTGCCGATTCGTTCCGCAAGGCGCCGGAGTTACAACGCAATCGGGTCCGGCAAATCTGTGCGTGGTTACTTATGTTTGCACGCCCGATTACTTCCACGAAATAGAAAATCGTTCGACTAACCCAAAAGATGTATAGGCAAGGTTAATTTTCGATCGACAAGTTACTTCAGTACATTGCACTGATGTGCTGATTCGCTATTTTCCCGCTGTATCTGCTCCACCAAATAGGCATTGACATACCACTAACATGACATAAGGCGGCAGAGACGGAGTAAATGCCTGCGCATGGAAACGGCTGTTTCCCGCCTATCTCGGAACCAGGGTCAAATCAGGAATGCGGATAACATGGCTCGCCGCCCGATAACATGGCCGGCGAGGCAAAGGAACGGTTCTTTCGCTGCTGACAAATATGGGCAACGTACGCGCGGCCTGTCACGATGAACGCGTTTGCAACGGACGGCGAAGCGCATCGAGTGCGATGAGATTGGTCGTTCCGCTGCGGCGAGGATAAGAACCTTACAGGTGAGTTGAGGGCGCAGGGCCATGGCAGCCTGCGGACATAGACGGCGTTGGACGCCGATTCCAGATTGATCGTTTCCTGACTGTGCGATGGACGCGATGCGTTGGAGGAGTTCTTTCACCTCCTTGTTCTTCTTCTGGGTTCTTCCTCTCGGTTTTTCTTCTCGTCGATCTCCCTGACGATCAGTTCCGCAGGCAGATCCGCAGCGGCCGCATGGTAATCTGCCCCGAGGATCACTTACCCGAGATCGCTTCCCCGGGACCGCTCCACAGAGGATCGCCCAAGGACCGCACATGTCTGAACCCGGCAGCCCGGAGAAAACTGAAGCTTCGCCCGCGGGTTCCGTCCGCCTGGCCCGTTCGCTGGGCCTATGGAACCTGATCATCATCGGCATGGTGATCGTGCAGCCCACCGCGCCCATGGGCATCTACGGCGTCATCAGCAACAAGGCCCACGGGCACGTGATCACCACCATCCTCATTGCCATGGTGGCCATGCTGTTTACGGCGGTCAGCTACGGACGCATGGCGCGCGTTTACCCCAGCGCCGGTTCGGCCTACACCTATGTGGGGCAGGAGATTCACCCCGCCCTCGGCTTTGCCGTGGGCTGGGCCATGGTGCTCGACTATCTGCTCAACCCGCTCATCTGCACTGCCTTCTGCGCCAAGGCGGCCATGAACGTTGTCCCTGGGCTCAGCTTCTACGTCTGGATCGTGATCTTCGGCTGCTTCTTTACCTGGGCCAATCTGCGCGGCGTAAAAACTTCCGCGCAGTTGAATGAGGGGCTGTGCGCCGGCATGACCATCGTCGTGCTCATCTTTCTGGCCGGCGCCGCGCACACCATCTGGCACATGCACCACGATCTGGGATTTTTTACCCATCCGTTCTACCAGCCCGGACTGTTTCAGCCCTCGGCCATCCTGGCCGGCACCTCGGTAGCCGTGCTGTCGTATATCGGGTTCGACGCCGTTTCAACGCTCTCCGAAGAGGTGAAAAACCCGCGCCGAAACATCATGCTGGCCACCGTGCTGGTATGCCTCATAACCGGCGTGCTCTCCGGCGTGGAAGTCTACGCGGCCCAGTTGGTGTGGGGATCGAAGCCCTTTGCCAGCGGCGACGTGGAATCGGCCTTTGCTCTGCTTTCCCGTCGCGTCGGCGGCACTATCCTCTTCCAGCTCATCAACTTCACACTGCTGGCGGCAAACGTGGGCTCGGGCATGGGCGCGCAGCTTGCGGCCGGACGCCTGCTCTACGGCATGGGCCGCGGCAATGCGCTGCCCAGCAAGTTCTTTGGCGTAATCGAGCCCAAGCGGCACGTGCCGCGCAACAACATCGTGCTGGTGGGCGTGCTGGCTCTGGCCGGAGCCGGCACTCTGGAGTTTTTCGCCTCCCGTCTGGGCGGAGGAGCATACGAGATCGGCGCCCAGGCGCTTAACTTCGGCGCGCTCATCTCCTTCATGGGCGTGAATGTGGCGTCGTTCGTCTACCAGTGGCGCACCGGAGTAAGAACCCTCTCCGGCCTGGCCGTCCCAGTGATGGGATTTCTGGTCTGCGGACTGCTTTGGATGAACCTGAGCCGGCCGGCCTTTGTGGCCGGCGCAATCTGGCTCGGCGGCGGCTTGATCTATGGAGCCGTGCGCACCCGCGGATTCAGGGCTGAGCTTGTGCGTTTCGAAGATGTTGCCGATGGCGAAGCGGCGGACAACGATGCCGCGGCCGCGGGACAATCTGCTTGAAGCGATCTGCTTGAAGCAATCTCCTTGAAACAATCACCTGGGCCTCAGGTATCCGCCGAGGCACACAATTCATCAAATATCTGTGTGCGTATGATTGACGCCTTACGCGAGTCGCGCTACTCTCAAGGCCAGATACCGGATTTGGTCGCCATCGCCATCCCGCGGTCCGCAACGGCAGCCGAAAGCTCGATCTTCGTCCCGCCGTGCATACCCCTCACATCGGTTGTTCCAACCGGCTGTTCCCGCAACATTCTTAAAGTTTCTGCCGATAGATCCCTATCGGCAGTGTCGGCGGCTGCCCATTACGGCCGCAGCCGGGCCGCTTTTATCCCAATACTCTGCCAAGGAGGCTTTCGAAACCCTTGAAGATCGTTCTGGAGATCACGCCCAACCTCGAGCCCCTGTTCGGGACCCGCGATGAAAACCTCAGGCTGATGGAAGATGCGCTTGGCGTCCGGATCGATCTTCGCTCCGATGCCGTGCACGTGGAGGGACCGGAAGAAGGCGTGGCGCGCGTCCAGCGCATCTTCCAGGACTTTGAAGCGCTGCGCAAGCAGGGCATCCATCCGCACAATGGCGAATTAAACGGAATGCTGCGCCTGGTGGTGGCCGATCCCGCCACCACGCTGCGCTCGCTCGCCGACTCCGGCAAGCAGCGTTCGGCGGGCATCAAGCGCACCGTGCAGCCGCGCTCGCTCAACCAGCGCCGCTATGTGGAGGCCATCGAGCAGAACGATATGGTCTTTGGCGTGGGACCCGCCGGCACCGGCAAAACCTATCTTGCCGTGGCCATGGCCGTGGCCGCCATGAACGCCAAAAAAGTGAGCCGCATCGTGCTGGTCAGGCCGGCCGTGGAAGCGGGCGAAAAGCTCGGTTTTCTGCCCGGCTCACTCCAGGAGAAAGTGGACCCGTATCTGCGCCCGCTCTATGACGCCCTTTACGACCTGCTCGAGCCCGAGCGCGTCGAAAAAATGCTGGAGAAGAACGTGATCGAGGTTGCGCCGCTGGCCTTCATGCGCGGCCGCACGCTCAATGACGCCTTCATCATCATGGACGAGGCGCAGAACACCACCATCGAGCAGATGAAGATGTTCCTCACCCGCCTGGGCAACAACTCCAAGGCGGTCATCACCGGCGACATCACCCAGATCGATCTGCCCAACCCGCGCAAGTCGGGCCTGGTAGATGCGATCAATGTGCTCGACGGCGTGGAGGGCATTCACTTCTGCCACTTTGAGGACTCCGATGTTGTGCGCCACGCGCTGGTGCAGCGAATCGTACGCGCCTATGAGAGTGCCAAGCCGCAGCAGCAGGAACTGCCGCTGAGCGGCGGCCTTGAAGTCGACGTGCCCGCACGCCAGGAGCGCCCGCAGCATCCACCCAAACCGCAGTAGCGGACAGCAGGCCGCCCTAACCCGTGGCCTGCTGGAAAATCTTCGCCTCGCCTTGAATCCAGGACGATTCTGCCGGTCTGATCCGCAGCGATTGAACTGCTCCAGAGCGGCTTCACAATTCATGCGCACCTTCCAGCATCGTGCCAGCATCGTGGAATCGGCCGCCCCTTCGCGTATCATCAAAGGCAGAATCGGAGCCTGCAGCCTGCAGCCGAAGACGGCTCCGCGCATGATGATCCTCTTCGATCCAGACCTCGGGACGGACTTAAGCCGTTCCGCCGTGGCGGACGCGGCACGCGCGGTGCGCGCAAAATCCTCCATGGCCCAGCCAACCCGCGCCGCCAGCCCGCGCCGCGTTCCGTCTGCCCGCTCACTGGCGCGCTTTCTGCAGGCCGCCCAGACCGCGGTGCGGCTGCGCGGACAGGTCACCGTGCTGCTCACCACCGATGCCGCCATCCGCGCGCTCAACCGCCGCTTCCGCGGCAAAAACAAATCGACCGACGTGCTGTCGTTTCCCGCCGACGCGGGCTTGGGCCCGGACTCGGGCCCGGAGAAGATCGCTGGCGACCTGGCCATCAGCATGCCCACCGCCGGCCGTCAGGCCGTCGCCCAGCACCATCCGCTGGCCACCGAGATCAAGGTGCTTATTCTCCATGGACTGCTGCACCTGGCCGGATATGACCACGAAACCGATACCGGCCGGATGGCGCGCCGCGAACGCCAACTGCGCGCGCGCCTTGGATTGCCCATGGGCCTGATCGAGCGGGCCGCGGCTCCCGTACCCGCGGCGGCCAAAAGCCGCAAGTCCGCCGCGCGAAAAATCCCCCGCCCACTGGCTGAATCCCGCACCCGGAGCCGCAGACCATGACGCCGACCGGGATCGTGCTCATCCTCGCTCTTGCCGTGATCGAAACGCTGGCCGCCTATATGACCCGCGTCTACTCGGAGTTCGGCAAGATCCTCACCCGCGATATCCAGGACAATCTGGATATTTGGGAAGAGCGCATCGAGCCGCAGATCGGGCTGAGCCGCGGCCATGCTTATCTCTGCGCGGTCGTGCTGCAGCAGCTTTCCCTGGGCCTCATCGCGCTGGAGTTCGGCGCCATTCTGTTTGACCGTGCTCCGCGCCTGGCGCGGCCCAGCTATGCGGAGATCGCACAGGCCATCCTCGGCGTGGTCATGGTCATCGTGGTCGCCGGTCAAATTGTGCCTTCGCTGCTGTTCAACCGCACCCGCGGCCGATGGGCGGCGCGCATCATCTGGCCCATCCGGCTGCTGCTGTGGCTCACCACGCCCATCACCGTCTTCATCCGCTTCTTCTTCTCGGTGGCGTCACTTGCTGAGCAGCCCGCCAACCCGGAACAAGAAGCCGCCGGCGACGTAGAAGCCCTCATTGAGGCGGGCGAGGAAGAAGGCATTCTCGAGCAGAGCGACCGCGAGCTGGTGCGCTCGGCGGTGGAGTTCGGCGACAAGCTGGTGCGCGAAGTCATGACTCCGCGGCCCGAGGTCTTCGCGGTTCCCGATGCCACCACCCTCGAGCAGTTTCTTGATCTGCTCAAAGAGAACAACTACTCCAGGGTCCCGGCCTACTCCAACCATTCGCTCGACATCGTCACCGGCATCGTCTTTGCGCACGACCTGCTGCAGATCGCCGATGAAGAGGCGCGGACGCGAACCGTGGCCAGCATTCAGCGGCCGGCCGCCTTTGTGCCCGAGACCAAGCGCGGCTACGAGCTGCTGCGCGAAATGCAACGCGAAAAGCAGCACATGCGCATCGTCATCGACGAGTACGGCGGCGTCTCCGGGCTGGTCACCATCGAAGACCTGCTCGAGCAGATCGTGGGCAACATCCGCGACGAGCACGAAGTGGACATCCCGATAGAGGAACCGCAGCGAGAGGCCGGCGGATCGTGGCTGGTGCCAGGCAATTTTCCCGTCGACCAGCTTGGCGATCTGTTCGGCGATCCGGTGAATCTGGGCGAAGGCTACGAAGCCACAACCCTGGGCGGCCTGGTCAGCGAGGCTGAAGGCCGCATCCCGCTTGCCGGCGAGGTCATGACGCTCGAACCCATGGGCCTGCGCACTGAGGTCGTGGCCTCCACCGGGCGCCGCATCGAGCGGCTGCGCCTGTTTCCGCCGCCCACGCAGGAAAGCGCCGCTTCACCCGCGCCCAGATAGGTGCGCCGCTTTCCATGCGCGCCACTCCGCGGCAGTGATCTCCCAGGTTTCCGAGAGCAGTCGTCCTGAGACGTAATCCTTTTCATGCGTGCCCACGCGGCGCATGCCCTGCTTCTCCGACACGCGGCGCGAAGCCTCGTTCTCCACCGCCTTCGAGACCCGCAACACGGGAAACCCCAGCGTCTCGAACCAGAAATCGTTCACCCACACGCAGGCCTCGCTCATCAATCCCTGGCCCTGCCAGGGCAGGCCAAGCCAGAAGCCGCGATGGTCCTCGTCATGGCTTTTCAAACCGACTGACCCGATGATCCGCTCCGGATCCGTCTTCAGCCGCAGCGCCCAGTGCCAGGCCTCGCCGCTGGCCATCTGCGGCAGCGCGATCTCTTCCAAAAACTGCCGCGCGCTGCCCGGCAGGTAAGGCCACGGAACAATGTTGCGCAGGTGGCGCACAATCTCCCAGCGTGGAAAGATCTGCTGAATCTGCGTCGCGTCGGCCAGTGCCAGCGGGCGCAGGATGAGCCGTTCGGTTTGGCCCTCAGGCGTCATGGTGACGATGATAGCAACTCCGCAAGCCCATCCCGCGTAAATGCCAACCCGCAAATTCAGCCGCGTAAATGCGCGCGGCAATCTCCATCGCAGGCAAATCCGCGATAATAGACACGGGAGCGAAAAAAGCCGCTTGAAATCAGGATTCGTAGCTATTCTGGGCCGGCCCAACGCGGGCAAGAGCACCCTTCTCAACGCGCTCACCGGCGAGAAGGTGGCCATTGTCACCGCCAAGCCGCAGACCACCCGCAACCGCATCGCCGGCGTGGTCGAAGTGCCCGCGCGCAAGGGCGCGCACCCGGCCGCGCAGATCGTGTTTGTCGATACACCCGGCGTCCACAAGCCCGGAACCCAGCTCGACCGGCGCATGCTGCAGGAGGTGTACGAGGCGCTCGAAACCCGCGACCTGGTGCTGGTCCTCATGGACGCTACGCGCCGGGTCAAGCTGGCCGACCCCGATTCCCAAGCTACCGAAATCACGCCCGGCGAAACCATCATCGGCGAAACTACATCCGTCAAGACCATGCCCGGCAAAACCGGCGCAACGGCTCCAGCCGGATCGAAGCCGCGGCCCAAAGCGCCAAACTGGGCCAGCGAAGACGAATTTCTTTTCGGGCTGGTGCGCAAACTCGACTGCCCCGTATTTCTGGTACTCACCAAGATCGACCTGGTCGGCAAGGATCAGCTTTTGCCACTGATCAGCGGCCTGAGCAAACAGCACAACTTTGCACAGGTTATTCCGGTCAGCGCGCGCAAGCGCGACGGGCTCGATCTGCTGCTGCGCAAGATCGTCGACGCTCTTCCCAAAGGCGAGCGCTACTATCCGAAGGATCAGTACACCGATCAGCCGGTGCGCTTCATGGTGGGCGAGCTCATCCGCGAAAGCGTTCTCATCGAAACCGGCGAAGAGGTTCCCTACGCCTCCGCCGTGGTCATCGAGCGGTTTGAGGAGCCGGACCCGTCGGCAAGAAATCCGCTCACTCGCATTTCGGCCGTCATCTACTGCGAGCGCGACGGCCAAAAGGCAATCCTGATCGGCAAGGGCGGCAGCAAGCTCAAGGAGATTGGCGCCGGAGCGCGGCGCAAGATCGAGTCTCTGCTCGGCACCCGCGTTTATCTCGAGTTGCACATCATCGTGGAGCCGGGTTGGCGCGAGTCGAAGCCGTTTATCGAGTCGCTGGACTGGCGCAATCAGCTTGAAAGACTGGCCGACGAGCAGGTGGACGAGAAGACAGGCGATGACCCGGTAAACGACCCGGCCAATGACGACGCCAGATGAGAACGTGTGCAGCTCCGGCCCTTTGCCGCGGGCTCGATCAACTCTCGATCAGACATGGTGCCAAAAATAACCATCGCGTTCTTTGATCGCGTTTTGTTCGTGGCACATCCGCCGGCTTGGGCGTAGATTGTGTGCATGACGTTCAGCAAAATCGACCTCCTGCGGGCTTTGGAGGAAGGCGGGTTTTACCCCGTCTTCCAGCCGCTGGTCGAGTTGCGGACCGGTCAACTGGCCGGCTTCGAGATGCTGGCCCGCTGGAGTCATAAAGATCGCGGCGTCATTGCGCCCGAACAGTTCATTCCCTTCGTTGAAAAATACGGGCTCATGGACCATCTCTCCCGTACCCTGGTCACCACCGCTTTCGCGCTGCCGGCGCTCACGCAGAGTTCCTTGACGCTCTCGATCAATGTTTCACCCCTTCAACTGCTGGGCGACAAGCTGGCGGACCGCGTTGCCGGGCTGGCGGCACAGGGTGGCTTTCCGCTCGACCGGCTGATCGTTGAAGTCACCGAAAGCGCGCTGCTCAACGATCCGGCGCGAGCGCTGGACACGGCGCGCGCCTTGAAGGCGCTCAACTGCAAGCTGGCGCTCGACGACTTCGGCACCGGCTACTCCAGCCTGCAGCACCTGCACACGCTGCCCTTCGACGAACTCAAGGTGGACCGCGGCTTTGTGGGCTCCATGACGCTCAAGCGCGAGAGCCGCAAGATTGTCGCCTCGGTCATCGGGCTGGGGCTGAGCCTTGGACTCGTCACCGTGGCCGAAGGCGTGGAAACCCGCGAGCAGGCCGGCATGCTCCATTGGATGGGCTGCGACCTCGCGCAGGGCTGGCTGTTCGGCAGGCCGATCACGGCGGCGGAGCTTCCCGCGCTGGTGGCCGAAGCGCGGCGCAATCCACTGGCCGTCCCACCCACGTCCATCGACGGTGGATCGCTTATGAGCGGCGACCTGTTGCCGTCGCAGCGGCTGGCTCAGTTGCAGGCTATCTATGATGGCGTGCCAGCGGGCCTGTGCATGCTGGACCGCAATATGCGCTACGTGAGCCTGAATCGGCAGCTCGCGCAGTTGAACGGCGTTCCGGCGGCGGCGCACCTGGGCCGCACCGTCGCCGAGGTCATTCCACAGGTGTTTCCGCTGGTTGAGCCGCACATCCGCCGCGCCCTGCAGGGCCAGCCGGTCAGCGGCGTGGAGATTGAAAAGCCGCCTCCGCCAGGCGGCGGCCAGGGGCAGACACTGATGCTCTCCTACCAGCCGGCGCGCGATGAGGCCGGAGAAATTCTGGGCGTCTCGGTCGCCATCATGGACGTTTCCGGCGCCCGGCAGGCCGAGCGCGCGCTGCGCGAAAGCGAAAACCATTACCGGCACATGATCCAGCTCAGTCCGCACGTGCCGTGGGTGCTGGATAGCGCCGGCGAAGTCACCGAGGCGAGCCCGCGCTGGGAGTCGTTCACCGGACAGCCGCTCGAAGAGGCGCTCGGCAACGGCTGGCTCAGGATGCTGCATCCGGACGATATGGAGCCCACTCGCGAGGCGATTCGTGTCTCGCTCCGCACCGGCGATCCCATCGATATCGAGTATCGCGTGCAGCGGCCAGGCAAAGGATGGAAGTGGATGCGCTCGCGCGGCGCGCCGCGCTTTGGCCCCGGCGGCAAAGTGGTTTGCATCTACGGCGTGGTGGAAGAGGTGGACGTTCACAAGCAGGTCGCCGAGGAGTTGCAGAACTGTCAGGCCGAGCTGCGCGCCGCGGTGAATGCCGCGCCCATCGGCATGGTGCTGGCCGATGCGCAGGACTGCACCATCTATATGGTGAATCCAGAAGCTGAGCGCATCTTTCGCGGCGCCGTCTTTGCCGGCCAGAAGCTGACTGAGTACAGCCGGCTGGGCCTGTCGCGGACAGATGGACGCGAGCTTGCATTCGACGAGTTCCCGCTTTCGCGGACCATGCTGCGCGGCGAGCCGCTCGGCCCCAGACGCATGCAGTACATCTATCCGGACGGAACCCAGGCGCGGCTCGAACTCTCAAGCAAGCCGATCTACTCCGATGATGGAGCACTGATCGGCGGCCTGATGATGGTGCGCGACCTGAGCAGCCAGCCCTGAGCGCCCGCGTCTGAGCACCCGGGATCGTGTTTTTTGCCCCTCGGCTACGGCGATGATAGCCTTTCCTACGACAAGAAATCAGGAGAGGCCCACCGATGTTTTCCAGACGCATTGCGGCACAGAGCCCGTTTGCAGTACGGATTTCGTTTGCAGTATCGACCCTGCTTGCGGTATTGAGCATGGCCGCAGCAGGCAGTCTCGGACTGACGGCGCATGCCCAGCCAGCCCAGGCCCAGTCAGGCCGGGTCCAGACCGCCGCACACCCCATTCCACCCGCGGACGATCCGGTCGCCGATGCAAAGGCCATTGTCACGCTGGGTCACGCGCGGTTCACCGTGCTTACGCCGCAGATGATCCGCATGGAATGGTCGGCGGCAGACAGGTTTGAGGACCACGCCTCGTTCGTGTTCATCAATCGCCGGCTTTCCGTGCCGGAGTTTTCGCATCGAGTGACCGACGACGGCAAAACACTTACCATCCGGACCAGCGCGCTCACGCTCACCTACACACCGGCGGCCGACGGCCGCTTCACCGCCGGCGATCTTTCCATTGCGCTCACCTTAGACGGCAAGCCGGTGGTGTGGCATCCGCGCATGGAAGATCCTGAAAATCTGCTCGGCACCACGCGCACACTCGACGGCGCGCGCGGCAACAAGACAAAAGAGCCGATCGGGCAGGGGCTCATATCGCGGTCCGGCTGGGCCCTGGTGAATGATTCGACCCGGCCGCTGTTCGACTCGTCGGACTTCCGCTTTCTGGAAGGCGAAAAGAGTCCGTGGCCGTGGGTAATGGAGCGGCCCGCAGACGAAAAGCCGGGCTCGTATCTGGACTGGTACTTCTTCGGATATGGCCACGACTACCGCAAGGCCCTGGGCGATTATGTCCGCGTGGCCGGACGCATCCCGCTGCCGCCGCGATTTGCCTTTGGCGCCTGGTGGTCTCGCTACTGGGCCTACAGCGACCAGGAGCTCAATGAGCTGGTGCGCGGATTCCGTGAAAACGACACGCCCCTCGATGTCCTGGTCATCGACATGGACTGGCACATCAGCGATGACCAGCTCAAGGCCATGGGCGAAAAAGATCAGTCCGGCGAACGGCTCGGCTGGACCGGCTACACTTGGAACAAGCTGCTGTTTCCCGATCCCGGCGACTTTCTCGATGGCATTCACCAGGAAGGCCTGAAGGCCACGCTCAATCTGCATCCCGCTTCCGGCATCCAGCCCTGGGAGCATGCCTATCCGGCGATGGCGCGGGCCATGGGCATCGATCCGGCAACCAAGAAATACGTTCCCTTCGACCCTACCGACAAACACTGGGCCACCAGCTATTTCGACCTCGTCCTTCATCCGCTCGAGAAGCAGGGCATCAACTTCTGGTGGCTCGACTGGCAGCAGGAGCCTGACACCAAATTGCCCGGCGTCAACAACACATGGTGGCTCAACTACCTTCACTTCACCGATCAGCAGCGCGAGGGCAAGCGTCCGCTGCTGTTTCATCGCTGGGGCGGCCTGGGCAACCATCGCTACCAGATCGGCTTTTCCGGCGACACCATATCGGTGTGGGATTCGCTCGCCTTTCAACCCTGGTTCACGGCCACCGCGGCCAATGTCGGCTACGCATATTGGAGCCACGACATCGGTGGCCACATGCCCGGCGCGGTCGACCCCGAGCTCTACACCCGGTGGGTCGAGTTCGGCGCCTTCAGTCCGATTCTGCGCACCCACACCACCAAGAATCCCGACTCCGAGCGCCGCATCTGGGCTTATCCCGAGCCCTATTCGTCCATTCTGCGCTCCACCTTCCAGCTCCGTTATGCATTGCAGCCGTATATTTATACAGAGGCGCGGCGCACCTACGACACAGGCGTAGCCTTTTTACGCCCACTTTATTACGACTGGCCCAACTCTCCTCCTGCCTATGACGCCAGGAATGAATATTTATTCGGCGACCAGATGCTGGCCGCGCCCGTTGTCGCTCCGGCCGATAAGGTATCAGGGCTGGCGGAGGAAAAAATCTGGCTGCCGGCCGGCCAATGGATCGAGTGGCCCACCGGCAAGCGCCTCGACGGACCCGCGCAGGTCGATCGCCGGTTTTCCATCGATCAGATTCCCGTCTATCTCAGGGCCGGCGCCATTGTGCCCATGCAGCCGCCCATGCTGCACACCGGCGCCAAGCCGGTTGACCCGCTCATCGTGAACGTGTGGCCGCTCGCGCCCGGTCAGAGTTCGAGCTATTCGGTCTATGAGGACTCCGGAGTCTCCGTCGATTATCAGCGCGGCGTCTTTGCGCGCACGCCCATCCAGGCCGCGCAAACCGGCGATACGCTGCGCGTGGAGATTGGCCCGGTCCAGGGCCACTATCCCGGCATGCTCACCGCACGCGCTTATCAGCTGCGGCTGCCCGCCGACTGGCCCCCGGCCGCGGTCACCGTCAACGGCAAGCCGCTCAAACAGTCTGGTAGGAGCGGACAGGACGGAACGAAGGACGGTTGGAGTTTTGTAGGCAACACACTCACCACCGTCATTGCCGTGCCGCGCCGCAGCGTGAGCGAAAAGGTCATCATCGAAGTCCGCCGCGCCCCCGGCCTCACCGCGCGGCGCAATGAGTTGGACGGCTTTGCCGGCGCCATGACCCGTCTGCGCGCCGCGTATGACGCGCTGCAGCAGACCTGGCCCGTCTCTTCGCCACCCGACCTGCTCATTGACGCCATGCAGACCGGCGACCGGCTTGGCTATCATCCCGAGCGCGCCGTGCAGCAGATCGCGCACTTCCATGACGTGTTGCCCCAAGCCCAGGCGGCGGTGGCCGCCGATGCCTCCGGGTTCGCGCAGCGCGTGGATGCATTCGCCCAGCGCATGGCAAGCAATCCATTGCGGCCTGCTGACATGAACGCCGCAAAGCAGAGCCGCGAAGACGCCATGAGCCGCGCGGAGCAGATGATTCAACAGGCCGGCAAATAGGCGAAAAGCGGGATGCGTATCGCGCATCCCGCCCACTCCATTCCGTTGCTGCATCCGCCAGGCGTCAACCTCTACGCGTGATGCTCGCCGCCGCAGCACGACGAGCCCGCGGCCTTGCTCTGCACCTTCTCCGGCTGCACATACGACTGCCCGGGATCGACGAAGTAGCCATCCTCGTACTTATCATGATGGCGCACCCAGGCCATGCTGAAGTTGAAGCCGTCTTCGTCGCGGCCTTTCGGCACCATGTCCAGAAAGTTATACGCGCCTACCAGAATGTCCAGCCCGCGCGCATAGCTCGAATACGTGTGAAATATGTCTCCCTCGCCGTCCTTGAAAAACACACTTAGTCCGGGGCGCTCTTCGCTGGGAAACTCGACCATCTCGTAGTTGTAATAAACCTGTTCCTCGCCTCGATCCTGTGGCCGGAGCGATACCTGATAGTCGTAGTTGAAGTCGCTTCCAAAAGACGAGTACCACTGGAAACGCCAGCTCATCCGCTGCTTGAATGCGGCAATTTCCGCGTAAGGCGCGTGCGAAACCACTGCCAGCGTTACGTCGCGATTGGCCAGGTGAATGGCCGCGCCGTCAAAGTGGTCCGCAAGATATGAGCAGCTCGGGCAGCCCTCCTTCCATCCAGGGCCGAGCATGAAATGGTAGATCACTAACTGGCTGCGCTTGCCGAACAACCCGTCCAGCGGCATCCGGCCGTCCGGCCCTTCAAACTCATAGCGCTTTTCCACCCGTTCCCAGGGCAGCTCGCGGCGCTCGCGGCTCAGCTCATCGCGCAGCCGTGTTAGCTCCTTCTCTTTCGCCAGAAATTCCTTGCGGGCCGTCACCCACTCGGCGTGCGAGACGACCTTCGGGTTCTTCACTTCCGTCGCAACGGTTGCCATCTTGAACCTCCTTTGCGCTGCCCGTGTTTCCACGGGCGCTTCTGTGTTTCAGGCTTCTCTGTTTCAGAAATGTACGGCCCAGAAATGCAGTCAGGCCGCCGGTTCCCGTAGCGCTGCCTGCAATCACCGCGGCGGTTGCAATGCATAACGGACACATAGTCCCTCGCCCTCGCTCAGACCGGCTGCCTCTTCTGCAAAAGCGGTGACGGCTCGTCCCCACTGGGACCCCAGCTTGCCGGCACAGCAATATTCAGCAGGCGCAGATACACACTGAACTGGCCGCGATGCTGGTACCAGTGGCTGAGCATCACGTTGCGCAGAAACACACCGCGCGGCTGCTCCACCACGATTGCGCCGTCCACAGCCAGCCGCCATGTCTCGGCCATGGCCGCATCGTCGAATCTGGGCAGAACCACGCGCACCGTCACCAGGCTCTCATCCAGCGTGTCGAGGATCTCCTTCACGCTGGCCGGCTGCGGATACGTGAAGGCCTTCGGCGCCGGCGCCGGATTGCTTTCCACCAGCCGCGCCACGCCCGCCGGCACGCTCGCCAGATGATAGGCAAGCTGGCCTGCGGTCATCGACCGGTCGTGCGGCTTCCAGGTAAGCCGGTCTTCCGGCAAACGCTCCAGGAACCTGCGCGTAACGGCGGTTTGCGTCTCGAACTCGGCAAGCATGGACTCTGCGATGGTTGCCGTGGATTGGGTAGCCAGCATGGCAATTCTCCTTCATTGCGGTCTTGTTTGCGGTTTTGATTTGCAGCGCATAGCCGCGAAGGGCAGCGCGCTCCGTTCAGCGGGATTTCTCTGCCCGCTCCCGAGCCTTCTGGTTCATGTGGTTCCAGCCGGCGTTCACGCCCTTCTTATGATCCTCCTGCAGCAGCCCGAAGCCGGAGTGCCGAAACTTGATCAGCGTTCCGTCGCTGGTCTGGGTCAGCCGGTACTGCACATTGTTGGCCACCGGGTAAGACATCAACAGCGGCCCGCTGAACTCCAGCAGCGTGGGCCGCTTGATGGCCTGTACGTTGGCCCAGAAGTGGCCGTTGCCGTTGCCGAGGTCGCGGAACCAGCGGCCGCCGGGCCAAGCTTCCAGCACAAATGGAAGCGGCGTGCCATCAGGGGTTTCATTCGCCGGGCCAAGCTGCTCCAGCAGTGCGTCAAACGTGGCTTCAAGCGATGCGTTCACGTGAATCTCCTGCTCCACCAGCAGCGAGAGGCTTTCAACATCGAGTGCGGTCAGTGTCATGGTTTCTCCTTGTGGGTGTTGCGGTCGGATTCAGGTTGGCGGCCCATCTGCGCTTCCGCGCGCTGCTTCACGCGCAGCAACGTGTGCTGCCAATAACGCTCAAACGTGGCGGTCCACTCGTGCAGCGGGCGAATGGCTTCCGCATTGGTTCGATAGAGCCGGTGACGGCCGTTTCGCCGTACATGCACCAGCCCCACCTCGCGCAGCACCCCCAGGTGCTTCGAGATCGAGGGCTGGTCCAGCCCGACTGCAATCACAATCTCGCTCACTTGGCGCTCGTTGCCCGCCAGGTAGGTAAGAATCTGCCGCCGCCGTGGTTCGGCGATTGCGTTGAAAGCATCCGAGGTAGTAGCAGCACGCGCCATGCAAAGAACATTACATGCTTATATAGGAATATGTCAAATTAATTTTGTTCCTCGTGGCCGAGTGCTCTCAGCAGGCATCAGTCTGAATATTTCGCCGGACAACCGCATGAGCCGCGAATGATGAACTCCGTGGCCAGCACGATTTTCCGCGCCGGCGGAGAGCCGGTTTTTTCAATGCGCTCGAAGAGGCTGGTGGCGGCCCGGTATCCCAGTTCCCGCGTTGGCTGCCGGACAACGGTCAGGCCGGGCGGAATCATCTCGGCGAGATCAAAGTCGTCGAAGCAGATCAGCGCGACGTCAGACGGGATGCGTCTCTTGAGCGCGCTGAGTGCGCGCAGAACCCTTATAGCGCAGACCCAGTTGAGGCTGAAGATCGCGCTGACAGGTCGGCCGCCCGAGAAGATACCGGACAGCACTTCGGGGGTGAGCTCGTTCTCATGTTGCACGAGCAGCTCGAAGGGCTCGGCGCCTGCGCTTTTCATGGCGGCGCGATATCCGGCGACGCGTTCCGCGCAGGTGAACAGAGACGGACGCGCACCGACGGCGAGAATGTGACGATGGCCATGGCCGAGCAGGTGCTCGGTTGCTTCGCGGGCGGATTTGCGATTGGTCACGGTGATAGTATCGATGTCCGCGCCGCGCACCGGTTCATCGAAGACGACGGTGGGTATTCGACTTGTGATGGAGGGCTCAAGACGGCTCTTGCCTGCGTTGGCCGCGATCAGAATGATGCCGTCTATCTGGCGGCGGACCATGGCCTGAAGTTCCGATTCCTCCAGGCCGACGTCTCCACCGGAGCTTGCGAGGATGACCACGTGACTATGCGCGCGCGCCACATCCTGGATGGCCTGCAGTGCGGTTGCAGTGAACGGATCCGCCAGGTTGGGAGCGATCATGGCGACAGCCGCGGAGCGCTTCGACTTGAGCCCGCGAGCCAGTTCATTGGGCTGATAGCCGAGCCGAGCCATTGTCTCCCGAACCCGGGCGGCGGTTGCGGGGCGAAGCTCGGGAGAGTCATTGAGCGCGCGGGAAGCGGTCTTGATAGATACGCCCGCCTCGCGCGCCACATCCAGCAGGGTCACGGAGGCGACTTTTTTTATCATCTAATCATCCTTGTAAATTCGACGAAAGCTGCAGATTCTGGGTAAAACCAACACGCTACCATTCAGGCCACAGACGACTCCAGCGCCGTGCACTTGGTTTCCGGATAAAACAGAAGGATTATCAAGAATTGTAGAGCCATGAGCACGGCCAGGCCTATAAAGACTTTTCCTCCCATGTGACTGGCAAGGATGGGAAACGTGCCTACGACGAGGGCGTTGGCGCACCAGTGGACGGTGGTTCCAAGGCTCTGCCCGCGAGCGCGCATCGCCAAGGGAAAGATCTCGCTAAGATAAATCCAGATGACCGCGCCCTGAGAAAATCCAAAGCAGGCGTTGTAGCAGGCAAAGACGACGACCACAGCCGACGCGGGCCACGCATAATGCCGAATGGCGGGCAGCAGCAACAGGCAGATGCCCATGCCCACGGCCCCGGCAAGAAGAAGCGGCTTGCGCCCCACCCGATCAATAATGAAGACCGCAAGAATGGTTACGGCCAGGCTCGTTGTGCTCAGAATGAGGGCGTCCGCGCGCCCGTTCAGCCGGCCGCCGCCAAGATCTTTGAAGACATCGAGGACATAATAGAGCAGCGCATTAACGCCGGTGAGCTGATTAAACATGGCAATGCTGATGGCAAGTACGATCGGTCTTATGTATTGACGTGTAAACAGCCTTGGATGTCTAGCCTGATTTGCATTTTCAAGCGAAGCAGAGATTCTGCCGGCCTCAAGGTCGGGCCGAACGGAGCCCAGTCCGGCCAGTGAGGCTTGCGTCTCTTGAACGCGTCCACAGATCGCGAGCCAGTGCGGACTGGCAGGCGAGAACAGCAGAAACAACTCTGAAAGCAATGCGGGGACGGCGCCTCCAGCTATCACCAGACGCCACCCTGAGCGAGCGCCCATGTGCTCTGAAAACAGATAGCCCGCCAGGAAGGCGGCAACTACGCCAATGCTCACACTGAGCTGGAAGGAGCCGACGATGCTTCCGCGCAGGCGCGATGGAGCAACCTCGGCCAGATACATGGGAACCGCGACCGAGATGACTCCTATCGCGACGCCGCACACGAACCGGCAGATCGCGAAGTGCACGAGCGCATCCGCGAACGCTGCAGCGAGAATCGCAATGGCATAGAGAATCCCGGCGGCTGCGATTGTCTTGCGTCGGCCAAAGATGTCGGCCACAGAACCTGCCGCGATGGAACCGGCGACGGTTCCCAGCAAAGCAGATGAAATCGCCAGACCAAGGCCGGACGGAGTGAGGCCGAAACCTGCCCTTACGTCTGGCGCAGCACCGGCGATGGCGCCGATATCATAACCAAACAGAACACCGGAAAAAGAGCCTGCAAGAGCTGCAACGATCAGCTTACGATTCATAGGCAATGATTCACGGGATGACTACGGGATAAATGGACCCACTGAATCGTCTTGATATAGCAAAGTTACTGCGTGTTTCTTTTGTCTGTCGGTTCCAGTTCCGCGGCGCCAACCAGCGCATCGAGCGCGGAACTCTGGCTGGCTGCGTTTGCGTCCGCAAAAGGACCCGACCACACCTCGCCGAACTGACCGCCCGGTCCTCTGTCTCGGCTCCAGATGGCATGCGCGTTCGCTTCAAGGAATGCCCCGTACGCAAGCTGCGGCGATGCACGATCCAGGGCAACGAGATTACGCACAAAGATGCCCTTGAACTGCACTGCATCCGCGCCGCAGTGCGGCTCACAGGGCTCGCGCAGCACGCCGTTTTGATCGGCGAGATGCGCGATGGCCGCGGCGGCGATTTTCTGTGCGGTCTGTAGCAGGGAGGGATTGGGGTTGAGCCGCGAAAGCTCGGCCAGGCCACCGAGCAGGACGCCCTGGTTATACGTCCAAGTGGTACGACCGTTGTTTCCGCAGGAGGCCGCGGTGGTTGGGCCATGCGCGGGACCAAGGCCATCGTTCACCAGATCGTCGCGGTTGATCATGCCGGTTGCGGCGAACCATTTCCATTCGCGGTTGGCCCAGCCAAGATATTCGTCGCGATGCGCGGTATCCCGGTTGGCCAGATGCGCTGCGACGGAAAGAAACAACTCGTTCGCGATGGCGTTTTTATAGGTACGATCTTTGCTCCACCAGATGCCGCCGCCACAGGTCTGGTCCCAGCCTCCGCTCATGTTGGCAAAGATGGATTCGGCCATGACCAGGTACTGCTTGTTGCCGGTGAGGTCATAGGCATCAATCCAAGCCAGAGCCCACCATCCTTCGTCGTCGTAGTAACGATTCAGAAATCCTGCGTTCTGATTCTGGGCGGCGACAAAGGTGTTTGCGATCAGAAAATTGTACTCATTGGATTTGCCGAGGCGCGCGTAGTCGATCAGCGCGGTCAACGCGTTCGCCGAGTTCCACCATCCGGTGGTGCGATAGGTGCCTTGTGCAGCGTCATACCATTGCTGCAACGCGGCGACACCCTGCCGCGCCTGCTGCAGGCGGCCGCCATAGGAGTCGGGCGCGCTGGAGGCGGCCATGCCTGTGCAAAGCAGGAGAGCTGCGAGCGAAACAAGCTTGATTCGGCGGCGGAACTCGGGCAACTTCCGGTCTCCTTGTAAACGCGGCGGCATGTTGGCAGCCAGAGCAGGCTGCTGTTGGAAGGTGTGCCGAAGAACACACCGAAGTCGATGAAATTGCGTGGAAGAGGCGGTGCGAGCCACCCCCTCCATCGCCGCTGTTTAGAACAGTATCTTGAGCGACAGTTGAATCTGCCGCGGACTGTTCACGGTTGAATTGCCCACAGTTCCATAGCCGGTAAATGCGCCAGGCTGGCCTGCACGAATGCCGTTCACAGGCTGAATGGGCGCGTTGGGATTGCCGGTGTTGGGACCATTGAAGATGGGCGTATTGGTCAGGTTGAATGCTTCAGCGCGGAACTGAAGCTTTTCGCGCTCTCGAATTGCGAAGTCTTTTTGCACTGCCACCTGGCTCTGCTCGGCCCAGGGCGTTCGAACCGCCGTGGTGAGCGGCTTTTGCGTAATGGCAGTGTACTCCGGAAAGCCTGTGAAGCAACTCGCGTTGGAGTTGTTCAGATAGGTGCTCCAGCTTCTGTGCGCCGGGCGGATGTTGTAGTTTCCACAGGTATACAAGTAGCTGTTAGGGAAGCTGACCGGTGTTCCGCTCTCGTCGTTGACAATCCAGTCCACGCGCCACTCATTGATCAAAGCGCCTGCCACGCCGTGCGCGCCGGTGGCAATCATGCCACCTTTGCCGATGGGTAGCTGATAGACACCCGCGACGCTGAAGAGGAAGGGACGATCGGACGAGTCGATCCCGTAAAAGGGACCGTTGTCTGCCAGAAGGCCGTCATTCAGCAGTCCGGTGGCGCTGATAAGCCGCGACCAGGTAAAGGCCGTCGTAAAGCTGAGACCGTTGCTCAGCAGGCCGCCGCCGCTGAACCGCTTCTCCGCCTTGGCAATCAGGGAGTTGTAATTGCTGTAACCCCAGGGCGTGTTCCACTCCCATACCTCCGGACCGTATTGGCTGTCGTATTGCGGAAAGGGCACCATCATCTCCCGCACAGGCACCGTAGGGTGCGATCCGAGATACGAAGTGGCGGGAACGAGCGAAAGCCCGTAGAAAGGATTTGCAATCATCTGGTCAAGATAGGCGTGGTTCTGTGTGCCCTGGTTAAACTGAGCGGGCGCCAGGTGGTCGCGCTGATAGCCCGCGCGCAGATCGAGGGTACGCGCGCCCACGTACTCTGTGTCCCAGACAATGCCGCCATGGAGCTGGCTTTCAAAACCGAAGGAGAACTGGTGCGTGTAAGGAATCTTGCGATACCAGCTGTCTTCCCAGATGCCATCTCCATCGCCGGAAGCAAGTCCGAGCGAGTCGCCCGGCGGCGTGGAGTAGCCGTTGGGAAACGGATTGCCATTGCCGAAGTACGCGGTGGGCACAAGGTTGTCATCCAGCGACGCCACGTAACTGGTGGTCGTATCCCAGGTGGATGTGCCGCCGAGTTCGAAGCCCAGGGCCCGGGAAATTCCCCAGCCTCCGCGCATGACTAGGTTCTTGCCGATCAGGAACGATGCACCGAACTTGGGCAGCAGAATGCCCCAGGTGTTTTGATACGGCGTGCGGTTTTTCTGGAATTCAAGGCCGGCAATGATCGGATTGGCAAAGGCGGCGCCGTTGGGAAGCGCAACCGACGGCATCTCGCTGTTGATGGGATTGGTGCAGGTGAGGCACATGCCGGCCTGCAAACGGCCCCAGCGATCCTTGGGAGACAATTCGTTCTCATAGCGCAGGCCGAGGTTCAGCGCCAGCCTGTGACTCACCTTCCAGTCGTCCTGAAGGTATGCGGCATAGTACTGATACGACTCATAGGTGGGATCGTTATACTCGACGCCGCCGGACTGGGGATCACCGAGCAGGAAACCAGCAATGCTCGATCCGTCGTTGTTGTTCACTTTCGGATTTTGCTGTGTAAAGGAAGGACCGAAGGTGAATGTGCCGTTCGCATTGCGCACGCCGTTGGCCACGTCGTGATACCACGAAGCCTCGAAACCATAGTGCAGGTTGGAGGGACCGATGACATGAGTGATGGAAGGCGACACATCATAGGTCTCGAAGATGGTGGGACTGGTGATGTTGCCTACAAAGTTCGGCAGCGCTCCATCGCTGGTGGTGATCTCGGGCAGGTAACGCGCGCCGGTGGTGGGCAACTGCGGCATGTTTAGGCCGATGCTATCGACCGTGGTATCGGTTTTGCCGGAGGATTCCGCGCCGTCATACGTCATGTTGTACTCGCGATTGTAGGAGACGCGCACATCGAGGAAGAGATTCGGCTTGAAAGTCTGCGTCGCATCCAGCACTTGAGTGAGGGTGGACTCGGCGTTGTCGTAGCTGCCGCCGTATCCAGCGGGTCCGGGAAATCCGGATGCGTTGAATAACTGGCTGCCCGACCAGTAGGCGAACATGCCGTAAACGCGCGTCTTGTCGCCGAAGTTATGATCGACGCGTGCGATCTCCTGATTGTATGAATTTCTGCCCGGTGCGTTGACGATGTAATTGTTCACATAGCCGGGCCGGTTCGCCAGAGGCAGCAGCTTGAGCATATTGACGCCGATGGAGCTGACGCGATCGGCAGGAATTGTGTTGTTGGCAAACGGCTGGCGCGTATAGTTCTGGCAGGGATCCTGCCCAGGCACAGCGCAGGTTGTAGTCTCAGGATCGTAGATCGCGGTGCGACCCGTACCGGCCAAATAGCCGGAGAGATTCACGCTGCCGTCGCCGCCCGGTAACTCATCCGGGGTCACTGTAGTGGTGGTCACGCTATTGGGAACTGCCTCGCGCCAGCCTTCATAACTGAAGAAGAAGAAAGTGTTCTTGCGCAGGCCGATCACCGGGCCTCCCAGCGTACCGCCAAACTGGTGCTGGTTGTGGAATGGCTTGGGGTCGCCGGCCTGGTTGAGCGCATAGGTGTTGGCGTCCAGCACCGAGTTGCGCCAGAAGTCATAGAGCGTGCCGTGGAACTGCGGGGTTCCGCTCTTGAGAATGGTGTTGACGGTGCCTCCGTTGCTGCGGCCATACTGCGCGTCATAGGTATTGGTCATCACCTTGAACTCTTCCACAGCATCCACGCTGGGCGAAAAGTTCCAGGTTCCCGAGCCCCCGCCGTTCTGCTGCGAGACAGGCGCGCCATTCATCGAAAACTGGTTGTAGTTGCCCCACTGTCCGTTAATCGAATAGCCGTTGCTCTCGTTCAATTCGCTCTGCGCATTACCCGTGTTGGGCGACTTGACGCCCGGCGTAAGCGAAAGCAGCGAGTACATCTGGCGTCCATTCAAAGGCAGGCTCTGCACCTGTTCGGGATCGATGACCGTGCCTCCTGAAGCATCGGTCGAATTCAATGCGGCAGCCTGCGCAGAGACGCTGAGGCTTTGAGTCACCGCTCCCACATCGAGAACAACGGGAAGGTTCACCTTGGCGGAAACGTCGATGACAATCCCCCTTTGCAGGGTATTTTTGAACCCCGGCGCCCCGACCGATACCGTATATGTGCCCGGTTGCACGAAAGGGATGGTGAAGTTGCCGTCCGATTCGGTTCTCGCGGTGTAGGTTTGCTGCGGGCCGGACGCCGTCACCGCGGCGCCGGGAATGACCGAGCCATTGGCGTCCGTTACCTGACCCGTGATGGTGCCGCGGAACTCCTGCGCGTGCAGGGCGGATGCTGAAGCCAGAACGGCGATCATGCTGCAAAGCCATAAGAGCAGATGGCCGCGTCCCCGCAGGAAAAAGTCGTTGCATTGTGGACTGCGTCTCATTTGAAGTGCCTCCTCATGATGTATGGCATCGCCGCGTCGCGGTTCCCGCGCTAGCTTCCGGGAAGGCTCACCGTGTAAGGCGATCTACCTAATGACATCGCTGTCATTTTTAACCGAGAAAAATGTAGCTCCAAAATGACAGCGTTGTCAATCTTTTTTTAACAGCGTATACTCTTCCCAGGTTTTGGACAGCGCTGCGCACGGGCTCAGCGGTTGGAATAGGTCGGCCCAACCGGTTTCGGTATCAGGCTGTTCTGCCGCGGGGACTCACAATTGAAGAAGCGCGCCGCCGCCACAGCGCGTTCAGGGGCATTGTTCGCATCGGGCCATGACCGCGATGCGACAGGAGAATCGATGCATCGGCGGGAATTCACATTTGCGGGCATGTATGGCTTGGCTGCGCTCACTCCTCTTTTTTCCAGGCGTCTTGACGCGGTTGCGCGAATCGCGGCGAATGGTGCATCGCAAAGTGATCAGAAGACGCGGGCGGATTTTACGGCAGATCATGGCCGGCCTCCGCTTGCGCAACGCGCCTTTGTCAGTGAGACAGTTGAGAACACGATCGCTGCGACCAAGGCCAGGATTCCCAATCCGCAGCTGGCCACACTGTTTGAAAATTGTTATCCCAATACTCTCGATACCACAGTGCGTTTTACTGAGCGCAACGGCAGGCCGGACACATTTATCATCACCGGCGATATTCCGGCGATGTGGCTGCGGGATTCAAGCGCGCAGGTGTGGCCCTATCTGCCATTGGCGAAAACCGATGCCAGGCTGCAGAGTTTGTTTCGCGGCCTGATCCACCGGCAGGCCGCCTGCATTTTGCTGGATGCCTATGCCAATGCCTTCTATTCCACGCCACGTACCGGCATCTTTGCACACGATCTGACAGAGATGAGGCCAGGCGTGCACGAGCGCAAGTGGGAGGTCGATTCGCTTTGTTATTGCATGCGGCTCGCCTCAGGCTACTGGTCTATGACCGGGGACACCGAGCCATTCGACGAACAGTGGCATCGGGCGGCACGGCGCGTGGTGGCCGTTCTTCGTGAGCAGCAGCGCCTGCACGGAGACGGCCCTTACCGGTTTCAACGGCTCACGACATCGTTCTACGACAATGCGCCCAACGATGGCCTGGGCAACCCGAGCCGCAAGATCGGCCTGATACATTCCGCATTTCGTCCGTCGGACGACGCATGCCTGCTCCCCTTCCTGGTTCCATCGAACCTGTTCGCCGTAGTCTCGCTGCGCCAGTTGCATCGGCTCGCCGTGGAGGTACTGCGGGACAACCGGTTGGGCGATGACGCCGCCTCTCTCGCAGATGAGGTGGATCGGGAACTGCGCTCGCACGCAATCGTGAATCATCCCAATCACGGGAAAATCTATGCCTATGAAATCGACGGCATGGGCAACTCATTGCTGATGGACGATGCCAATGTACCAAGCCTGCTCTCGCTGCCTTATCTTGGCTGTTGCAAAGCAGACGACCCGGTCTATCAACAGACGCGCGCCTTTGTGTTGAGCGACGACAATCCATTCTTCTTCCGTGGCTCGGTCGGCGAAGGCATCGGCGGCCCGCACGAGGGTCCGGAGATGATTTGGCCGCTCTCCATCATCATGCGCGCGATGACCAGCCAGGACGACAGGGAGATTGAACATTGCCTGCGCATGCTGATTAAAAGCTCGGCCGGCACGGGCTTTCTGCATGAGTCGTTCAACGAGAACGATCCGCACAAGTTCACGCGCCCGTGGTTTGCCTGGTGCAACTCGGCATTTGGGGAGTTGATTCTCAACCTCGCAGGCACAAAACCGGAAACCCTCAACAACACCGCCTGATCCGAACAGTATTCTGCCGCGGGCAGACGATGGATGGATACTTTCTCTCTCACCAGCAGATGCTGGAAAGCTATGACCTGGTAATTACGACACAAGCGCCCTGACGGAGACACTTGTCATCGTTCTCTTCACTTGCTCAGAGTTCCAACTCTGCTTTTGCCTCGGCGAATTTTGCCAATGCAAATTCGAGATCCTCGCGCGTGTGTGCTGCGGAAATCTGGGTGCGAATGCGCGCGTTGCCCTGAGGCACAACCGGATAAGAGAACGCGACGACGTATACGCCCTTAGCCAGAAGTAGTTCCGCCATACGCGTGGCGATGACCGCATCTCCGAACATGATCGGCACAATGGGATGCTCGCCCGGGAGAACGTCGAAGCCCGCCTGCACCATGCCCTCTCGGAAGAAATGGGTGTTTTGTTTCAGGCGCTGCCGCAGGTCGGCGGACTCGGCCAGCAGGTCGAGCACCTTGATTGAGGCTGCGACGATGGGCGGCGCAACGGAGTTGGAGAATAGATAGGGCCGTGACCGTTGCCGCAGCAGCGTAACAATCTCTTTGCGGCTGCTGGTGTAGCCGCCGCTCGCGCCACCTAGCGCCTTCCCCAGCGTGCCGGTAAGGATGTCTACGCGGCCTTCAACACCGCGCAGTTCAGACGTCCCGCGTCCGTGCTGTCCAATAAAGCCTACAGCATGAGAGTCGTCCACCATGACCATCGCATCGTATTTGTCGGCCAGATCGCAGATGCTTTCCAGCTTCGCAAAGTAGCCATCCATCGAGAAGACCCCGTCTGTGGCGATGAGACGGTAGCGCGCCTCCGCGGACTCTTTCAGCTTTGTCTCCAGATCGCCCATTTCACCGTTGCGATATCGATAGCGCGCGGCCTTCGACAGCCGGACGCCATCGATGATGCTGGCATGATTCAGCTCATCGGAGATGATGGCGTCTTCTGCATCGAGAAGCGTTTCGAACAAGCCGCCATTCGCGTCGAAGCATGAGCCGTAGAGGATCGTGTCTTCTGTACCCAGAAACGCGCTTATCCGGTCTTCAAGCTGCTTGTGAATGGACTGCGTGCCACAGATGAATCGGACGCTAGCAAGACCGTAGCCCCAATCCTGCAGCGCCTGTTGCGCCGCCTGCACAACGGCTGGATGGTTTGCCAGACCCAGATAGTTGTTGGCGCACAGATTCAGCACGGGCCTGTCGCTGCCAACTGTAATACGGGCGCTCTGCGGGCTGCTGATGATTCGTTCCTGCTTATATAAACCGGCATTCTGTATTCCGGCTATCTTCTCTTGCAGATGCTGCTGAACCTTGCCGTACATCGCTGTCCTTTCTGGCGGCGAGCCGCATTGATGTGGTGCTCGCGTCATAACTCAGGTTGCTGCGACGGATATTGGCAGCACACTGAAGGAAGCCGGCAAAAGAAGGAAGCACCGGCGCAATCCCAAGCCGGCATCCTATAAACGCACATCACTTCAACTCGCATCGCGCCAGTCGAGGATCACCTTGGCCGCCTGTCCAGAGATCATGGCATCGAACCCTTGCTGAAAGTCGCGGTATGGGAACCGATGCGTGATGACCGGCGAAATGTCCACGCCCGATTCGAGCATGACTGTCATCTTGTACCAGGTCTCATACATCTCGCGCCCGTAAATGCCTTTGACGGTGAGCATATTAAAAATCACCTGCCGCCAGTCCATCGGCATCTCTTTTGCCGGGATGCCGAGGATTGCGATCTTTCCGCCGTGGCTCATGCTGGCGATCATGTCTCGAAGGGCCTGCGCGTTGCCGGACATTTCAAGACCTACGTCGAATCCCTCCGCCATGCCGAGTTGCTTCTGCACCGCTTCGAGCGGCATTTCATTGGGATTTACAGCAAGTGTCGCGCCCATTTTGCGCGCTAAATCCAGACGAAAGGGATTCATGTCCGTAATGACGATGTGCCGCGCTCCGGCATGCCTCACTACCGGAATCGCCATGATGCCGATGGGGCCTGCTCCGGTTATGAGCACGTCTTCTCCGAGTACTGGAAACGAAAGCGCGGTATGCACCGCGTTGCCGAAGGGATCGAAGATCGCGGCTATCTCTTGATTGATAGAGTGGCTGTGACGCCAGATGTTGGTCATGGGCAGCGCGATCAACTCCGCAAAGGCTCCGGGGCGATTGACACCAACACCCAGCGTGGAAGCGCACAAATGCCGCCGGCCGGCGAGACAGTTGCGGCAGCGGCCGCAGACCACATGGCCTTCTCCACTCACAATATCGCCGGGGAAAAAGTCATTCACGTTGGCGCCGATTGCTACCACTTCACCAACGAACTCATGGCCAATGGCCATGGGCACCGGAATCGTCCTCTGCGCCCACTCGTCCCACTGGTAGATGTGCACATCGGTTCCGCAGATGCCGGTATAGCGCACGCGCACCAGCACATCGTTGATGCCAATGGTCGGTTCTGGAATATCTTCCAGCCAGAGGCCGCGCTCGGCCCTGCTCTTAACCAGCGCCTTCATTCCGTTCTCCACTTTCACCCATGATCATAGCGCCTCGCATCCACGGCGCGCGCGCATCCGTCGTAGCCTAGTTCCAACGTGATGCTGTCCGGAGATCGATCGGCTTTCGTCACGCAAATCAGGCTTGCCTTTGGCGTCTGCTTGCGCATCGGAAAGTCGATAGTGACTCCGGCATCTCATTCAGCAGATCCGGCACACGCGCCGAATCCACGAATACGGTGAAAGACGCCACACGGTATTATTCGAAATCCTCAAGCAGAGGACGCAGGACCGTGGCCGTAATGTCCATGCAACTTACTACCGGCTCGGCGAGGATGGTGTCTGGCGCGTAGCTGCGGAATTTTTCAGAATGTGGAAAACAGAACTGTAAGCTTGGAACAAAAGCATCCGCCTGTGACCTCGCCGGCTGGATGCCATACTGCTCTATAAAACGCGTTTCTAGCAGATTATTTCCCTGACCGTTGAGAACAACGGCGCAGCAACAGCCGCGCGCTTTGAGAAGTTGCCAGCGGCCACGATCAGCCTCGTTTTCCTGGGCCAAAAGATCCCCTGACAACGACCGGTCGCGTCTCCATCCGGGCGCTGCCTCCCGTGCGGAGGCAACGCCCTTTTTCATGCCCCGATCAGATAACCCTGAGCAGCAGCAGGATGAGCACAATGGTGAGGATGAGGCTAAGGCCGCCACCGCCGTAATATCCCCAGCCGGGCCCCATGCGGTAACCGCCATAGCCCGAGCCGAAGATCAGGATAATGATAATGATAAGCAAAAGCATGTTTCCTCCTTCTTGGTTTGCACGTCGTGAGTACTGCGTGGAGATAACAGCCCATTAGAAAGCGGCGGTCAGGGACCCGGCGATTTGAAAGCGGCGATGAATCTGCTTTCCCAGCCATCTTCCTTCGTCGGCAAGTACACAAACGGTCGAGAACGGTCGAGGTTTCAGCGGCGGGCAAAGCGATCGAAGACGCTTATTCCAGCAGGCGTTCTCATTGCTCCCACTCATTCCCATTCATTCATTGACTGGCGCATAGACGCAGTAGCCACGCGGCGGAGCTGGAAATTCCGCCTGTCCCTCGCCGTCGGTTGTCCTTTCATCGGGATGAGAATTGTCGTGTCCATCCCAGGCGACGGGCGCGAACCGCTGGTTCTGCCACCTGGTTTTTACCTGTGTGCCGCTCCATTGATTGCCCAGGTTGTTGAGCACGTAAACCAGTCCCGTCTGCGACTCTGTGCCTCCCCGCTGCATGATGTAGAGGTCTGGGTCGGCGTGCAGCACGCTGGACTCGCCCCCGGCATGGCGATGGTGCGCCGCTATCAGCGCGTCAATGCCATTGGGAGATCCCGGACGCGCCAACTCGCAGTTGTAATAATCCCACCAGAAAATACACGGATAACCATCGCCGGTAAGGATGAAGGAGTAGCCAAGCAGCTTGTCGTTGACCACCTGGTTGCCGCCCATGTCGTGGTTCTCGACAAACGTCACTGCGTTGAACGGGCGTCCGGCGGAGATGGATTCGCCATCGGTGAGATTGCGCAGATCGTAGTTAGGCGTGTCGCAGACATCTTTCAGCTTGTAGCGCAGTGGAAAGTCGAACGCGGCGATCTGCTTGTCGGTGACGGCGCGCACGGCATCGATCCATCCCCCGATATCGTCGAAACCCGACCAGTATTCGCCAACGATAAACGGCGTAAACTCGCTGCCGTTTTTCTTCTGGTATTGGTACTTCGCCAGCAGGCCGATCATCCAGGCGCCGTAGCCTTTCACAAAGTCGAAGCGAAAGCCGTCGAAGTCCAGCTCTTCAATGCACATCCGTGCGAACGTATACATCGCTTCGTAAACGCGGGGATTGCGGTGGCAGAGGTGCGGAAAGTCCGCGTACCGTTCGCCTTCCACCATGTATCGCTCGTAGCGGGAGGGATGAAAGCAGTTCCAGTCGCGCGGAAATTTGCCGCTCTTGGGCTCGAATTTTGTCCAGCGCGTCTGCTTGTCGAGTGGATTCACCTCCTGGCTGTCGGCGCCGGAGTTATGGCCAAGCACCATGTCAGCCAGCGCGCTCATCTTGTGCTTGCGCATCGTGCCGATAAGGTTTTCGAGCTCGGCGCGATTGCCATAGGCGGTCTTGACCGAGCCCTTCTGGTCAAAGTCGCCAAGATCGAAGTAATCGTACAGATCGTAACCATTCGAAGTCGGACTCGCGCCCTTAGAAATAGGTGGCAGCCATAAGGTGTTGATTCCCACGGTGGCTAACTGCGGAACCTTCTCCGCGATGTAATTCCACCACTCCCCAAGCTTGTTCTCCTTGGCCGCCGCGTCCCAATAGAACGCCTGCATCATCACCGCCATGTGTTATTCCTTCTTTCCCGCCATCTTTCCCCTGCCTTTCCCAATGGCCTTGCACTCGCAATCCTTTGAAGAGAGCGCAAAGAAAGCTGGAGATACAACACGCGACGAGCTACAGGTCGAATGCCGGGTGTGATGCGGCCAATGGGTGGGAGGCTGCTCAACCGCAACGAAGAAATGCGGCATCGCGACTTCTCAAGAAAAGATACAGCCCTCAGCCAGTGAGTGAACCCGCGTCGATGCCGACCTGCAAAGGGCGGTTGCCTGCGAAGAACTTTGCGACTTAATTCCAGCAAACGAACAACCCGGAGGAATACACCGGGCGTCCAAGCTGTCTGTTGTGATGGGAAACAAGCAAGCGAGGTGAAAGATGCTCTGGACGATTTTTGTAATCCTTCTGGTTCTTTGGCTGCTGGGAGTCGTCACGTCCTACACGCTGGGAGGATTCATCCACATTTTGCTGGTGATTGCGCTGGTGGTTCTGGTCATCCAGCTCATTAGCGGGCGCAGGGTTGTCTAGTTCCTGTACGAGCCCTGCGCGGCGACAAAACCTTTAAGGTAATACGCGTAGCGCGTAATCCCGCTGCGCACTCTCAATCAACCCCCATGCACGGAGGTGCAAATCATGGATAAGGAAACAGTGAAGGGCACAATTAATGACACCGCAGGGCGTGCCAAGCGTCAGGTAGGCGAGTGGACAGGCGATACGAATGCGCAGGTAGAAGGCGCGGCTCAGCAGATCAAGGGCAAAGTACAAAAGGCGGTGGGTAACGTAAAGGACGCGGCCCGCGATGCGCAGGATGAGGCCGAGCGTAAGAATGCGGCCGAGCGCGACCGCGAGTACGCAGCCACTCATAAACCTACCGGCACGCATAACTAGCTTGCTCGTTTTCTATTCCATGCGCAGCCGCGTCAGCTTGACCGGCGCGCGCAATGTCATAGCAGCCGGCGCGGACGATTCACAAGGTCTGGGCCGGCTTTTTCGTGTAACCGGAGGGACGCGCTGCGCACGTGCCCGGAAGGATGGCGAATGAAAGGAACGGAAAGATGAAAATGGCCGGAATTGTTTTGATAATTGCCGGCGTGGTCGCGCTGATTTACGGCGGAATCACGTTTACGACGCATAAGAAAGAGATCGACATGGGCCCGGTGCAGGTATCGCGGACCTCTCATCATCACGTGCCGCTGCCGCCTATTCTCGGCGTGGCTTTCATACTGGGCGGCGGCTTTCTGGCATATTCGGGCAGCAAGAGCGGGAACTGAGAGCGGGAGCTGAGAGTCTGATCTGCGCCCCGGAATATCCACCACTCTGACCCCGGCCACAAACCGCCGGTCTGGAAATGCCAGTCCAGAAGCGACAGTCGGAAGCGGGGCTTCGAGTTGGAGTATACTTGGCGCACCGGGCAGTGACTTGCAGCAGCCTCGCATAGCTGCCCCGAATCGAGGTGCGTCTTCCGCCTGGAAGCTCGTCCACTGACGTTCGACCTTCCGCAATCGCCGACCACATGCTGGCGCGCAGTGGTTCGCGTATTGCGAAGTCCTGTGGATGCACTCGGTTGCGCCCTGCTTCCCGCTCCCTGCTCTCTCTGCGGCTTCCTCTTGCCGCGGCTTTCTTCTGTGCCAATTTGCAACTGCTGCTGGGCTGAAATTGCAGCCCTGAGCGGGGCTGCGTGCGCCTGCTGCGGCGATGCTATGGATGATGTGCCATCCCATGCTGCTCCCGATGCCGGTCCCGAAGCACACGTGGCAGCGCTGTGCCGCGTGTGTCGACTCGCGCCGCCGCCCTTTGTGCGCGCAGTAGCCTACGGTGCCTATCGCGGGCGGATGAAAGACGCCATACATGCACTGAAATACGACAGGCTGCACCCCGCGGCCTATCAACTGGGACAGTTGCTGGCCCATGCCATGGCACAGCTTGCAGCCGAGGCTCCGCAGCAACTCCTGGTGGTGCCGGTTCCGCTGCACAGCTCCAAATATGCGCAGCGCGGATTCAACCAGGCGCGCGTGCTGGCGCGCGAAGCGTTGGCAAGCCTCGCCAAGACTCATCCCGGATGGCGGCTGACGCTGGCGCCCAGCGCCCTGATGCGGCTGCGCGCAACCGAAAGCCAGGCTGGGTTGAGCCCGCGCCAGCGACGGCTGAATGTGCGCGGAGCCTTTTCGGTAAGCGATCCCGCCGCGGTTGCGGGCAAGCACATTCTGCTGATAGACGACATTCTCACCACCGGAGCTACGGCGCGCGCCGCGGCCCGGGCTCTCAAAAGGGCCGGCGCGCAATCTGTTTATGTGGCCACGCTTGCCCGCGCACGGCGAGAGCAGGCTTCGCGTCTCGGCTTCGCTGGCCAGGCGGAGGGGCAATCTTCTTTGGCGGGTGCGGAGTTGGATGCGCCCGCAGTAAACGTCAGCGGGCAAACGCTTCATTAGCTCCGCTGCCTAGTGATTTCGCATGGGTGACCGTGAATCTGGGTGCCCCAGGTCTCGCTTTTGAGACCTGGGAGACCACAAACCTACGCGGTCAAGGTATCAAGGCAAGTATTTTGTGAAAGCAACGGTCTTTTTTACATCGAGCCTTTAGGACGAGAGGAAAAGAGATGTCGCTGGGAAAAGCCATGATTCATGCCCGTAAGCAGAAGGCAATCTCCAAAGCCGCGGCAATGGCCAGCCACGGCGCCGGCATGCACTGCCTGCAGCCAGATCACATGCTGCAAATGCCGGTTCTGGTGCTGAATGCGTCCTATGAACCCATCAACATCTGCGGCGCGCGGCGGGCGCTGGTGCTGGTGCTCAAGGGAGTCGCGCGCACCGAAGAGGAGCACGGGCTCACTTTCCATGCCCAGCGAAGCCGCATCGCCATGCCGTCGGTGATCCGCCTGCTCGAATACCGCCGCATCCCGCACCAGACCAGGGCGCTCTCACGCAAGAACATCCTGCTGCGCGACCGCAACACCTGCCAGTACTGCGGCCAGTCGCTGCCTCCTGGCGAGCTGACTCTCGATCATGTGATTCCGCGCTCGCGGGGCGGCAACTCCACGTGGGAAAACCTGGTCGCCTGCTGCCATGGCTGCAATCGCCGCAAGGGCAACCGCCTGCTCCACGAGATTGACGACATGGTGCTCATGCGTGAGCCGCGACCTTTCTCGCTGCACACCAGCCGGCAGATCATGCGCATGCTGGGCCGCAGCGACGACCGCTGGCGCAAGTACCTGTTTTATTGAGCCCGCAAAGATGGTTGCGTGCTGCCTCGGCCTGCTGGCCGGACCCTCCCGGTACTGTATAGTCAAGTAGGAATGGGAACCGCTCCAAACAAGTCCACTGCCGCAGAACAAACACCACACCAGGGGTTCGTTTATCTCCCTCTCATCGCCGGATGGCTGGTGCCCGGAGCGGGACATTTCCTGCTGCGCAAATGGGGCCGCGGCGCCCTGATCATGGTGTCCATCGTAGCCATGTTCACCCTTGGCCTGGCCATGGACGGCCAGATCTACACTGGCGCCAAGGACATTCTGGATCTGCTCTGCACAGTGGGCGACCTGGGCAACGGCCTGATGTACATCGTGAGCCGGGTGATGGGCCTGGGCGGCGACCCGGTAATGTTCACCACCGCCGATTACGGCACCAAGTTCATCGTCGTGGCCGGACTGCTGAACGTGATTGCCGCCGTGGACGCGCATAATCTGCGCACGGGGAGGAAGTCCTAGTGCTCAGGCCCTCTCATTTCTCAGCCGTGCTGCTGTTTGCGCTGTTCGCCTCCACGGTCTTCGCCATCACCCAGCGCGAAACCCCGCAAAAGATGTTCCGCTACGGCCTCTACTGCTTCGCCCTATTCATAGGCTCGGTCATCGTGCTCAGTTGGGTCATGTTTCTGATCGCGCGGTAAGCGCGGGTGATCCATCCTCTTGCCACCACAATCGAGGATGCCGCATCCTTCCGCGTCTTGTGCGGAAGGGTGTGGTCTCAAACGCTTCCCCGCCGTTGTTAAATGTCTTCGATTACCCCCGAAGAGGTCGCTCCCACACTGCGGCGTCAAACGTGTGCCGGCATTTGTAGCCCTCGGCCAGATACAGATCGATCGCTTCCCAGTTGGCCTCGGTCACGGTGAGCGAAATCTCGGTTGCGCCCTGGCGCATGAACCCGTAAGCAGCCAGAGACAGCAGAATGCGCGCCAGCCCCATGCGCCGGTAGCCTGGATGCACGCACACCTGGGTGATGTGGCCGCTCTGCGGACTCACCCGCGAGCCCAGAATAAGCGCCACCGGCTCATGGGTGGTGCGGTCGATAACGACGTGCGACACCTGTGCGGAAAAGACGCCGCAGCCCGAGTAGCGCACAATGTTGTTGAGAAATCGCATCGAACCATGCACCGAGCGGTACTGGTCGTTGATCAGCGAGTCGGGGTGGCCCTGGTAGGCTTCGGCGATGAGCCGTGCGCAGGAGGCAAGGTCTTCTTCGCTCCAGTTGCGCAACTCCAGGTTGCCGGGAAGATCGACCTGCGGCGGGCTCAAGGATTCGCGCAGCTCGTGAACCATGAACATGCGCCGGTAGATCTCGAACCCCACTGCATGGAAGGCCGCGGCGTGCGAGCCGGCGGGATGCAGCAGAAGCTGCGACTCGATGCGCTCCACCTGCGGCGAGTGCACCAGCAGCTCCAGTAAATGGCGGAGCAGGGTTTCTTCAATCGCGTGGGCCGAACCGGCGCCCTCGGGCAGATCAGGCATGGCAAACACGTCGCCGACCACCGCCTTGGTCTCTTCATAGACGCAGAAGACGTAGCCCGTCACATGCTCGGCCTCGATGGCCGCATAGCCGGGCAGCATGTGGCTGTCAAGATACTGCATCAGCAGGCGGGCGGAGGTGCGGTAGTCCCAGTGCAGACGCTGCTTCCACAGTTCGCCTTCAGCCTCCAGCACGGGGCGCAGGAGCGTCGCGGCAAAGTGTCGCAGATCGAGAATTTCAACGGAAGCGCCCAGCGCCATGCTTCTCCTGTTTGCGCATGCTGCCCACGGACCCGACTATGGTTCCACCACGCCAGAGTATTGCCCCTGAGCGTTGTCCCGGTGTGTTCTCCAAGATATCCGAACCCGTACTCACTGGAAAGGAAAGAAAACACATCCCTCGGTCACTTTGCCACGACTCGGACGCAGGGCGCAACTACCAAGCAGGTTAACGTGCCCCAACCAGAAACACTTCCAGCCCCTGCTCCGGCCAGGTAAAGAGCATCTCATACTGCCGGCCCTCCAGATATTCCTGCAGGGCGTCGGTGCTGTGCAGGTCTACCCCGCCACGGCCGGAAACCCGCACCACCAGCAGGTGAGCGCCGTCCGGCACTCCGCTTTCCTCGTAGTTCACGACCTCGTGGTTGCGATAAAACGACAGCCCGTACTCCAAATCGCGCCGCACCCGAAAGACGGCGATCGTTCCACCTGGGGGCAGAAACTCCGCCAGCCGCTGGGCCAGCGGACGCGCGGAGTAGGTGCGATCCAGCAGGTGAATCACGCGCTTGGTGGCATCGATCTGCGGAATGCCGAAGAACGGGCCTACGCCGTAGAGAAACAGCATCAGCACCACCAGAACGCAACTGGTCGCCAGCCGCAGCCGGGCCACGCCATAGCCGTTGGTCACGATGAGCACCAGCAGCGCAGCGCCCAGCGCGGCCAGAAAGGCGGCCACCGCCGCGTGCAGAGGCGGAATTTTGGCGCCGTGCGCCACAAACCACGGCAGCAGCAGCGTGGCCATGGTCATGGTTCCCAGGAGCGCGGAATGACCCGCGATCAGCCACCGGTTCAGCCCCGGAACCCGGCGGCGAAACAGATAGTCGCCGGTGAGAATGGCCAGTGGAGGAATGGAGGGCAGAATGTAACCGGGGAGCTTGGACTGCGAGAAGGTGAAGAAGAGGATGGGAATGAGCGCCCACAGCACCAGAAACTCAGGAAATGCGTCTCCCGGACGATTGACCTTGGGCTTGGGTTTGGCCTCGCTGGCGTGGCGCAGTCGCCACTCGGCCATGGAGGTAAGGATACCGTCGATAAACGCCCGCACCGCCACAACCGTCCAGGGCATCATCGCCAGCAGAACCACCACGATGTAGTACCAGAAGGGCTGCTGGTGCTGGTAGCGATTGGTGGCAAAGCGCTCCAGATTGTGCTGGAGAAAGAACTCCCGGAAGAAGGTGGGATTCTGGTGCTGCACGGCGATAAACCACGGCAGCACCATTGCGAAATAGAGCGCGATGCCCGGCCACCACAGCGAGCGGTACAAGATCTTCCACTCCCGGCGCAGAAAAGCGAAAGAGGCGATAATCATCAGCGCCAGAAACGGCGCCACCGGACCCTTGGCCAGCGTGGCCAGGCCGGTGAAAAAGTAGATGTCGTACAGCCAGAATTTTGAGCCGGTCTCATACCAGGCGTACCAGCCCAGCAGGCCGATGGCCAGCGGCGCGGCCATCTGCATATCCGTCGACGCGCCACGGGCAAAGCTGATGATCCCCGCGCAGGCCACCGTGATCAGCGCAGCATCCAGGTGGCCGCCGGGTCGGAATCGTCGCATGTGCAGGTAGATCAGCCCCACCATGATGAAGGCGAAGGTGGTCGAAGGCAGCCGGGCGCTCCAGTCGTGAACGCCGAAGTCCTGAAACAGAAACATGGCCCGCCAGTAGTAGAGAGCGGGCTTCTCCAGCCATGGGCGGCCATAAAGATAAGGCGTAACGCAGTCGCCCAGGCGGGCTTTAAGCGTGGTGGCCGAGTCGAACCGCTCCAGCATTTCATGGGCGATCTGCGCATAGCGCGGCTCGTCGGCGCCCACCAGCCCCAGCCCGTCGCCGCCGAGCAGCGGCGTCAGCCCATATAGCAGGAAAAAAACCGAGAAGCCGAGAAAGACCGCTGCTTCGGAGACGGTGCCCCAGCCGGGCAGCCGTTGCCGCCAGCTTTTGGGCAAAATCGCTTCGAGCGGCACAGGATCAGACGGCGCAGATGGTCCCAAAGAAGTTTCCATTCCCAGCAGTTCTCCAACCGGAGTGGCGCAGCGCATGGCTCAAAATTGATTTGCCCTGTGCCGCCCACCGCAAACAGCGGCGCGAACGCTCACGCTCTCTCGTTTTTAACTGGCTTCGAAGTTCCATTTTACGATCCGGTTCAACGGCTCGGGCCAGCACGGCTGCTGCAAAGGAGACGGAGGAGGAGTTCTCCCTGGCGACAGGCACAAGGCTAACAGATTCGCGCCATCAAGGCAGCGGCGTTTCCTGTTCCGGCGCGGAGACGGCTGCACGCAACTCGGCAAGAATCTGTTCGAGCGCCCGGTCCAGCGGCCCTTCGAGCGTGCACCCTGCCGCGCTTTCATGACCTCCGCCACCCAGTTTTTCGGCAATTGCGGCCACGTTCACCCGGCCCTTGCCGCGCAGGCTCAACCGGATAGGCCCCTCCGGCAGCTCGCGCAGAAATACGGCTGCCTCCACCCCTGAGATGCCCAGTGCAAAGTTCACGATGCCCTCGCAATCCTCCTCGGCCGCATGGATGCGCGCCATGTCCTGGGGCGTAATCCACAGCCAGGCCACGCCGTCGCGTTGGCGAAGAGTACTGAGCGCGGCGCCCAGCAGCATCACCTTGGAAGCGGGCACGGCGAAATAGATCTCCCGCGCGATGGCAATCGGATCGGCCCCGGCCAGCACCAGCTCGCGCGCCAGCGCAAAAGTGGAAGCGCCCAGCGCGCCGTAGCAGAAAGCTCCCGTATCGGTAAGGACGGTGGTGTAAAGGCATCTGGCCATCTCTGCCGTCACCTGCGCGCCGGCAGCCTTCACCAGCCGGTACACCAGCTCGCCGGTGCTGGCCGCGCCATGATCGATCCAGTTCAGGTGCGCAAAAGCACGGCCGGAGATGTGGTGGTCAATATTGATCAGACGGTAGGCCTCCAATCCGTGCAGGCGCGTGCGCTCCAGCCCGTCGCACTCCAGAAGAATTGCCGCGTCGTAGTGGCCATGAACCCCCAGCACGGTCTGGATCGCTCCTGCCCCGGGCAGGCTGCGATAAACGGGAGGAATGCGGTCGGCGGTGACCAGGTCGGCGCGCTTGCCCATCTGCTCCAACAGCATGCCGAAGGCCAGCATGCTGCCCACCGCGTCGCCGTCCGGCCGCGAGTGCGAGCAGACCACGAACCGCTCGCCTTCGTTCAGCATGCGCAGAATGGCAGCAATACGATCCGCCGGTTCGTTTGCCGGAGCCGCTTCATCGAACGCTGTTGGGAGAGGATTGGGGTTCATGGGCGCGGGGTCACAGATCTAGGCCAGCTGGGCAGGCGCATCCGGCGCCGGCCCTTCACCGGCAGCTTTCCGGCGCTTGCGCGACCTGTCCATCAGCTCGTCGATGCGAGCCTGAAAGCGGCCCGACCGGTCAGCCAGAAAGCTCAGTTCCGGCACATGGCGCACTCCCATGCGCTCCTTTAACTCAAAGCGAATGAATCCCTTGGCCGCTTCCAGGCCAGCAACGGTATCGCTCTCTGACTTGGCAATGTCCTTGGAGTTTGAGTCCACCGCAATGTACACCCTGGCCGACTTGCCGCCGGGGTTCAGCGCGACCTCGGTAACGTGGCAAAAGTCGATGCGCGGGTCGGAGAGCTCGCCCTCGATCATGGCGCCAATCTCCTCCCGCAGTGTCTCGGCCACTCGGTCCTGGTGATGCTTTCGTGCTCTCTGCTCCGGCATGGCGCCCTCCCTGCTCAGGTAAACTTCTCAGGATAGCAGGGAAAACCGAGCCTTGCCGATGCCGGGAATTCAGGATTGAAACTCCCTCTACTGCCCGGCCCTCTCGAGCTCGCCAATATCCAGCTTCTTCATGCCCATCATGGCCTGCATCGCCTTCGGGCTTCGCAGCAGCTCCGCAATCCGCGCCGGAACAATCTGCCACGACAGACCGAACTTGTCGCGCAGCCAGCCGCAGGCCACCTCGCTGCCGCCTTCGGTCAGCTTCGACCAGTAGTAGTCAATCTCTTCCTGCGTCTCGCAGCGGACCACAAACGATATCGCCTCGTTGAACTTGTGCGCAGGTCCGCCGTTGAGCGCCGTGAAGTTGAGGCCATCGAGCTCGAAAGCAATGGTCAGCACGCTACCCTTCGGGCCCGGCGCCGCGCCGTCGTTGCGCAAAACGTCCAGCGTGCGTGAGTTCTTGAAGATTGACATGTAGAAATCGGCTGCCTCTTCGGCGTTGCTGTCGAACCACAGAAATGGCGTAATGCGGGAAGAGCTTTCGGGAGCACTCATGCGGAAATCACCTCGATTGAGAAGATTTGATGCGCCGGCTGTCTCGCCGGGCAGAAACATTGGTACCACTTGTAAATTGCATTTTGCAAGTAAACGCGGCTAAGATTCCTGCGTGGGCCAAAAATCCAGGTCGCACCCGCGTTCCGGATGCCCGGTGAGCATGGCTCTTGAACTGCTCGGTGATCGCTGGTCCTTGCTGATCATCCGCGATCTGATGGTGCGCGGCTACCGCACCTTCGGCGAATTTCTCCATTCCGGCGAGGGAATTGCCACCAACATCCTCTCTGACCGGCTCAAAAAGCTTGATGCGGCCGGCATTCTCTGCGCCGAGCCGGACGTAGAGGACGGCCGCAGCACCCATTACCGCCTCACGGACAAGGGCATTTCGCTCGCGCCCGCCATGCTGGAACTGCTCATCTGGGGCGCACATCACGAGCAGACCCATGCGCCCTGCGCGGTCATCGAACACATGGAGCAGAACCGCGCCGCGGTGCTGGCCGAGACCTATCGCCGCTGGAAGGAGCGCGACCCCACGCCGATTCTTCCGCCCTTCCGCTCTCAGAAAAAATCTTCTCCAACTAAATCCCCGAAAGGAAGATCGAACCGATGAAGCTGAACACCTATCTGAACTTTCCCGGTAACTGCGCCGAAGCGATGAGCTTCTACGCGCAGCATCTCGGCGCCAAAATCGTCTACAGCACCACCTTTGACCAGATGCCGGACCCGAAGAACATTCCGCCCGGCCTTGAAAAAGGGATTCTCCATGCCAGCTTCACCATCGGCGATGGCGTCCTGATGGCCTCCGACGGACCGCCCGATCATGTGCAGCCCATGCGCAGCGCCTATCTCTGCCTGGGCGTGGACAGCACCGAAGAGGCCGAGCGCATCTACGCCGCGCTCACTCCGGGCGGCGAAATCTTTATGTCCCTCGCCGAGACCTTCTTCGCGTACCGCTTCGCCCAGTTCCGCGACAAGTTCGGCATCAACTGGATGCTGATCCACGACAAACCCATGCATTAGAGCAAAGGCAGAGCTTCGCTGAACCGAACAAGAAAATGGGTGTCCCAGAGCTTGCCCTGAGCTTGCTGAAGGGTCTCGATACCGGGGTCCCCGGCGACAGGTCTTCGTGACTGGGTGGTTTGAGACTTGGAAAGCACGAATCGAAGGAACAAGATTATGCGGTCAGAAACCCAGGGCCTGTCAGCTTTCCACATACTCCCAGAATGAATCCGTCAGCTCCGCGCCCAGTTCGTTGGTCATGCGCCGTGCGGCGCGGTCCACCTCTTCCATCAGTCCATGCAGATAATCGCGTGAGCGGGAGATGGCCGCGACCTCAATCGTTGCCGACTGCCACGTAACCGCCTCGTCCATCTCCGCCACGGAGATGTTGAAGCTCTGGCGGAGCTGGTCCTTGAGCGAACGCACCACCTGGCGCCGGTCCTTGAGCGACCGTGCATGTTCAATGCGCAATTCGAGTGTCAGTTGGGCAATGGGCATTCGACCCTGGGATTTCCCTCGACAGTGTAAGCCCGATTGCTCCTAACGAACAAAATCACACGGTCAGAAACTTAGTCTGAGAACTGCGCCAGTTGTTCTTCCGCCGGCGCGGCCGTAAACAGGCTGACCAGAATCATCGCTCCCACCGCGGCGAGCAGCGCTGGAAAAATGGCGTCGCGCTGCGCCAGAATCGGCGGAAAGATGGTCTTCACGCCAGGCGCGTCCCAGACCAGTGTAACCACCGTCCCGGTTGCAATGGCCGCCACCGCGCCCCACGCCGTCACGCGCTTCGAGTAAAAGGCCGCAAGCACAACCGGCGTGAGCGCGGCGGAGTAGATGGTGTACGCATAGAGCATCTTCTCAAGAATGCTCACCGCGTACACCGCCTGATACAGCGCCCAGCAGCCAAGCAGCACCACCGCCAGCCGCGAAACAATCAGCACGCGCTTGGTGGAAGCGTCGGGCGCGATGTAACGCACAAAGATGTCGTTGACCAGATTGGTGGCCGGCGAAAACAGAAAGTTCGACGCCGTCGAGATCACCTTGGCGAAGACCGCGCCCAGCAACAGCGCACCCATCAGCGCCGGCAGTCCATGCCGTGCTGCGTAGGGGATGATCTCGCGTGGATACTTGGCCACCTCGCCGGTGGGATAGAGCGCGCGGCCAAAAACCGCGATGGCCACAATCAGTGTCTCCAGCACGATTGTGCCCACCGTCCAGCCAATCACCGAGACGCGCGCGTCGCGCTCGCTGCGCGCGGAAAAGAACTTCTGGTACATCACCTGGTTGCCCAGCATGAGCAGAAGCGTGGGCACCAGGAACTCGAGCCCGCGAATGATACCCATGCCGGCCGACTCCTCTACGCCACCGGGCCCCAGCCGGTAGTTGCCCAGAGGCTCGAAGTAAGCCGCTGGAAGCGCGGCGTGCAGCCCCGCCCATCCGCCCGCTTTGGCCAGCAGCAGCGGCGCGGCAATGACGCAAATCACCGTGACCATCGAACCGATCGCCACATCCATATAGGCCACCGACGACATGCCGGCCATGGCGGTGGTGACGATAACAAAAGCCGCGATGATGAAAGTGCCAAGATTGGCCGACACCGTATCCGGAAAGATGAGATGCAGCACGTCGCCGCCGCCGCGAAACTGGTAGCTGGTAATGGCCGTGAATGCAAAAAGGATGGCGATGGTGCCCAGCACGCGCGCCGTCTGGTTATAGCGAACCTCGAGCAGATCGGGCAGAGTGAACTGTGCAAATTTGCGCGCCCGCGGCGCGATGAAGTAGATGAGCGCCAGGCCCAACCATCCGCCGGCCGGCTGCCAAAGCGCCGCAAATCCGTTCTTGTAAGCATTTTCGGCGCCCGCAAACAGCGATCCCGCGCCGATCCACGAGGTAAGCAGCGTGAGCACCAGGACCACAGCCGAAAGCGAACGGCCCGCGACCAGGTAGTCCGCCTCGTTTTTTATCTTGAACGTACGAAAAACAGCCACCGCCAGCAGCGCCACCACAATCACTGCCAGCACCGCCGCATAAAGATGAGTCATTCGCGATCTTCCTCGGCCGCCCGCCGCCTGGGATTAAGCAGCAGTGTATCGAACAAGGGCGTCTTGCCGCGTGCACTGGCGCGCTCCGCAATTCGCAACCCATCCCGCCATTCAGGCCGCTCCCCCATTCCAACCGGCCAACCCGCGATTGACCCACCCGCCTACTGACCCATCCGCATTGAGCAGGGCCGACGCATATCAAAAACCCAGTAGCTTGAAGAGATAGTCTGGGGCCCAGGCGGCTTTGAGGCGTTTCCCTTTGAAACTTCTCTTTGAGCTTTTTTCTTGTTTGATCAGGTTGAGGGCGATGCGGTTAAGGAGGGAGAAGTTCTGTGCTGCATGGCCGGCTCGTTTGCGGTCGAGGTCTTCGCTGAAGCCAACGTCCAGTACCCAATGC
>DATAVZ010000008.1:0-9695 GCA_036267475.1 Occallatibacter sp.
GTGTGTCTCACACAGATCGCCGTTTATAGAAGATCAGCGCAAAGCACCGTTTTGAAGGGTACGGGCTTCAGCCCGTACAGAAAGTCCGCCAAATCGTCAGGGCTTTAGCCCCTGAGGGAATATCATTCGCGCAAGCCAGTCACTTTTTGGCGACTAATAAAGGACACCATTACCGAGACACACCCTGGCGCGCCGTCAGCTCAAACTCCGGAAGAATCCCTCCCGTCCGCATTCTCCCGGAGTTCGAGCTGTCCACCAGTCCATCGAACGGCACAACTCAGTTCTGGCCGCCGGCAGCCGGCGCGCTCGGCCGCTCGCCGTCCATCTCCTGCTTCACCACCGGATTGTTCGCCACACCCTTGAAAACATCGCTGGCAAAGAAGAACTTCCCATCCGACGGCACCATCATCACCTGGATCTTGTCCGAGAGCCGCTCGGCGACGATCTTGTTGATCAGCAGCGGCGACTTGTTCAGCAGCGCCGCTTCACTGGCCATGCGCACCGCATCCGCCGCGGCCACCACCTTGATGCGGTTAGCTTCCGCATCGGCCATCAGGTTGCGCCGTTCCAGCTCCGCTTTGCTGTCGATCACCTTGGCCTGCGCATCGGCTTCGGCATTTTCAATCGTGGCTTCCTTGCGCGCTTCCGCTTCCAGCTTGCTCTGCTCAATCTGCTTCTGCTTGAGCGGCAGAGTGTACTGCATCGCATCGGCCTCGCCCTTGGCCTCCACCACCTTCGATCGCGCATCGCCCTCGGCCTCCTTCACCTTCTGCGCCGCTTGCGCCTCGGCCTGCAGTTCGGCAATCCTCACCTGCTTTTGCTGGATCTCGGTGTCCACGCTCATCTGGTCGTCCTGCTGCTCCTTGAGCAGCAACCCTTCCAGCCCCTGCGCATACTCGGGCGGAAGATGAATGTCGGACAGCATCACCTCTTCCACCACAATGCCGTCGGCCGCCAGTTTTTTGGTAATAACGGCCGCCGCGCGGGACCGCACTTCGTCGCGTCTGGTTGAAAAAATCTCGCGCACCGTGTACTCCGGCGCAAGGTCGCGCCACGCGCTCGCCACCACCGGAGGAACCAGTTCCTTGTCAGCCGGCTGCGGCAGGTGCGCCTGCACGCCGGCCAGCCGGTTCGGGTCGAGCCGGTAGCGCACCGTAACGCCCAGGCCGATACTGAGTCCTTCGTGCGACTGCACGCTCAACATCCGGTTCTGCGCCGTCTGCCCGCTTCCCTCAACCGCGGCGCCCGCCGTAAACAGCCGGTCGCGCAGGTCGAAGATCTGCACACTGTCCACCAGCGGCGCAATGAAGTGAACGCCCGGATAAAGCGTGCCCGGCAGCGTGCCGCTCACCTGGCTTACCTTCACTCCGCCCATGCCGCTCGGCACCACCACAATGCTTGCCGCCAGCAGCAGCGGGGGACACGCCGCAATAGCCAGCGCCACCGGCGTGCGCCACTCGATCTTTGCCGGTTCATCTTCTATCTGTTCTTCGCCCAGCGCCGCTCCATGCGCCTTTTTCTGCGCGAACTGGATGCGCCGCCACAGCCCGTAGAGAGGAATCCCTGCCGCGGCAGCCAGCAACAACACTCCCGCGATCGTCAGCAACAATTTCAATGCGAGCATTTCCCGCCTCCGTTCAGGTGATGGGTCTCCTTCGGTTTGCCGGTTTGCGGCCGCGGAGCCAGCAGCAGTCGGACCAGTCCTCCCAGCGTCAACTCTTCAAAGAGCAGTGCTGCGGCGAGAGGAAGCAGCACTGTTCCCACATCTGCAATGGCGCGATCGAGCAGGTTCATCGCGACCCTCCTTACAGGGCGCCGGCCACAGCAGGAACATTGGCCGCCACAGCCTCATGAACAGCGGGTGCTGCGGGCTGCGTGGCGCCGGTTGCGGCAGCCAGTTGCATGTCCGCAGCCGGCTGCGCAGCACCAGCTCCGAACAACTGGGCCGTCTGCTCATCGCGCTGGCCAATCAACTCCACCGTGTCGCCCACACGCACCTGCGCATACAGCGCCTCCAGATCGGCCCTCGCCATGCGGATACACCCATGCGAAGCAGCCTTGCCAATCGACCGCGGAGCGTTGGTGCCGTGAATGCCGTAGCCGCGAATGCTCAGCCCCATCCAGCGCGTGCCCACCGGATTATTCGGCCCTGCGGCCACCACGCGGCCGTCGTGCGAATAAGTCGGGTTCCTCACCCGCCGCTCGATCGTGAACGTGCCCACCGGGCTCGGGGTCGAAGGCTTGCCCACCGCAACGGTGTAAACCTTCTTCACCTGGCCGTCTTCCACCAGCGCCAGCTTGCGGTCCTCCAGGCTCACCACAATCACTCTCGTGTGCGTGGGAGCCGCCGCCTGCGGCCCTGCCTGTGCCGGGAGCGGCGCCATCTGCGCCATCGTCTGTACCGCCGCAACCGCAACCATCCCCACCGCCGCCATCCGAATCTGCCTCAAAGTTTTCATCGCTTTCCCCCCATTTCCAGTTGCCTGTGCCCGAATAAAGTGCAACCGCAGCGCCAATCGGAGAAAACTGAAAATAAAGGAGTTGCTAGCATGGATCAGAGGACTAACCGTGTCAGTGCGCGCACACCGTGTGGCTGCTGACACGAAAAATGGCCCTGGCTGCCCGATGGATTTGCTTGGGGCGAAACGCGGGTTTTCAAAAACCCGCCGGCCGCAGCGGCCCATTCCTGTACACCCCGCCAAGCGCCGCGTTAGTATTTTGTTCGAAGAAACAACGAGGTGCCGCAGATGGGCTTCACCCGAAGAGAATTGCTGCAACTTTCCACCGCGGGCGCCGTGTCGCTGGGTGCGCGCATGGCGCTGCCCGAGCTGCTGTCGAGTCCCTCCGCGCAAGCGCCTTCTGCGGTATCCGCATCGTCGGAGAAAGAGCTGTATTCAACTCTTCTTCACTCTTGGTGCGATGGCCTGATCGCCCGCCAGGTCGGCGGCATGGCCGATCCCATGTTTAACGGAGGCCTGCTCTGCGCCGCCTGCGCGCTCATCCACGGCCGCTGCGGAGACTCGGTCTACCCGCTGCTCCGCGTCGCGCACTCCACCGGCGATGAAAAATATCTGCGCGCCGCTCTCGCCGTGCACGAGTGGTCCGAGCGCACCGTCAGCCGCCCAGACGGCAGTTGGGTCAACGATGTCTCGCTCAGCACCTGGCAGGGCATCACCGTTTTTCACTCCATCGCGCTGGCCGAAGCCCTGGCCCACCACGGCGCCGTGCTCAACGCCGCCACCCGCGCCCGCTGGACCGATCGCGTGGCCCGCGCCGCAAAGTTTCTCGACGGCTTCATCACCATCGAAACCGGCAACATCAACTATCCCGTCACCGCCAGCCTGGCGTTTCTGCTCTGCGGCCAGGTGCTGGGCGAATCGCACTACCTCGACCGTGGCCGCAGCCTCGCCCACCAAGTCGTCGAACGGCAGTTCACGCCCAGCGGCTTTCTCTTCGGAGAAGGTCACCCGCTCGACGGCATCTCGCCCAAAGGCTGCCGACCCGTCGATCTCGGCTATAACATCGAGGAGTCGCTGCCCTCGCTCGCGCTGTACGCCAAACTCGCCAACGATCGGCCGGTCCTCAACCAGGTCCTGGCTGCGCTCAGCACCCACATCGAGTTCATGCTGCCCGACGGCGCCTGGGACAACGGTTGGGGCACCCGCAACTACAAGTGGAGCTGGTGGGGCAGCCGCACCAGCGACGGCTGTCATCCCGGCCTTGTCCTGCTCTCCGGCCACGATCCGCGCTTCCGCGAGGCCGCGCGCCGCAATCTCGAGCTGATGGCCACCTGCACGCACCAAGGCCTGCTCTACGGGGGCCCCGACTACTTCACCCACGGCGACCCGGCCTGCGTCCACCACACCTTTACCCACGCCAAGGCTCTGGCCACCGTTCTTGACCGCGCCGAGTTCAGCACCGAGCCAACGCCGCGCCCCTCGCTTCCGCGTGATGAACCCTACGGCCTCAAGAGCTTCCCCGACATCGGCACAAAACTCGCCGCCATCGGCCCTTGGCGCGCCACCGTCACCGAATACGACTGGGAATATGTAGAGCATGTCCAGGCCGGCGCCGGCGGCGGAGGAGGCGGCCATGTCTCCGGCGGCGCGCTCTCCCAGCTCTTCCACAAGCGTCTCGGCCCCGTGCTCACCGCCAGCATGACCCGGTACCAGATGATCGAAATCTCCAACCAGCAGGCCTACCGCGACAGCTCCCACATCGAGCTCACGCCGCGCATCGAGTGCGCCGCTGCAGAAACCTACATCAGCGTCAACGACTTCAAGGCCTCGCTAACCGCCGATCGGCGCGCCGAAAGCCTGGTCTTTGAAGCCCGCGGCCGTCTGCTCACCACTGGGCACAAAGCTCCGCCGGGCGGCGAAATTGTCTATCGCTTCACCTACACGCTGAATGATTCCCACGTTGAAATCGCAGCCCTCGCCACCGGATCTGCACCGGCGCCTCTGCGGCTCATCGTGCCGGTTCTGGCCCGCGCCGCGGATAAAGTCGAGCAGCCTGATTCCCGAACCATCCGCGTCACGCGTCCGCAAGGCGCGCTGACCGTGCGGTCCGACGCGGCACCCTTCGAGCCGCTCCCGTCCGTGCGCACCTTCAACCTTGTTCCGGGCTTCGAGGCCATCCCGATTGTGCTCGTTCTCGAATCGGGTAAAGAGGTGCGCGTGCAATTGGAGGCCGTCGAAACATAGGAAATCTCTACATAAGTCGACAACCTGAAGGGTGCGGGCTTCAGTTGAAGGGTACGGGCTTCAGCCCGTACAAAAAGCCCCACAAAATCAACGGGGCTTCAGCCCCCGAGGGAACGCAGGCTTTGCAACAAGGACTTGTTCAGAGATTCCATAGCGCGCCGCCATCGCCAGCTATTCTGAACCTGCACGCATGCCCGCCACGCGCCAGTTCGACGTCGTTGTCCTCGGAGCGGGCGCCGCGGGCCTGATGTGCGCCGCCGCTGCGGGCCGGCGCGGCAAACGCGTGGCTCTGCTCGAACACGGCGCGCAGCCCGGCCGCAAGATCCTCATCTCCGGCGGCGGCCGCTGCAACTTCACCAATCTCCACTGCGCGCCCGCCAACTTCCTCTCCGAGAATCCGCACTTCGCCAAATCCGCGCTTGCCCTCTACCGGCCGCAGCACTTCCTCGAGCTCGTCGAAAACTACCGCATTCCCTGGCATGAGAAGACTCTCGGCCAGCTCTTCTGTAACCACTCCGCCCGCGCCATCCTCGACCTGCTTCTCGCCGAGTGCGCGCTCGGCAAAGTCGAGCTCGTACTCAACGCGCGCGATCTTGCTGTCGAGCGCGCCGCCGGCTCCGGCTTCCATATCGCTTCGTCCCAGGGTGAGTTCGAATCCGGCGCGCTGGTGGTCGCCACCGGCGGGCTTTCCATCCCCCGGCTCGGCGCAACCGGCGTGGCCTATCAGCTTGCCCGGCAGTTTGATCTTGAAATCGTTCCGCCGCGTCCTGCGCTCGTTCCGCTCATCCTCGGCGGCAGCCAGGCTTGCTGGACCCAGCTCGCCGGCGTCGCCGCCGACGTGACCGCCTGGGCCGGCGGCGACCGCGCCCAGCCGCGCTTCCGTGAAAAGATGCTCGTCACCCATCGCGGCCTCAGCGGTCCGGCCATTCTGCAGGCCTCTTCGTACTGGCGTCCCGGCCAGCCGCTTCTGGTCGACTTTGCGCCCGCCCTCGCCGCGCAGGCCGATCTGCTCGCGCCGCTCCGCGAGCCGGGCGCCGTGCGCGACGCATCTGCTCTTCGCGTGGCTCTTCGCGCCATGCTGCCGCAGCGCCTGGCCGCTTTTCTTGCGGATACCGCGCTACCGGAGGGCTGGCGCAACCCGGCCCTCGCCGCCTGCTCGCACAATCTCCGCAACTTCGCCTTTCATCCCAGCGGCACTGAAGGATTTGAGAAAGCCGAAGTCACCGCAGGCGGCATCCACACCGCGGGCCTGTACCCGCGAACCATGGAAGCCCGCAAAGTCCCAGGCCTGTTCTTCATTGGCGAAGCCGTCGACGTCACCGGCCATCTTGGCGGCTTCAACTTCCAATGGGCCTGGGCCTCGGCCATCGCCGCCGCGCGCGCTCTCTAGCGCTTCTTGAAAATTCATCGCAGCAAAGTGGCTTTTCTTCCGCTCACGTCTCGATCTTCATCCTCGCTCCATTCCTGCATCCAACCGCGAGGGAGGAATAAGCCAATGCGCAAAGCATGGATCGCGCTCAGCGTGATCACGTCAACCGTTCTTTACATTGCAGGATGCCACTCGAAGGTAGTCGACAAGCACGAGTTCAGTTCCGCGCTCGACAACTACTACGCCAGCCAGCAAAGCTGCCTCTGGTCATCGTCGATAAAATTCCCGGTGCAGGCCGACACCGACAACGACGCCAAAACGAGACACTTCGACGCGCTCACCGACGCCGGTCTTCTCAGACGCATTCCGGCAGAGAAGAAGCGCTTTCTCATCGGCTCAAAGGATGTCAATAACTACGATCTGTCCGATCAGGGACGCTCCGACTGGACTGCCGATCCTTCCCAGCCCGGATACGGCAACTTCTGCTTCGGCCATCCCAAAGTCAATTCCATTGACAGCTTTACGCCCAACACCGGCGGAGCCGCCCAGTACAGCGTCAACTATCACGTTGCGGTAAGTCTGCCCTCGTGGGCCAACAATGCTGAAATCCAGACCGCCTTTCCCACTGTCGCAGCGCTTGGAGCCGGCCAGCCCGCAACCGCCACTCTTACCAAGACCCCCAATGGCTGGCAGGTTGAAAATGTCTCACCTGCCACCGGTGTCGTTCTCCCTCAGTAATGTCCAGCCTGTGCGCGCGTGCGGCGCTAGGGCAAAATCAGCGTTGGTGTAAGGCGAGTTGATGCTGCTGAGTGCCGTTTTCCTTAAGAAGACGGCGCCTTGCGCGATTTTCGCGATCCACACATTCACTCTGGTTTCGCTCAAGACAGTGCCGCACGCCCGCCGGGAACCACCCGTAATGTTCGCCAGACTATAAAAAATAAGATATTCGGCGCGCCGTATCAACATATCCGTATCAACATATCCGTATCAACATATATCGATTGCTCCAGGCTACTTCGCCTGAGCGTGATCGATCGAAAATCTTCATCATCCCTCCGTCCCGGTTGCCTCCCCCGGCTTTCCTCCCCAAATGGCTATTTGGTACCCACTTCAGGGTTATTTACGAGTCACCAAGTGCCGATGGATGCTTAGGACAAGAATTTCCAGCAGGATTTAGCGACTTTGCACTCAAAGAACAAACTCGCTTCCATGTTCGTGGTACTGTTGGGGTGCGCTTCGGCGTGGGCATCCACACGCCCGCTCACCACCCTGCGCGCCATCCGCGCCCTTACCCCGGAGCAGGTCAGTCAGAATCCGCCCATATCCTTCCAAGCTACAGTCTCTTACTACGACAACCTGGGGGTCGATCTCTTCGTCCAGGACGGCGACAAGGCCATCTATGTCGTTGCCTACCCCGGCCTTCATCTGGTTCCCGGCGACCGCGTGCTGATCAAGGGAACCATCCACTCCGATTTCCGCCCCGATGTGGGCGAAGCGCACATCACCCTGCTGCATCATGGCTCCCCGCCGCCGCCCATCCCGGCCACGTTTAACCGCCTCATCCGCGCCCAGCTTGACTGCATGCGCGTTTCAGTCAAGGCGCGGGTCCGCAGCGCCGACATCTTCCATGACGGAAACGAGACCGGCATCTTTCTCAATTTGCTCGTGGATGGCGGATACGTCGAGGCCAGTGTTCCAAGCAGCGACCCAGCCGTCCTCAGCCAGTTGCTGGACGCAGAAGTGGAAATAACCGGCGCCGCCGCCGGCAAGTTCGACAGCAAGATGCAGCTCACCGGCATTCTGATCGAGATTCCCTCGCTGGCCGATATCAAGATCCTCCAGCACGCCGCGGCCACTCCGGAATCGCTGCCCATTACGCCCATGGACGAGATTCTCCAGGGTTACAGCACGGATGACCGGTCGCAGAGAATCCGCACCCGCGGCACCATCACCTACTACGAGCCAGGCATCGCGGCGGTACTGCAAAACGGCTCCAAAAGCCTCTGGATCATGACCCAGTATGAAGGCCCGCTCCGCATCGGCCAGGTGGTCGACGCCACCGGTTTCCCCGACGCGCGCAACGGCTACCTGACCCTGACGCACAGCGAGTTCAGACCAACCTCCCAGCATGCGCTCGTTACACCGCAGCCGGCCGACTGGGCACAGCTCGCTCCCGGCAAGCACGCCTTCGATCTCGTCTCCACCGAGGGAAAGGTGCTCGCCGTAGTTCGTGGCACCGTCCAGGACGAGTACGTTCTCACCTCCGGCGGCCACGTCTTCTCCGCTCTCTTGCGCCATCCCGATACATCCGATCCTGCAAAGGCCGCGCCGCTGCCGCCGGTAAAGAACCTCAAAGAGGGCTCGCTCGTCCGCGTTACCGGCATCTGCACGCTCGAACATGGCTCCGATCCGCTCGGTGTTCCCGTCGCCTTCAACGTCCTCATACGTTCGCTCGACGACATTCAGATCCTAGCTCGCCCGTCGCCACTCAACATCCGCAACCTCATCCTTTTACTTGGCCTGCTTCTGCTGGCCGTTATCGCCGCCGCCGCCCGCGGCTGGATACTCGAACGCCAGTTGCGCCGCCAGACCTCCGCGCTCGCCGAGCGCATCGAGTCTGAAGCCGCCCTCGAGCGCCGCCGCAGCCGCATTCTCGAGGACATCAATGCCGGCCGCCCGCTGCCGGAGATACTCGAACAGATCACCACGCTGGTCTCCTTCAGCCTTACCGATTCCCCCTGCTGGTGCCAGACCGCGTCTGGAGCCTTCCTCGGCAGCCGCCCCGCGGATCTGGATGCGCTCAATATAATCCGCCAGGAAATCGTCTCCCGTTCCGGCCCTCCGCACGGCCAGATCTTCGTTGCCCTTCAGCCCATTGCGCCCGCTGGCGCCGACGCCTCGGAAGCGCTCTCGATCGGCGCATGGCTCACCGCGCTCGCCATCGAAACCCACAGTCTCTATGCCGATCTCCGCCGCCGGTCCGAGTTCGACCTGCTCACCGAAATCCACAACCGTTTCTCGTTCGAAAAGCGCCTGGAAGCCGCCGTGGATGAGGCTCACGGCAACCGCTCCACATTCGGCCTTATCTACGTCGATCTCGATGAATTCAAACAGGTCAATGACACCTACGGCCACCGCGCCGGTGATTGCTACCTGCAACAGGCCGCGCAGCGCATGAAGCATCAGCTCCGCCCCGGCGACATGCTCGCCCGGCTCGGAGGCGACGAGTTCGGCATCCTTGTCCACTCGGTCGGTACCCGCACCGAGCTTGAGGAGATCGCCCGTCGCCTTGGGCGCTGCTTTGACTCTCCCTTCGCCATCGATGGCTACCAGTTCTGCGGTTCAGCCAGCCTGGGCGCGGCGATTTTCCCCGAAGACGGCGACACCAAAGACACCCTGCTCAGCGCCGCCGATGCCGCCATGTACGTCGCCAAGCACACCCGGAAGTCCACAGCGGACATACGCGCACAACCTTCTCGCTAAATGTGGAGGCTCAAGAGGTTGTTCCGATTCAGGCCTGAGCGAGAAGCGGGTGTATTGAGTTTAAGGCCGGCATGTGGGCGATGGAAGTTGTATTCGTGCAGCCAGGTGTGGAGCTGGAAAAGTCTTTCTTCGGAGTTCTG
>DATAVZ010000009.1:0-47474 GCA_036267475.1 Occallatibacter sp.
GACTCTCCAATTGGTCCATCCAGTTTCTCCTTGTCGTGTGCTTTGGTCGGCTCACGCTTGGAGTTTCTTGGATGGACTCCCGTAAATGTCAAACTGCTACTGCCACCCCGGCAGAGCCGGGGGATCTCCTCACCCTTTAGATCGATCCACGGATTGCAAATGTAACTGCGGTTCGTTGAAAATCCCGGCCCAGGCTTTCCCACGCGCATTTTGCGCGGACGGATTCGCCGGGGGGAGGGGAGCACGAGTGCGGGCTGCCTGGACGCCAAGCAGCGCGTTTCGGACTCGCTGGGGTAAACGCGGAGAGCAAGTCTAGATGTCAGAGAGATGTGTCGGGCACCTCCCCAAACACCTATCGAGGCTTCATATCGATAGCCGGAGATGGGCAACAGGGTTATGAGGCGAGCGGAATAAATATGTTGAACAACCGTTTAACGTCGCTGGGTATGCGCTTCTGTGAGAACATCAAGCGGTACAAAATCGACTTGGACGATGCGCGCAAAAAGCAGTAAGCGCCCAACCCGTCTCAAAAACCCCCCGCCGCGCTTTTCAGCGATGCAGCCACGGTCCTCTAAACGCGAAAGGCGGGCATCCTTCGAATGAATCCGGGAATGCCCCGCGAATCCGTCTGGCTGATTCGCGGTGCGGCCCGCGCCCATTTGACCCGCGTTTTTCAGGGACGCAGAGCAAACACGCTGGCTGGGTCAAAATGTTGAAAAGAGAGCTTTTACGGCCCTCCGCAGCCGACAAACTTACATACACAAAAATAGATTTCAAAAAGTGTATCTAAAAAGCAGCAAACTGTGTAATATTTACCACTTTTTGTGAATTGTTCGTTTGTGTAAATTTGAGGGCTACGGAGGGCCTGTAGAGGTATGGTCTCAAGATTTGACCCTACCCCACCGTATACCACTGATAATGCACAGTTTATAGCGTAACGCTGACTCGAAATTCAGGGCGAGTTGTGTGTCTTAATCGTGTGTCGTAGTGCTGTAAGCCATAGCAAGTATTGCAGTTAAACGCAATCAAAATGAATACGTCCGCTTGGGTGTCAATGCGTCGGTGGCCGTAACGTCCGGCCATACACCTGTATGCGCTTTATAACCAACTATTTGGCCTTGGATCACATATTTGAGTAGGGATTATATGTCTGTTTGATACGTGTTTGCCTCCGTCGCTGCTCAAAGAATGTAGTCTCGCAAAGGATGCACTGCCGACCGGTCCCACCGGCGAACTCCGATTGTGGACTGAGGAGCGTCCGCTTTCCATCTTTGTCGAAACACTTCTGGCAATATGGCCCCTCGTCGCCCATGAAGTAATAGTTGGTCTCCCCAACTTGCTTGATAGTCGGGGTGGCTGACTTGTCAGCGCTGGACCGGCGCAATTCCTCATTCTCTTCAGAGAGCTGGATAACAGTTACCCGCAAAGAGTTGAAACCATCAAGCAATTCGCCATACTTCGCCTTGAGGTCGTGGTCTTTGGACGCCTGAATACGCTCTCGCATGTTTTGAATGGCGGTCCACGTACCATTGAGAATCTGGACGGCTGCTGCGGCTGTGCTGAGTACCATGGGCGAAGCATAGCACCGGCCTGTCCGCGATATACGGGGAAAATCTTACGTCTGTTCAAAGCCCGAATCCTGTCCACGCGCACATACGACGCCCCGCAAGGGGTGCGGGTAATATGGCTATCTCCATAGTTCCCTGGATTTACCCAAGACGGTTACTTTTGATCCGTCCGTCGTCACCTTGACATTCCGTGTGTACGGATCAAATCTAGCTGAATGCTTCAGCCTCTCGCAGTGCCTTGCAAGAACTACCGGGCGCATCCGTTGCTGCACTCTATCCCTATACCCACCAAGTTTGATGAACCCACTACCATCAAGTGCGACGATTGCGGCGAATCACACGATTACATGCCGTATGAGATTTACGTCACATTCGGGAACACTGACCGGATTGCTTCCTGATTAGCTCCCTACCCGCAGCAGGCAGCCAGCGCAATCGGACCCATGACGATTGCAAGAATCACGAGCAGAGGAACCGAGACAAGCAGACCCGGTTTCTGTCGGTCGTGGGCAATTTGCGGAACGGTTCGCCCTCAGTTGGGTTGCCAAAAGCGAACCAAGCCAAGATGGGCGTTTTGTTTTCCGTACATTCCCGCACCATACCCCCCACACACGAAGTGTGGGGGTAGGGTGTGTATCCTATTCTTTTCTCTATAGGGGATGGGGATACGGGATGGCCTAATCGGAAGACAAGACGGCACCGCCGGGGCGCAACGCGCAGACCGCTTCAGTTATCCACCTGTTGCCCTTGCCGTGTCCCTTGGCTTTAAGTACCTCCCGAAGCTTGTTAATGCCCATCTTAGGGTGTTGCTGAAGGATCGCTGCAAGCGCTTCCCGTGCTGCCGCTTCCTTTTTGCTACTGACGACGGCTTCCGGCGCCGGGTCACCATCCATCGTCAAGTAGTACGAACCGGGAGCGGGCTTAAGGCGGAACGGGTCTGACTCAAAATCACGTTGCTTCACATTCCGCACTTTTGACAGTGATTCATAGGGTTTTTTTGTATCCTCCAACTCGGTGACCCAACAGGAATCAACAAACGCGGCCAGTTCGGAACTACCACGCAAGCCATCATCCAGTGAGCCGGAAGAGCCTTTCTTGCTGTGATGGAGAAGCACAACGGTTGCCCCGGCATTCACAAGACGGAACACCTTCCGAGCAAACAGCCGCATGTCATCCGATTTGTTCTCATCCCCCTCGATAAAGCGGGTGATTGTGTCAACGAGGACGACGGCTCCAGGCAACTCGCCGTCCAGCTCATCCAAGGCCGTGGGTTGTTCACTCATGGTTTGAATGAACAACGTTTTGCCTATGTGCTCACCAAGCCCGATTTGCCGGATGCGCTTGACGAACGATGCCGCGCCCATCTCTGGGCAGAGGTAGACCGTCCGCGTTGGTTTCTCCGTTACGTTGAAGTAGCCGAAAAGCGGGTCGCCCGTACACAATGCGTGCGCAATGTTCAAGGCGATGATGCTCTTCCTTTGCGCGACCGGGCCGCCAAGCATGGCGATTGACTTCTTAACGAGAAAGCCGTCAATCAGAAATTCGGGCGGCTTCACGTTCAAGAAGGCATCCTCAGTCATGTAGCGCGTCCGCCATTCAATTGGCTCCTGCTTAGGCATGGGCAGCCCGGTTCCGCTCCCGATAACCACCTCCGGTCCCTCCCCCGGCTCCGGCTCCGTCTCATTGTGCAGCAACACCATGAGCTGCTTAAACGCGGCGGTGTTGCGCTTGTTTGCATCACACGTCCCATGCGAGCACTTGAAGGCAATATGCCCGTCAAGGATGCACAGAATAGTGCTGCTGTCGCCGACCTTACCGGAGCTGTGCTGTTCGCACCACGGGCAGACTATGCCAATGCGCCAACCGTTTGCAGAGCGGGCCTCAAAGCCGGTAGCCTCAATGTCATTGCGGGCCATGTACTCCAACAGCCACGTTTTCCAGCCCTCTGCCGTTGCTTCATCCACGTCCGTTGGGCTGTCCCACTTCTGTGCCGGAGTGGTCAGCGTGCGGATGTAATCGGGGACCGTTGCAAGCGGCAAACCCCAAAGCACGGCGTACCGCTCCCCGCTCTTATGCGTTGACCCGGCAGCCATCACCAGCCCTGTTGAACAGCGGATGTCACCTTTGCAGCCGTCTTGCTCCCATCCTTTCGATTGGAGATCGGTGCCCGCGTAGTAAAGCTGCACACCAAAGTCCGGGCGTCTGCCGGTGCGGACTGCATACGTATCCGGCAGCCCGTGCGCTGCCATCCACGCCCGCAACTCCGCCTCATCTGTAATGCCGGAGTCAATGTCCAAGACGCACAACCCACTTGCGCCTGTAGCAATCGGGACATTGGAGTCCGGCCACTTTTCCCACCAAGCACGGACTTGCGTCTCATCGATTGTGGCGTTCTTGTATCCGTGGCCCCCGTCTTCTTTTGAAATACGGGGAATCTTCGTTCGGGGCGCACACGGGAAGGTGTACCATCCACGCCGAATGCAATCGAGAGCAATTTCCAGAAAGTTATTCATTACCAACGCGCCCCTTTCGCAAATGGAGAAACCACGCTGCCATCTAGAAGAATGGTGTCAAAGTACGTCCGTCCGGCATGATTCCGAATGAGCAGCAAGTAACCGTGCCCTTCTTCGCATCGCACTTCCATACGAACCCAACGGCGATCCATCTCTCTGGGGTCACGCTCCCAAACCACATCAACAATATGTGTTTTGTAGCAGCTCTTACATGGCTGCTCGGCATTGTGAAACGCGCATTGCAAGTGCCCGTCAGTGTCGATCATTGTGCTCATTGCATTGCAAGCCGTAGTCCCTACCGGGATACATGGGTCCAACTGGGTCAGTTGAGATGCAAGTTTGTCTTGATTGAACATTTGTTACTCTCTTTCTCCCGCAGGCTGCGGGTTTTTAGTTGAGCGTTGATGTTGAGCGCGCAAGGCCCGCAATCGCGCCACAAGGCGCGCAGGCGCAGCTTAAGGGCGACTGGTACTCCGCAGCACAACCTCTTAGCGTTTGGTTTTTCGTAGCGTGTTTCTTTTGAAATGCCGCTGTAGTCGGGCTAGAGTTGTCTCCGAGCGGCTCGACCCGAGACTCGGGCCAGTGCAGAAGGATTCTCTCCTCCTCATTAGGTATGAGAATTATGCTTAAATTATTGAAACTAAAGACAAATTATAGGCATAAATTCGGCCGAAAGCACAATGTGATTTAACGTGAAGTATGACGAAGCCAACGGGTAAAAAACGTGGAAGACCGCGCAAGCCAGTAGTTGTGATCCGATTAAAAGATGTCCAGTCTGAATGGGAAGATCGGCTTCTTCGAATGGAGAGGGCGGAGAAGAAGCACATGGTCGACGTGGTTTCAGAAAGCGACTTGATTTCTGAACAATCCCTGCCGTGGACTAACCGTGAACCTTCTGGCAGAAAGACCAGGCCAACAAAGGCCGTGTACTGTGAGTCGTCGGATCACAGAAGCGCGACGCAGCATACGGATTCCGAATTGGCCTACCTTTTGGAGGCTGCTGCCAACGAGGGAATTGTTCTACCTGCCGCATGGCGGCGCTACCTGAAGTTCATGGACGTGGTTGCTGAGAAACTCTTTCCAAAAGACGGAGGCACTGAGTTAAAGAAATTGGCGTTGGAGGATGCGCGTTCACGACGTTTCGACAATCCTCCGGCATTTCCCGCAAAAGTCGGAACGCCGGCAGAGTTCAAAGAGCGTCTGGCCGATCACACAATGGAGATACGTACGCGGTTCAGTCGTCGCATAAAAGCCATCACTATTCGCGTCTATCAACTTCCGCCCGACGTAGACGAGTATTTGGACCCAAACGACGACCCCAAAGGTCATTGGGAAGGGTTGAGTTGGATTCCCGATCAGAACTGAAGGTAAACCCTTCGGCCCTCCGTGCGTGGCACTAGCCGTCGAGTTTGTTAAAGAGTCGCTGACCTTCACGGGTGATGACTCCGCGATGAGCAAGCTGATGCTCACCGTCATGGGCGGCGTGGCGGAATTTGAGCGGGCCATGATCCGGGAGCGCCAACGAGAGGGCATCGCAAAGGCGAAGGAAGCGGGCAAGTACAAGGGGCGCAAGTCCACGATGACGGAGACCCAGGTACGAACGATTCGTGATCGTGCTGCGGCGGGTGAAAACAAGTCGGCGTTGGCGCGGGAGTTTGGCATCACAAGGCAGACAATCTACAACTTGGTTGCTGCTTAGAGCGGACTATGATGGTTGTGAGTCGGCCCGTGAGAATGTTTGGAAAGCGCAACATCATTGGAACAGGAGATTATCGATGCCACAACAAGAGACGTTTCTAATCGAAGAGGCAAACGATGTTGTGGTCGAAGTTCTGAAGACGTATGACCCCGCGTATGCCCGCGAGGTCTTCGACAACGTCGATGACGAAGCCCAAAAATGCCTAGCGGCGGCACTGGAGATTGAGAAGAACTATGCCCCGGAGGACGTGCCCAATCCAAATGGACCGGACTATGCGGAATTTCTGCGGGAAGAGTTGAGCGAAGCATCGCTTGAAGATGTTCGCCAGTCTCCGAAGGTCTATTCGTTCTTCGTAGTGACCGAGACAAAAGCTGGAAAGCCTAAGGACGTTTACGTTTCTGCGGATTGGCCCAGCGCTCAGGAGTTCGCAAAGAAGCGTCTAGCAAGCGCGTCCTAAACGGGAGCCAACCAATGAAGACGGCAAGGTACATCGCCAGCATAGAACGGCAGATCAGGGAGCACCAGCAGGTACAGATGGCGAATCCTCCCTCGTCTGAACTGTGGCAGAACGCGTCGGCTGAGATTAATCGCCTAGCCGCCTTGGTAGTCGTCGCTGCGAAGGACCGCACACTGATTCATGGCGGGACTGTGATTAGCAGAGTTCGTTATGCGGATGGGTCCAGCGGCGCAATTCGCAACTCTCGGATCGGGAGGGCATGACGCGCAAGCAGGTGGGCCTTTCACCATTGTCGGCTGAGACCCCCTCAAGAATGCAGGACCAATCGGTTCCTTCGCTCCGTAGGAGGGAACGTATTCCCAGGAATTCGACGCAAGACCGCGCATGGCGACCAGTTGTGAACATCGGTCATGAATTGCTCGTCTGTCGAAGCCACTCAATCACGGTATCAAGTAATTCTTCAACCGCCTGATTATGAGTTCCTCTTAGGGCACATTCCCAGATCACTCGCGTCCGCCAACCCCGCGCCGAAAGCTCCTCAAGAGCACTTGCATCCCTTGACCGATTCTTCGTGATCTTCGCCGCCCAAAACTCGGTCCTAGTCATCGGAAGAACAAACTTGGGACAGTCGTGCCCGTGCCAGAAACAGCCGTTGACAAAGATGACAGCTCGAAAATATGGAAAAACGAGATCGGGGCATCCCGGTAAGTCCCTTCTGTGGAGACGAAATCTTAGGCCGCGCTTATGCAACCCGCGCCTCAACACCATTTCCGGTGCAGTGTCTTTGTTTCGAATTCGGCTCATATTGAGCCGCCGCTGGTCCGGTGTTAGAACATCAACCATAGGAGGTCATCCCGGATGCCTTTAATCCATTGTCGAGTCTTCTTCAGGAAGCCTTATAGATATATCCGTTGTCCTGAATGGGAGGACTCTCGGATCAACAGACAGCGAGTCCACTTCGACCCCGGCGGGAAAGTTGCGCAATGCCTCAACTACCTGCCCTAGCGCGGGACCTACATTAAGCGCAATTCGTAAAGTGGCGCAGGACTCTGTTACTTGGAACACGCGGTAGATGTCGTAAGGTTCAGGCCCCTCTGTAGCAGTTCTCACCTCGCTCAGTGAAAGGTGAATGGGGTTCAGGAAGCCGCTTGCGGTGCTTTTGGCATCAATCACCCTGGGGCTTGCCGCCGGTGGCACAATCTTGAAATCGTAGGGTGCAATCGCATTGACGTTCGATACCCAATCGAAAGATAGCAACTCACCCGATTCGGCCAATTGACTGAGATAGGCGTTCACTAGTTCTTCGCCGAGGGCTCCTACGTTCTCTGCCGCCGATTTCGATTTCTGGAGGTCTTCAGGAGACATTCCACGTCCGCGCCTCCGCCTCACCAGTCGTTCAATGCCTCGTGTGCCGCCGAGCGCGACATCCTCAGCGAAGTTCTGATCTGACCAATCCAGAATAGGGTGACCATCTGCGGGCTCGGCAGCCTGTACAACGGCCTCGATTTGAGCATCGGTAGGAACGACCATAGAGACTTCTGGAAAGATAGAATTCAAAGCCGCGTGTATCGAGGCGTCAAACGGGTTTCCCGCCGCAATGAGTAAAATCTTTGCGCTGATCGGAAAGGAAGCTCCAGAGAATTCAAAAAGGGCAAAGTCTCCCGGTTGAATTTCGTCGTATCTTTCTGGGAAGTCAACTGGTCCAGAAACAAATTCTCCATTTAATCGCCAGTTCTTCTGTTGCTTCAGAATCTTTCTCTGGAGGTTATGGGCTCCCAGCAGGCCTGGGCCAAAGAAATACGTATCCAGGGGGACGCGTTTGTTTGGAAGGGTTTCTACGACCTCTGGAAGCGATGGATAGAGCTTATCAACCAGCGTTTTTGCGTCCAGGTTGAAGCCCTTCTGTTTCACTTCCGGGTGGGTCCGAAAGTAAGACTCGAAAAACGAAAGATCGGATGCTCGGAGCCGCTTAAGTGCAATTTTCCTGGACATGTGATTCCTTACGCAACGGTCTCATGTTAGAGAGCAACAGGTTGGGCAAAAATAGAGACAGCGTCCAATTGGGCCTCTGCTGAATCGGGCGTACCCAATCCATTCCCATGTGCCATTTTCAGAGCACGAGCAATCGTGCTTGCGAACGCACTTGCCATGAGCGGAGGCACTGCATTGCCGATCTGTCTGAAGGCCGGGTTCATTGTGCCACAAAACCTGAAGCCATCGGGAAAAGACTGGAGACGCGCTGCTTCGCGCACAGAAATTGTTCTTGCTTGGGCGCTGTCATAGTGAATATGACTGTAACCGTCTTTGCCGAGATGTGCCATCAATGTGCGTGCGGGCTGGTCACGCCACATTTTCCTCCACTTATTGGGAAACTTGGTTGCGTCATACGGGGGAACGATTGAGTCCCGGAGTGTCTCGTATTCAGCAGACCCTTCCCGGATCACGGTGCCGCTTGCACGGAGCGCAGCGATGCTCTCATTCAGCATTTCCTGGGCGTGCTGCCAAGCTTCGGGATATTGGTCTCCCGGATTCAAACGAGCAAAGAGTTCATAGTCACGGGGTAAGCAGCGGATGACGTGGTCGGTCAGCGCTTCTGGCTTCTCGAAACCCGGCCAAGAACGCATTAGATTTGCATACTTCGTCACCTTCCGACGCAGATCGTACTTAATCGGCTGATCGAATCTCCTCGCTCCCCGGCGCAATTCGCCCGAAAGAAGTTGGCGTCTAGCATCAATCACAGGCAAATCGCCGATTGCTTGTTCAGCAGTCACTGCTGCCGGAAGATCGGGGCGGGCTGTTGGGGGAGCAACGTACTTACTTGCAGTGGCGAAAAGTCCTCCTTCGCTCAATGACTTGAGCGCAACGGACCTAGTTCCTTCATAGCCGGGCGGAAGATCCACCCAGTGCGTCGGCTGGGGAAAGGTTACGGCTTGGTCAAGCTCACGGCGATAACCGATCAGGAACATGCGTTCGCGCATCTGCGGAACACCATAGAACGCTGCATTCAGAAGGGTATAACGGGTTACGTAGCCCTTCGATTCAAGTACTTGGCAGGTCTCTTCGGCAATGTTCTGACCGCCATGATTTAGCGCATCCGGCACATTCTCCATAAGAATAGCAAGAGGCTTAAATGCCTCAACGTAGTGCAGATATTCCAGGTATAGCCGCGCACGGGGGTCGTGCATGAAAGCTTGAGGGTGGGCGTCGATCTCTCTGAGCTTCGAACGACCGACGCGGGCAAAAGCTTGGCAGGGTGGTCCGCCAACAAGCACGTCGATGGCGGTGGCAACGGGACCAAGACCAAGATCGGCGGCAAGTGCTTCCGGAGGCAGCGTCGTGATGTCGCGGGCTTCGCTGTGTTGGGGATCGCCGCCATGGAAGTTAAGCCCGTGCGAGGCTGCGGCGAATGGATCAAGCTCGACAGAAGCGGAGATTTGAAAACCGGCCCGATGGAAACCAAGAGACAACCCGCCACAGCCTGCAAACAAGTCAAGTACGCGTGGGCGTCCGCCAGATGCAAGCCTCTCAATTTTCCGATAAACAGCTTGGTGGTTGTTGCTCATCTAAGGCCTCAGGATTCCATCGCTTCTTGAATCATGCTCGTCTGGTGGGCAAAGCACCTTCTATCCAAGTGCTCCAATATCCGCTGTCAACCGTCCAAGATGTTCCTTAAAGAAAGAGTAGCGCCTGCCGCATCCGAGCCTTTGTGCAAATCTAGTGACGGAATCTACGCAATCACTTGTGTTTGGGTTTGGGAAGTATCGGAACCCAAAATAGAACATTAAGGCGCTAAAACCCTTGCACTTAAATACCCCCGGCCTGTACCATTTCCGTCACGGCGGGAATCCGCGTAAGTTATTGATTTTTAAGTATGGTAGGCGAGGCGGGAATCGAACCCACAACCCCCGGCTTAGAAGGCCGGTGCTCTATCCGATTGAGCTACTCGCCCGCTTAGGTGGGCCGTCTTCCACAATCCCTATTGTAGCTTTGCCACGGGCGGTTGGGTCGCGGCCGGCGGCGGAAACTCGCCTGCGGCAACATCGGAAAGGTAACGGACCACCGCGGCCTCGGCCCAGTGCACCTCGTCGCCAGCGCCTGAGCCAAGAAAGGCGCAATGTCCGCCGTGGCGCGGCTCCACGAATGCGATGTGCGGATTGGCATGGAGGCGCACGCGCGTTTCGGCAAACAGCCGGATGAAGGGGTCGTCCTGCGCGGTGATCACCAGCGTCGGTGTCTCGATACGATCCACAACGCGGGCGCTCGCCGCTCGATAGTAGTAGTCGCTCGCATCGCGAAAACCGCAGTAGCGGGCCACGATCTTGTCGTCGAACTCGCGGATGGAGCGCACCGGCCCAACATCTGTGGACTGATAAATGGCTGGAAACAGCTCGACCTTGCGCCGGAACCTCTGCATCAGGCGGCGCAGAAAATGCGCCTCGTAAATGCGATTGGCGGGCTCGTGCAGCGCGTCGGCGCCGGCGGCAAGATCAATGGCCGGACAAACCGTGGCCACAGCCATCAAGGGCGCACGGCTGCCCCGCTCGCCAGCCAGCTTGAGCACCAGGTTGCCGCCCATGGAGTAGCCCACAAGCGCCACACGCTGGAGCCCAAACCGCGATGCATAGTGATCCATGACCGCGCCCACATCCGCGGAAAGGCCGGAGTGATAGAGCGTGGGCGAGAGCGCGTCCGTGCCACCGCAGTTGCGCATGTTCATACGCACCACGTTCATTCCGGCGGCCCAGGCACGCATCGCAATTCCCTGCATGTAGCGTGAGTTCGACGAGCCTTCGAGGCCGTGAACAAGAATCACGGTCAATCGCGCCGCACGCACCGGTTCCGGCTGCCAGTGGCAATCACACAGCACCCGGCTGCCGTCTGCCGGGTCCACTTCGACGGTTTCGACAATGGTGGTGAGAGAAAACTTTGGCCGCGGCAAAAAATTTCCGACGATCGTTTGAAGGTGACCGTTGGAAAGCCAGCGTCGAGGCTCGAAAGCCCATAGCCATGCCGGAGCGCCGGCGCAGGCCTGATCGGAGTCTGGAGTTTCAGAGTTTATGGCAGGCACGGCAACTCGAAGCGGCCAGAAGAGATGGCATGTGCGATGCGGATGAGATCGAATCCACGGCGCCTTTTCTTCTGGAAGTTATAGAGTACACGTCGTCCCCTGTGTCGGCAAAGCCGCCCATTTTCCGGGTAGCGGCTCAGTTTGAAGGGTACGGGCTTCAGCCCGTACATAATTGACCTCGAAGCAGCGCGGGCTTTAGCCCCTGCGGCAATGTCTCTTTCAAACTGAGCCACTACCATTTTCCACGCCCGATGAGGCCGTTCCTTCGCCAGCTCTCGCCCCTGAATAAAAATGCAATGGTTCCTCGGCGCAACCAAATCGTGTTTCAATTTGTCCCCGAGGTCCGGTTGAGCTTTCCGCGCAATCATGCCGCTCAAACCACCTCATAGGGGCGCATCATATCGTTGGCTTCATGCTCAAGAATGTGGCAGTGCCATACATAGCGGCCCGTGTATCCCTGAAATGGAACAATGATGCGAGTGACCATGCCGGGCGGACATTGCACAACATCCTTCCAGCCCATTTCGTGCGCCGCGGGTTCAATCGCGGGCCCGGTGTAACTCAAAGGCTGCGTATCGGTGGCCAGATAGTCATCCACCGAGAAACTCCTGCGGTCCAGTATCTGGAAGCGAACCAGGTGCAGGTGCATGGGGTGGGTATCCTGCGTCAGGTTGGCCATGCTCCATATCTCAGCGGAGTTCAGCTTGACCCGCTCGGTGAGCGGCTCCATCCAATGCTTGCGATTCAGCAGCATCACCATCGCCATTCCGTCGGCGTTATCGAACTCATTGAGCGTCATCAAACGGGTGCGCACCGCACGCGATTCCGGGATGCGCTCAATTGGCCGGATGGATTTGGGAAGCTGGCTTGGATCGTCGACAAGATTTTTGCCGACCCGAAACTGCATCAGCTCCAGTCCGTCGCTTTGCAACACAATATTCTGCCCGCGCGCTTCACGGAAGTCGACAATGATATCCGCGCGCTCCGCGGGAGCAATCACCAGCCTGCTCATCTCAACAGGGGATGCGAGGAAGCCCTGGTCGGAGCCGATGATATGAAAGCTCTGCCCGTTTGAGAGCGACAATGAAAAGAAGCGCGAGTTTGCCGTGTTGGCCAGTCGCAACCGATATTTGCGCGGCTCGACATCGTGGTAGGGCCGCACCTTGCCGTTCACCATCATGGCATCGCCGAGAAACTCCTGCGCCCATGCGCCCTCATCGGGCGGGTTTGGATAATAGAGCTGCCCTGCAGGATCGAAGCTGCGGTCGTAGAGCAGCAACGGCAACTCATATTTGCCGGCGGGCAGGCCGAGACTCTGCTCCACGTCGTCGCGGATAAGATACCAGCCCATCAGGCCTGCATAAATATTCAGCCGGTTCATGCCGATTGCGTGATCATGAACCCAGAGCGAAGCCGCCTCCTGCTCATTCGGGTAGTAACACAGCTTATGCTGGCCCGGAACAAACCAATCTTCGGGGTAGCCGTCGCTGATCGAAGGGACGCGGGCGCCGTGCACATGGGTGACAGCGCGTGTCGGCGGTCCGGGCTTCATTCCATTCGGAGGAGGAATGAAGGGCAGAAACTGCCGCCCGGGCAGATCGTTGAACCAGTCGATAAGAACGCCTCTGCCGCGATGCTCTTCAAACAGCACCGGCGCTGAGGTTGCGCCATAGCCCCAGAGTTGCGATGGAGGCAGATCGCGATGCAATTTGCTGTGGATCGCGCGGATATGCACGGCGTAGTAAGGTGCATCCGTCGCGCCGTGTACTGCCGACGATCTGCGGTCCAGCGGCTTTTGCAGAACCGGCAGCAATAGCGGATCGACGAACGACGCCAGCTTGGTGCTATCCAGCGTCTTGGCGGCCGATTTCGGTTGCGGCGCCGGCATCCTGTGAGCCGTAACTTCCTGCTCCCACCCGCGCCGAGCCGTGAGCAGCGCCGCGGCCAGGCTGCCCTTCCGCAACAAGCGTCTGCGTGTCCAGTGTTTCAAACCCATTCTCTACTTTCCGCTTGCTACCAGACCGGTTTCGCGGTCCAGAATCAGCGTGCGGGTATTCTGCGGCGAGCCCTTGCTGAAGTCGAACATTCCCAGCAGCGATCCGGACTGCGCGTCGAACGAGCCTTGTCCTATGCGCCGGCCATCCAGAAAAATATTCTCGATGAATCGAAGAATCGATGTCTGGTCGGTCATGGTGTGATCCACGTAATTGCTCTTTGCCCACGGCGACACGATCAGCAGCGGTAACCGCGGCCCCGGACCGCAACGCCCCTGGGCGTGCGCGCTGGCCACACTTACGCCGGGAAGAGCCTTTCCGCCATCACCGCACTTGCCGGCGCCGTCCAGCATGTCGCTGGCCGTTGCAGAGCCATTCGCGGTAGGTCCCATCACGTGGTCATACCAACCGTCCGAATCGTCGTAAGCGATGATCACGGCAGTGTGGCGCCACTCAGGACGCTTTTCGAGAAAATTGATTACGCTCACAACCCACTGCTGTTCATCGAGAGGATCGGAGTATCCAGCGTGTCCGTCCTCGTAGGAAGGAGCTTTCAAATAACTCACAGCCGGAAAATTGCCCGCGGTTATTGCGTCGAAAAAATCATGCGTGTCGTACTGATGATTGGCGCCGCCGTCATGATTGGCGCCCACAACCGCCGGCGACGAAGGACGAATATGCTTGGGATTGGCAGTCGAAGCATAGTACTGAAATGGTTCGTGGTGCGGAGCGTAGTCGCGCTTGCGCACCTGTGTCCACTTCGACGTTGAATTGCGCCTGCAGCCGGTGCTTCCGTTCGCATTGACCACGCTCAGATCGAAGCCGCCCTCAAAAAAACCCCACGAAACATTGGCTGCCGTCAACAAATTGCCGATGTTGCGGCCACTCATGTGAGCCAGCGGGTCGGAAGTGCTGGAGCAGACATCGCCCTCCGGCTCCGGATCGGAAGTAAGCGTGTATCCGCCGCTGCCATCGGGCACCATGCCGCCCTGCGCGTTCTGGTCGTTGACCGCTCCGTTTGTCTGCCCTGAAACCAGATTGATGGCTCCCGGCGTGGAAGGCCCGAATATGACACCGAACTGGCGATCGCTCATAGCGTAATGCTGTGCATAATTCCAGAGCGCGGTTACCGTGTTGCCGTCAAAGTAGCCCATCGTTAGTCCGCTGGTAGCCAGCACTCCGGGATGTCTGCCGGGAATGCGCGGACCGTCGGGATGACCCACGGAAGCGGGAAACAGATCCATCCTGCCGCCGCCGAAAGCACGTTGCTCGGCGCTGTAGTCGTGGCTTTGATCGGCGGTCGCGGCTTGACTGCGATCCAGACGAAACGGATTCGAACGTCCGGCCCCATTCTGTGGATTCAGGTAGTTCGGATTGCTGGTCAACAGCTTGTGGTTATATCCATCAACCTTCGGCGTTCCCGGCAGCGCCTTGAAGAATGGCTCGCCGCTGGGGTTCTGTGCCACCGGATAGGTGCCAAAATAATGGTCGAAAGAAATGTTTTCCTGAAAAAGTATGACCACGTGGCGAATATCTTTTCTGGCTGCGTCGATATTCTGTGCGTGCAGCGATGTGGACCCGGCTGCAACTGCGCAAAGCGCGATCGCGCAGCCAACGGCGCGTGACTTCTTATTGGACTTCATTTCGAACGGTCCTCCGGCAGATAACAAAAATGTACGCGCCCACTGAGCAAGTGGAGCGAAGCCTTGCCCGGCTGAAAGATTACACGCGCCTCGATGCCGCTTCTTCGCATGGAAGTATCATAGATTACGCGTCGAGATGCGCGCCGGGCCTATATGGCTTCGACCTGCACATGTAAAAATCGGTTCCACATTTCGCCCTGAAAGATTCCGCCGCGCCAGCTTTCAGATTGCGCCCGCCCTATACTCTGCTTCCCATCGACGGGTCGCTTGTGCTGGGTTTTCCAGTCTCTACGCGGCCCGCGTAACGAGCTTCGGCGTCCCACCCCTCGGCCTTCACCGCAACGTCATACCAGCCATTGCTCGACCGCAGCGGCAGAACCACGATCGCATCCTCGCCTGGAAGCAACTCTTTGCGCAGAACGGCCGCGCCATACGCTCGATCGGCAATTGTCATGGATGCGGATTTTTCGCTGACATTGTGCAGGTGAAACTGCACATTGCCGGTCAGGCCAAATGCATTCCGCTCATAAGCCGCTCCTATATCGACCGCATGGAGCGAAGCACTGCGTCCGTTGAAGGCGCGGTAGAAACCATTGGGCCCGTATACCTCAATCGAATATTCCTCACCGCCAAACAGGTCGAGCGGAAACCGCCGGGTCAGCGTGTCTCCGGCATTCACGGCGAAAGTGGCTGCCTGAAAACCTTTGCCATCTTTCAGGTTGCGCAGGTAGACGTTGAAAGCAGCGCCAGATGAGGCCGATCCGTGTACCTGGTTCCCGGCAGTGAGGCGGAGTTCCCATTGCGCGCCATCCTTTGTAAGGTTTCCATCGGCGTACAGTTCGTAAGGGAGCGCGCACGCCGGCCGAATGCCTTCTTCCTGATGAGCCATGAACCCGGCCTGGTTCGGCATGCGATTGATCTGGTCGATCTGTTCGCTGGTAAGTTTTCGATAGTCCGACGGAATCTCCTTGTAACGCGCTTCTTCAATGCCGACCACGAACCCATCGCGATTGAGAAAAGGTAGTTTGGATTCCTTGGGATCGTACGGACGGAAGACCGAGGCAAGGTCTCCAACAACCGCGCGCCGCCAAGGGCTGATGTTTTCCTCGCGCACCGTCTTGCCGAATTTCGCCTGCGCAAAGCGCTCCAGGAACTTCAACGCAGACGTGTGATCGAAGACCTGTGAATTCACCCAACCGCCGCGACTCCATGGCGAAGCCACGATCATAGGCACGCGAAAGCCCAGACCGATGGGGCCGGTACGCGCGTCCGCTTCCGCTACGCCTTGCGCCAACTCATCTTGCTTATAGGTGTACTCAAGGTCGGGATCGATGCCCGCTGAAGCTCCTCCCGTCTCCGGGCGCTTGGGATCGGCAGCCACAAAGGACGGAGCGTGATCGAAGTACCCGTCATTCTCGTCATAGGTGAGGATGAAGATTGTCTTTTTCCATATCTCCGGGTTGCTCGTCAGAATGTCCATGACCTCCGAGACGTACCAGGCGCCATACCAGGGTGCGCCGGGGTGGTCTGAGAAGTTCTCCGGCGCGGTGAGCCACGACACGGCCGGCAGCTTGCCGCTCTTCACGTCCTGCCGGAACTGATAGAGGACATCGCCCTTGGGCACCATCATCGTACGAAGCGTGTCCGCATCCTTGAACTGCAAGGGGGAAAGCGAGCGATAGTCGGGATCGCCGGAGTTGGTAACAAAGGCAGCATGGAATAATGCTTTCTGCTGTTCGCTCAGTTGCCGGTATCGCGCCTCACCGCTCTGCGGCAGAAGGTCCCGAATCTCCTTGATGCGATCCCGCACCTGTTTCAGATCCGCACCCTTCTGCGCAGCCTTGGCCGGAGACTTTGCCGACGCCATTTCAGCCTCAAGCTTGTGCGCCTGCTTTGAAAGGTCCGACAGCCAAAGCTTTGCCGCCGGCGGAAACCCCGCATACGCCTCCACATTGTAGGCATCGAAGCACTCCAACGTATCGTCGCCGAAGTTGGACAGCCACGCATCTTTCTCGCCGGACAGTCCAGAGCGCGTCAACTCGTTCTGGTACGACTTCCAGCCAATTCGGGCCTCCTGCAGACGTTCGGGAAAAGTCTTCCACACCAGGCCGCCGTCGTCGATCTCCTCATTCCGTATGTGAACCCTGGAGTCCACGCTTTGCCGGTCGCGGATCGTCCCGGTCCACAGATAGCAGCGATTAGGCGACGTGCTGCTTAGCACCGAGCAGTAGTGCTGGTCGCAAATTGTAAACGCATCCGCCATCGCATAGTAGAACGGCAGGTCCTCGCGGGTGTAATGGCCCATGGTCAGTGGCAGATCGGCGTATTCCCGCTCGCCCGAGCGTTTCGCATCGAGCCAGCCGTCATGCCGGCCTTCATTCCACGCGTCGATCTGGCTGTTGCGCGAATGCGGCAGCGATCCCATCCATGTGATGCGCGTGTCCTTGATGTCCAGCCGCCACGGCGCATACGAGCCGCCATCGGCTCCGGTCTGCACAAAGACGGAGTTGCCGTTGGGCAGACGCATGGCGCGCGGATCGTTAAAGCCACGCACGCCGCGCAGCGTGCCAAATGCGTGGTCGAACGAGCGATTCTCCTGCATCAGGATCACGACATGCTCTGCATCCAGCCAGGTTGAGCCAGGATCAGGCTCGATCGCATGAGCCCGCTCGATCGACTCAGGAATCCAGCCGGTAAAACCGGCGCCCGCTGCCATCGTGACGAACTTTAGAAAGTCGCGTCGTGTCTTCATGACATCCATTTTCGCATTGCCAATGCAGCGCTCGATTGAAGGATACCGGCTTTACAGGCCGTCCATTAAGCCCCGCAAAATTGACATCTATCTCGACAACGCCGCAAGCATCTGAGCGCTGGTTATCGTCGGCGCCCAATACCGTTCGATATATTCGATGACCAGCTCGGTGCCGGCCGCATGAGACACATAGGGGCGCGATGCGGAATCATACATGGCATCCGTCAGGTCGCGCACCAATACGCAACGCAAACCCCACCTGGTTAACTGACGAATGCCAAAGGTCCGGGTCAGGATGCACATGTTGGCATGTACGCCCATAAAGAAAACCGTGCTGATATGGTGTTGTCGCAGCACGTTGTAGATCTCCGCACCGTTGTCGGAGACTACATCGCCCGGGCCAATCGTGAGAAGCGGCGTCTCCCGGCTCCAGGCGCGATGTTCTTTGTCTCCAGGCGTGTCACAGCCACCGTCGCTGTCATCGATGGGCAACGGCGGGTTCGGCAGCGTCAATTCCTGTGGAGGCGCGAAATGCGGCGCCTCTTCAGCCAGCCGCCTGCCCGGCGTGTCCGCATAATAGCTCATGGTATCGGAGGGCGCATGGATGATCAGGATCCCGGAAGCGCGAGCCTTCTCAACCAGCGGCTCCATCTTCCGCGCAATCTCGCCAACCCGCACCGTCGCCCCTCTGCACCAGTGCTTATCCCACATGTCGGTGATGATGATAGCGGTTCTCGCAGTTGGAAAGCTCTGCTCGACATCGACCTCTGCCCAGCTATCGCCGGCATGAAAGGGTTGCACCTGGGTTCGCAGTTCAAGCTTCATCAATCTGCCTTTTGCAGCGGGTTGAGAATCCATCGAGAACGCCAACGCGATAAAAACCAGAACTGAGCCCAGGGTTAATAGCATCTTCATAATATTCTCCAGCAGGTGCCGCACCCACCCTTGTTCTTTCATCGTCCGTTCTACCACAGCCGAGGTTTCCACATCCTTCGAGCGTTTTGTGCTCGAAGGGTGCAACCGGCAGGTGGCCCACTCCTCGGTCCTGAATTCAAGAGTTGGAAACTCATGAGCAGGAATCTCATGAGCAGGAATCTCATGGGGCAGGAATCTCATGAGCTGGAAAGTCATGAGTTGTGCCCCGTTCATCGCGGTACTATCGCGATGAGCGGGTCGTCGAGTTCAACACTCGATCAGGATATCCTTACGACGGCATGCATCGATTGACATCCAAAGCCACTCCGAGAGCACGAACCCATTCCAGCCCGCCTTTGCTTTGCACAAAATTCCCTCACCCAGGCTCACAATGGAATCGAGCCGACTCAACTCTCAGGTCCGGCACCAAAGAGAAAAACTGGAGCACCCCACCCCCTCCCCTGTCCCGGAGCGAAAATGCTCAACAAGCGAACCCAATTTAACCCGCGAACCAACTCAAAATAAACAACTTGCAGGGAATACCCTTCGCGACCTCACTGCTTCACGACATGTCAATACCCTGCAAAAACCATACAAAACCCGGCATTCTGTCAAATATTTCACGCCCAGTCGCCGGATGCCGGATCCCGGGTGACCCATCCTTTCCGCGTCCTCTGCGGAAAGGATGGGTCACCACTTCACTTCCGGTCCAGCCGGAACGCCGCTGCTTGAAAATCACCCTTGAAGCTCGCATCCATCAGCAGCCCGTGATTCATCCACCACGCGCCGCTCGCAGTTGCCGGCGTCTCCGGGCTGGCGTTGCCCTCGATTGCGCTCAGCGCATACTCGGCCTTCGGATCAAGCCCTTCCAACTTCAGCAGCGGAAACCCGCGTCCTTCCTGGGTCGAGTGAATGAACGCGAACACCACCGCCTGCCCTTGATCCCGGCGCACCGTCTCCGTGGCGGAAAATTCGCTGCCATCCAGCGGCGAAATCAGCCGGTAAAGCTCACCCCGCACAATCGTGAGCTGCACCTGCTTGTAAGCCGCGATCAGCCGCTTGGCCGTCGCCATCTCCTCCGGCGTCCACTTCGCAATGTTGGCGCCAATGCCCAGCGAGCCCTGCATCGAGCTTAGAAACCGATATTCGAGCGATGTGGACCGGTTGTTCATCCAGTGCGGCGAGTCAGTCACCCAGGCCATCATCACCTGCGGCGTATAGGCATAGGTAAATCCGTTCTGGATGGTCAGCCGGTCAAAGGGATCGGTATTGTCCGAAGGCCACACTTCGTCCACGTAGCGCAGAATGCCCAAGTCCACGCGGCCGCCGCCGCCCGAGCACGACTCGATCTCCACCTTCGGATGTTTCTGCCGCAGCTCGGCAAGAATCGAATACAGATTGCGCGTGAAGGCGACGTACACATCCTTCTGCTCGTTTGCCGGAAGCTGATTCCATCCCGGCTCGCTCCAGTTGCGGTTGTAGTCCCACTTGAGAAAGGCAATATCGTTTTCGGTGAGCAGCTTGTCCAGAAAACCGAACACGTAGGCCCGCACATCCGGCCGCGCCAGATTCAGCACCAGTTGATTGCGCTGCTCGGTCTCCGGCCGCCCCGGAAAGTGCAGCACCCAGTCTGGATGCTTGCGATAAAGGTCCGAGTCGGGATTCACCATCTCCGGCTCGACCCACAGGCCAAAGTCCATGCCCAGTGAATGCACCTTGTCGATCAGCGGCTTCAGTCCGTGCGGAAACTTCTCAGGATTCACGTACCAGTCGCCCAGGCCGGCATGATCGTTCTTGCGCTGGCCAAACCATCCATCATCCATCACAAAACGGTCCACGCCCAGGGACGCGGCTTTTTCAGCCAGGGCCATCTGCCCGGCCTCAGTCACGTTGAACCCGGTCGCCTCCCACGAGTTGTACAGCACCGGCCGTGGCCGCGGCATCTCCGCGCCCTGGGTAGCCTCGGTGCGCGGCAAGATGTGCTTCAGCTCGTAAAGGTGCAGCGCGCGCGATGCGCCGCCCAGCCCGTGCGCCGAATAGCCGCCATAGAAAATCGGCGTCTCCAGCGACTGGCCGGGATGCAGCACATAACCGAAGTCGAAGGGATTGAAGCCGCCCGTCACCCGGATCGCATCCAGTTGGTCGCGCTCCACCGTAATGCGCCAGGAGCCGCTCCAGCCCAGCGCGCCAAACCAAACCTCGCCGTGCTCCTCGTCGGTCGCGCCGGCCTGAATGGCGAACCACGGATTGGCCTGGTGACCTGTCGAGCCGCGCCGGCTCTCCATCACCCGTTCGCCATGTTCCAGCGGCTCCTGATTGAGCGTCCATTCGCCCGCCCAGCGGCCGGTCAAATAGTTCAGCGTGTATTTGCCGGCCGGCAGCGCCCACGAGGCCGCGGCGGCCTGCTCCACCGTCACCGCCTCCGTGCCGCGGTTCTCAATGGTCGCCGACCGCGCCAGCACGCCGGTCTCCGGGTCCATTGCGTAATGCAGCGTCACGTAAATCGGCCGCTCGATATCCTTCAGCTCCACATCGAGCCCCTGTTCGGTCGTCTGGTGGCTCACATAGTGCAGCACCAGGTCGCGGTTTCCGTCGGCAAAGGTGATCTTCAGCGCCGGCTCCACAAAAAGCCCCGCGCCCCACCCCGCATACTCCTGCGGCGTGTTGGTATAGGAATCGTCGAACGACGCCCACTCCGGCATGGGCGTGGCTGCCGGAAAACTGTCCGTTGCGCCCAACCGTCCGCCCCAATAAAGCTGCTGCAGCTCTCCGCGCGGATTCACGCCAAAAACATACGAGACATTGCCGCCATCCAGACGAAAAACCTTCGTGCCCTGGTCATAGCTGGTAGTCGATGGCTGCGCGCCCGCGGTTCCGGCCGCCAGCGCCAGAGCGGCAGCCATTGTAAAGGCTTTCAACATAACCGGTTCTCCTGCGCTTTCCGCGTTCTTTTTAGCAGCGTATCTGTAAGGTAAAGCCATTGCAGTCGAGTGGCTTATTTCTCAACAAAAAGCCGCCTTGCACGCTGTGAGCTACAGCGCAAACTCCGCTTTTGCTCCAAGCCGCCCCATCATACCATCCGCCCGATCATCTGCCCCACCATGCGCCCGATCTGGCAGTGGCCCAATCCGGCGGCCGAACAGCCGGCCCGGCCGCGCTCTTTTCAGGCTCGTGGAAAACCTCTGCCGCCGCATCCACTATCCTGAATATGTTCCCCTGGAGGTATCGGATGCTTTCCCTCGCTGTAACCGCACCCGCAACTCCCACACCGCCTGAAGAGATTGCCGCTGCGCTCGAGCACATCGTGCCGCTCCACGGCCTGTCGTTTGAAGATCGCCTGTGGCTGGCGCGCAATGGCCGCGAGGTTGTTGCCAACGCCGGCGAGGTGCTGTTTGAAGAAGGCGCGCCCGCCGACCAGATGGTGCTCATCCTCAAAGGCGAGATCCACGTCCGCCGCCTGTACGGCGGCCCCATGGCGCTGTTCATCGGCCGCACCGGCCAGATGACCGGACTGCTCCCCTACTCGCGCATGAAGGGCTACGGCGGCCAGGGACTGGCCATCTCGCCGGTCTGGGCGCTGCTGGTCCACCGTGACAGCTTTCCCGCCATGCTCCAGGCCATCCCGTCCATGGGCCAGCGCTCTGTCAACACCCTGCTGGACCGGGTGCGCGAGGTGACGCGCATCGAGCAGCAGGCGGAAAAACTTACCGCCCTGGGCAAGCTGGCCGGCAACCTGGCGCACGAGCTTAACAATCCCGCATCGGCAGCGCAGCGCGCCGCCGCCATTCTGGTTGAAGCCCTGCAGGGCAACCGCAACAACCGCTTCAAGCTGGTCAAGCTCTCCCTGAGCGAAGAGCAAACGCGCGCCATCGTGGCCTGGGAAGAAAAGGTGCTCACGCGCGCGGTTCCTTTGCCGGCGCCCAGGCCGGAACCGGCCGCGCTGGCCTACATCTCGCGCGAAGATTCCCTCCGCGCGTGGCTGGCCGGGATCGGCTGCGAAGATGTATGGGAAGTGGCGCCGCAGCTTGCCGAGCAGTCGATCACCGCCACCGATCTCGAAGAGCTGCGCGCCGTCCTGAGCCCCAATGAAATCTGCATATCGATGCAGTTCTTCGCGCGCTATCTGCGCTCCACCCATGCTGCCGAGACGCTGGTCAACTCCACCGCGCGCATCTTCGACCTGATCGACGCCGTCAAGGACTATTCGAACATGGACCGCGCGCCTATTCTCGAGGTGGACGTGCCCGCCGGCCTGGACGCCACGCTGCAGATGATGCGCTCGCGCATGGATCACGTGCAGATCGAGCGCGACTACGCACCCGACCTGCCGCGCATCAGCGCCTACGGCGGCGAACTCAACCAGGTGTGGACCGCGCTCATCGAAAACGCTCTCGACGCCCTCGACACTCTCGGCAGCCGCGGAGTCCTGCGCATCACCTGCAAGCTGGAGGCTGAAATGCTTCTGGTCGAAATCTGGGACACCGGCCCCGGCATTCCGCCCGAGCTGCAGGAGCGCATCTTCGAGCCCTTCTTTACCACCAAGGCGCCCGGCCGCGGCCTCGGCCTGGGCCTGGACTACGCCATGCGCATCGTCCGCAAGCACCGCGGCCACCTGAGCGTGAAATCCGAGCCCGGCTCGACCTGTTTCCGCGTCCGCCTGCCGCTGGACCAGTTGCAGGCCTACTGAGAGATCAGCAGCGCCGCCAGCTTGTCCAGCATCTGGCTCCATCCTGTCTCAAGTTGCGCCGCCGAGTGTTCCACCGGGAACCGTTCATGCGTGAGCACCAGTTCGCAATGCCCTTCCCGCTCGGATAAATCGATCGTGATCAGCGTCTCCTCGCCTGCCCATCGCGACGAGACCCAGGTAAACTGCAGCCGGCCGGGACGGTCCAGCGCGCGATACTCTCCGGTGTTCACAATGGTCGCGCCCGGCCCCGTCATCACGATGCGAAAGCGACCGCCTACCCGCGCGTCGAGCGCGGCCTCGCAGCTCGTTACGGGTCCTGGACACATCCACGCGCTCATCCCTTCGGCGTCGAGCCACGCGTCGAAGACCTCCTCGCACGAGGCAGGCAATGTCCTGCGTACGGTTACCGTCTGGCTCATCCTTTCCTCTCACGCCTCCGCTTTTCCAACAAGTGCTTTTCAAGCGCGTCCATCCGGCTGCTCCAGAACTCGGAGTAGTAGCTCATCCAGTGCATGGCCTCGTCGAACCGCGCGCGCTCAAGCTCGCAGGAGTGCTCACGCCCACGGATGTGCCGCCGGATCAGCCCTGCCCGCTCCAGCGCCTTGGCATGCTTTGAAACCGCATTCAGGCTCATCGCGTAAGGCTCGGCCAGTTCGGTCACAGTGAGTGGTCTCTTGCGCAGCCGTTCCACCATGGAACGCCTGGTTGCGTCGGCCAGCGCGCCGAATACAAGGTCCAGGCTACTGGCCTGTTCTGCTGCCCTGGTCATCGAAATCTCCTCGCCTGCATTCATTGTAATATTCAACCTATGAGTTGACAATCAACCTTTAGGTTGAATATCCTGTGATCGAGGGAAACATCATGTCCACCCTTCTTCATATCGACTCCAGCCCCATGGGCCACGCCTCCATCTCGCGTCACCTTACCGCCGAGTTCGTGCGCCGCTGGCGCCTCGCCAATCCCGCCGGAGACGTCCTTTACCGCGATCTTACCGCCGGCCGCATCCCCGCCATCGACGCCGCCTGGGTTGCCGCGAATTATCAGCCCAGGGATGCGCGCACGGCGCAGCAGAACGAGGTCCTCAGCCTCTCCACCGGCTTCACGCGCGAGCTTCTCCGCAGCGACGAATATGTCATCGGCGTTCCCATGCACAACTGGGGCCCGAGTTCGGTCTTCAAGCTGTGGGCGGATCAGATAGCACGCTTCGGAGAGACGATTCTGCTCACGCCATCTGGCATGAAGGGCAATCTCGGCGCCAAGAAGATCACCTTTTTCGTCACCGCCGGCCGCAGCTATCGCCCGGGAGCGGAAGACCCGGCGAGAAACCACCTCGTTCCCTGGCTGCGCACTTTTTTTGAGAATCTCGGCGTACCCGTCATGCGCTTCCATTTTGTCGATGGCACGGCGGCTGTGATGTACGGAAAAATCAGTCAGGGAGCCTTTCTGGCTCCGCATCTGGCGGCCGTGGAATCATTCTTTCCGCAGCCCTCGGTCTGCTGAACCAGATGTGCTGAGACCCTATGTGCTGAATCTCAGCGTATTGAATGTTGAAAGCCGCCGCTGAGAACGAGATCTTCGCCGGAGCGCCCACCATCAGCGCCGGCCGGTTGCGGTCTTCTGCTTCCAAGCCGCGCGGATGGCGTCGATGCGGGCGCGGTTCTCGGCACTGTCCCGATAGTCCCGCTGGGCAGTCGACGATGAGCAGCCTCGCCAGCCGTAGCCGGCGCGGCTGCGGCCAGGGCTCTCACGGCACGGGGCTTCGGGTTGAGGTATTGGTACATGCCGGCAGAGATGGCAAAACTGACTGCTGCACTGACGCACCCGTAGACAAGCTGCGAGGCAGGAGATGTGGCCAGCGGAACGAACTGGTCGCGCACGATTCCGTTCACCAGGAATACAAGCAGGCCGTAGTCTCCCAGACAACTGAGCAATGGAAAACGCCTGAGAGTGTCGCGCACCTGGAGATACATCCAGAGAGCAACGAACAGAGCGCCGAGGAAAGTGAGCGGCCAGAGGGCGGCGAACCTGCTGCCCAGCAGCAGCACACACAGCCCCGTGAGCGCGAGCGGAGCGCTGACACGAAGCCTGTAGCGCGCCGCGAAGATGCCGAAACAGATCACCGGCATGCGACCGATCGGGGTGAAGAGCAGGGTCATCGACCAGGATGTCATCGAAAAATTCGCCGCATAGGTGATGGCCAGACATGCCGAAGCAATGACCAGAAGACCCGGCCAGCCCCACCGATTCGTAATCGCGCGAAGAAGCGGCCAGACCGCGTAGAACTCGACGATAAAAGAAATAAACCACCAGGGACCAACCGGCGGAATGCCATAGCCGTGGATGGGAAACAGGCCGAGGAACTGGAATGCAACGTTGAGCCCCACTCGCGCTATCACCGCCAGCGACCTTACGTGCAGAGCCATCACGATAAACCAGGGAATAACGACCAGCGCAAATTGCGGGTAAAGCTTCCTGATGCGGCCGCACATGAAGCTGGTCCACGAAGCGGGATCGCTCCAATGGCTGCGCGAAAGACCGTAAGCGGAAAGGAAGATGAAGATCTGAACGCCGAAATGCCCAAAGAACGAGAAGAATGCCTGGATGGCCATGGAGGGACGCACTGCCGCGTGAAGGAAAACCCCGAATCTGGCTGGATCGAAGGTGAACTCATTCTGGCGAGCCGGACTGACCTGGTGAAAGAAGTTATGAAAGACGATCGCTAGAATCGCCAGCGCCTTCAATATGGCCGTATCTTGAATATCCAGATTTCGTTTCAAAGACAGTACTCTTCCGCGTAAAGATAGGTAAGTCAGGCGAGGGAGAATTTAGATTGAATTGATGCGAGTGTAAGGGATTGAATCGGCAGACTGCACATATCTTATTCGGCATGCAAGGCCGAAGTAATAAAGTGCGATTACTCGGCAGAGCCGGAGTAACTCCCGTTGGATTAGGCTTTCGCACACTGAGGCTATTATGCCTTCTACCTATTACGCCTTCGATAAGTTTCTGCGACGACCGGCTGATGCAGCGGCGGCCGTTATCATGGCCCTTGTCTCGAATGCTATCGCGGCGATTATCGTGGACTCTATCGTGGACAGCGGGAGCCCGTTGTTACTTCAAAACGACACATTGGCGGGCGCAGTTACCATCAGCACCGACTGGTCGCCGGTCTTCTGCTTCCACGCCGCGCGAATGGCGTCGATGCGGGCGCGGTTCTCCGCGCTGTCCCGATAATCGATGATGAGCATCTTCGACCGCAGCCGTTCCGGCGTCGAGGCGCTCTTGGTCAGCCACTGGCCGTACACGTCCACCACGCTCAAGCCCGCGGGAAAGCGCGGCGTGACTTGCTTGTCCAGAAAGTCCCGCCAGGCGGTTTGGCTGACGCCCTTGCCGGGCTCATCGGCCGGGCCCAGGCCGAAATAGAGCCGAGTCTCCACCCAACCCTGGGTGTGGCCGGGATGCGCGGGATCGCCCGCCAGCGTGGGCGCAGCCGGAACGGGTGCGGTGGCGGGGCGCGCGCACCCCGCCGTAATTGCGATCAGCATGACCAGCGGCCATGCTCGCATCCGAAGCCGTCTTTCGATTTTCTGTTCCCGGTTCTCTAATCCCAGTTGCCGGCCGCTCACTTTTCCACTTCTACGCCGCGCCAGAAAGCCACATAGCCTTTGATCTTGCGCGCCGCCGGCTTGGGATCGGGATAGTACCAGGCTGCGTCCTGATTGTCCTGGCCATCGATCAACAGGGACAGATAACGCGCCTGGCCCTTCCAGGGGCAGGTTGAGGTGGTGCTGCTGGGCCGAAAGTACTCACGCTTGAGGCCGGATTCGGGGAAATACACATTCCCCTCCACTTCCTCCGTCTGATCGCTTTCGGCAACGACTTTGCCGTTCCAGATTGCTCGCGCCATGTTGGTTCCGGTTGGTTCCGGTCCATTCCGCCTGAACCGGCTCAAAGTCGAACTGGGCCGGTCCGGGACAGGGTAACGGATACGACACTACCAGAGATTGCGCCGCTGTGGCGAGTCCTTGCCTACTGGGCCGCTTCAATCGCGTCGATGTGCACGCTCTTGTTCGACTCGTCGGCGGTTGCCGTCACGGTAACGTGGTCGCCGTAGAAGGCCTTCACCGCGTCGGGGTTGTCGATCTTCCAGACTTCCTTCTTCTCCTGGTCCACAAACACCGGAGCCTTGCCGCTCTTGATGCACGCCCTCACGCACTCGGCGCCGCTGCCGGCGTGCTTGGCACCACAACTGGAGTCGGATATCCAGCCGTTGATACGGGCCGAGTCTGCTGCCTGGGCCGAGAAAACTGCAATCGCAAAACCTGTTACCGCCAGTGCGAATATGCGCTTCATGGAACCTCCTCGATGGAATGAATGTGGTGAATCCGCTTCTTATGATGCTCTGCGCCGGTCATTTGCACAAGAGCGCGACTGCCCGCCATCGGCAGCGGGTTCATGGGGTGAGAATCAGCCCCCCTGCCGTTTGGCGGCGCGAAAACTGCGTGTGGCTTCCACGCGCTTGAGAATCGCCTCATACCGCTGCGCGGCGCTCGTAAACCGGTTCACCAGTTCGCTGCTTCGGGTCAGAAATCCCGCATTCTTCTCCCGCACCGCATCCAGAATGGGCGCAAACTTGGCCAGAATAAAGAAGCCCTCCGGGTTGCAGTCCACAAACAGCTCGGCAGAAAGCGCGCCATGCACCACCATGGCCGCACCCATCTCCCAGTAAGTCACCACCTGGCGCAAGTGCGGATTGTGCGGATGCCCTGAATCGTCGGCCACTGCGAAATAGTCGTCCGCCGTATCCGGCCAGAACTCCCCCAGTACCCAGGCACGCGCCTCGCGCATCACTTTTTCCGTGCGCAGCTCATACAGCTTCAAAATAATTTCGGCATCGTGCGGTGTTGCCAGCATGCGTTCCATCGTGATCGGTCTCCGCTCGGTCACATACTACAGGATTCAAGCCGTTACATGCCGCGGGTCCGCATCTCAGGCCTCAAACACGCCGGCATGATGAAAGGACCCGAGCGCCGGCTCCAGCCCCTCTTCCAGCTTTTCGCGCGGCAGGTCAGGAAATTGCGTGCGCATGGCATCGAGCAGTGCGCCACGGTTGCGGCTGCCGTCCAGCAGGCTGAGTAGATAGCGGGCCTTTTCATCCTCGATGCCGATCGTGAGGTGCAGCAGAGTGGCCACCTGGGTCAGCGACCGGCCCTCTTGCCGGCTGCATGCGCTGGCCCTCGGCTGCGGCCCAATCTGCCGCGCCACGGGCGGATTCCAGGCACGGAATTCAACCATCCGCGCAATCGCCAGCCGGATCAGCCAGGCCTTACCGTCGCCCGCCAGCGGCAGCCCCATGCTTTCGAGCTGCGGTTCAAGACTCTGCAAAGGCATCGCGCCGGGCCAGGCCGCGGTAAGCTCACGCAGCAGCGCCATGAAGCCGGGATGATTCAGCTCCATGCGCGCGCCGCTGGGCAAGACAAACGCGCTTACGCCGGTGTCGCTGTCCCGTTCCTCGGTGGCGGAAGAGGCAAGCGACAACCGCTGCAAAGAATCGGCTGGATAATCCCGCTGCACCGCGCACTCCGTCCTGCACAGCAGCGACTGACGAAAACTGCGCATGCGCAGATAATCCAGAAGCTGCTCTCTTTTCAGAAAGTCGCCCGCCGCCCTCTCGTCCAGCGACACCTGAACGTCGGCCCGATAGCTGGGATCCTTTGCCGGCGGCAGCTCGGCCTCGCACACATATTGCAGTCCGTAGCGGTTGGCATGCGCCGCAAAGTCGAGCACGCGCACGGGATAATATACCGCGCCGAACTCATCGTGGAGAGTGGCCGCAACCGGCCGCTTTGCCATCCGCTCGATCTGGCTCTCCAGCATGGCGCGAAAGGCATCGTTCTCCGCGCGGCCGGCGCATACCACGCGCAGAAAATCCAACCCCTCGCGAACCTGCCCCTCCGGATCGTCCACATCCGCGGCGCTGAAAAGCATCATCTCGCGCAGCATGGTGCGCACCTGGCCGCCGGGCAGTGCGTTGTAGCTGATAAAGGCTATGCCGTTCTCAGTAAGCAGCTCCTGGCAAACAGCCAGCAGCCGCTCGCGCACCGCTGCGGGAACCCAGGAGTAGAATCCGTGCGCAACAATGTAGTCGAACGGGCCGAGCTGCTGCCCGGCGTCCAGCAGATCGCCTTGAAAAAGACGAAGGTTGCTCAGACCGAGCTCTGCCGCGCGTGCCTGCCCGCGTTCAATGGGCGACTGCGCCAGATCGAAGCCCACGAACTCCGAAGACGGCAGCGCATAGGCCATGGGAATCAGGTTCGAGCCGTCGCCGCAGGCGATCTCCAGCACCCGGCAGCGCTCCACCGGAGCAGGCGCAAGACCGTGCAGGATGGCCATCGCCGCCATGCGGCCTGGATGTGTGTATGGATAAGCCTGTCCGGGATACGCAACGGCGTCGTAGGGATTTTGCGCGGTCTTCAGCGTCTTCCTCCAGCCACCACAGGCATGCTGGTCATCTTACAGCAGTCTGCGCGGCCGGGCAGCGCCCGTAGCGGCATTGGAGTTTTCCCGTGCGCCCGAGCCGGCCTTTTCTGCGTCTGTCTTCCAGGCTCAACTGAAAAGAGTGTCCTTGAAGCTCTCAGCAAAAGATGAGCTGTCATTCTGGGCGTGGCTTGGCGCGCTTTCTGCGCCAAACGAAGTCGAAGAACAGAAATCAAAATCCCGAACCGCAGATGTTTCGGCTGCGCGAGCCGCAAAAAGCTCGGCCCGCTTTGCTCAACCTGACAAACTGTCTGTGACGCGAACCTCAGACTCAGCCCGCTAAATCGGCTGCAGCTCCCGCTTCTCGTCCTTCTTTTCCGGAACCGGGCCGTGGGTCTCGGCGGTCGGCGGAGGCGGCGCATCGCCGATGCGCTTGGCGTAGGTACATGCCACGACGGGTTCCTCGGCGGCAGGCGCGGTCTTCTTGCCCCGCTTCTTCGGCGCGGCCTCTTCTTCTACCGGCTTCTTCTTGTTCGGGCATTCCAGATACACGCCCGACTTGAGCGTCTTCTCCACCAGGTACGGGCTGCCGCATTCGGGACACTTTTGCGGAACCGGTTTCAGGTTCGAAGTGAAGTCGCACTTCGGATAGTTGGTGCAGCCCCAGAAGACGTTGCCCCGGCGCGCCTTGCGCTCGGCAATGTCGCCGGTGCCGCACTTTGGACACTTCATGCCTTCAATCAGATTCTGCTTGATGTATTTGCACTTCGGATAGCCCGAGCAGGAGACAAACTCGCCATAGGCGCCCTGGCGCAGCACCAGCGGCTTGCTGCACAGCGGACAGTCTTCGCCGGTGGGCTCGGGCGGCTTCTGCTGCTGCTTCTGACTCAGCTTGCGGAAGGTCCGGCAGGGCGGATCGGCGTTGTAGTCCGGGCAGGCCATGAACGGCCCGAACAGCCCGCGCCGCAGCACCATCACCTTGCCGCAGTTCTCGCAATATTCCTCGGTCTCGCCCACGTCCTGCGCCTCGGGCGTATTCAGGTCCGGCTTGGCGGCGATGTTTTCCTTGGTGAACGTGCAGCTCGAAGGGTCTTTCTTGTTGTACGCCGAGCAGGCAAAAAACGTGCCGAACTTGCCCCACTTCAACACCAGCGGAGAACCGCACAGATCGCACTTTTCGCCGGTCGTCTGCTCCATCCGCTTGATGTTTTCCATCTGCTTGGCGGCAACCTTCAGCTCATCCTCAAAGTGGTCGTAGAATCCGCTCAGCAGGTCAGTCCACTTCTCCTTGCCCTCTTCAATGTCGTCCAGCTCTTCTTCCAGCCGGGCCGTGTACTGGGTGTCGAAGATGTAAGGGAAGTTCTTCACCATCAGTTCGCACACCACCACGCCGATCTCAGTGGGATAAAACCGTCCGCGCGACCCGCCATGCTTGACCACATATTCGCGGTCCTGGATGGTGTTGATGATCGACGCGTAGGTTGAAGGCCGTCCGATGCCGCGCTCTTCAAGCTCCTTTACCAGCGAGGCCTCGTTGTAGCGCGGCGGCGGCTGGGTGGCATGCTCTTCCGGCAGCAGTTCATCCATGCCCAGCGCGATCACGCCGTCCAGACTGGGCAGCCGGCTGGCCGACTCTCCGTCCTCGTCCTTCTTGTCTTCGGAAACCTCGTAGACCTTCAGGAATCCGTCAAACCGCATCACCGAACCGCTTACCCGGAAGTCATACGTCCTGCCCGTCTTCTTCGACTGGGCGGCGATGGTCGCCGTGGTCACGTCGTACACCGCGGGAACCATTTGCGAAGCCACAAACCGCTTCCAGATCAGCGTGTAAAGCTTGAGCTGCTCGTCCGACAGGTAGCGGGCGATGGACTCCGGCGTACGCGCCGCATCCGTGGGCCGAATGGCCTCGTGCGCATCCTGCGCATCCTTCTTGCCCTTGTACACATTCGGGGCGGCAGGCAGATATTGCGTGCCCAGTTCCTTGCCAATCCAATCCCGCGCGCCGGTTACCGCCTCCGGAGCCACGCGCGGCGAATCGGTACGCATGTAGGTAATCAGGCCAGTCGTGCCTTCCGATCCCAGGTCCACACCTTCATACAGCCGCTGCGCCACGCCCATGGTGCGGCGCACGTTGAAGCCGAGCTTGTTGGCCGCGTCGCGCTGCAGTTGGCTGGTGATGAACGGAGCCACCGGACGCCGCTGCTGCTCGCGGGCCTGCACGCCGGTTACCGACCACCTGGCGTCCTTGACCGCGGCCAGCACCTCGTCCATCGATTTTTTGTTGGGCAGAGAGTTGGCGATGAACTGGTCCTTACCGGTCTTCTCGGCACCCGTCTTCTCGGCGCCATCCTTATCCTTGCCATTGGCCACGCGCGCCGGCTCGCCGTCAATGCCCACAAAGCGCGCTTTGAACTTCTCGCTGTCGCGCCGCTCCGGATGCAGCACCGCATCCAGCGTCCAGTACTCCACAGGCTGGAATGCGCCAATCTCCCGCTCGCGCTCCACAATCAGGCGCAGAGCCACGGTTTGCACGCGGCCGGCAGAAAGCCCGCGCCGCACCTTGTCCCACAGCAGCGGCGAAATCTGGTAGCCCACCAGCCGGTCCAGCACGCGCCGCGTCTGCTGCGCGTCCACCAGGTTCTGATCGATGTCCCGGGCGTGCTTGAACGCCTCCTGCACGGCTTTTTTGGTGATCTCGTTGAAGGTCACGCGCCTGATCTTCTTGCGCTCTTTGGCATTGGTGCCCAATTGCAGCGCCAGGTGGTACGCAATCGCCTCGCCTTCGCGGTCCGGGTCGGGCGCCAGGTACACTTCGTCGGCCTTGATGGCCAGCTTCTTGAGCTGCTCCACAACCTTTTCTTTGCCCGGAGACACGACCAGCTCCGGCTCGAATGTCCGCTTCTTCAACTCCACGCCAATATCGTTCTTGGGCAGGTCCATAATGTGCCCCACCGAGGCGCGCACATCGAAGCCTTTGCCCAGATATTTCTCGATCGTCTTCGCCTTGGCGGGCGATTCCACGATCACCAATGCTTTGCTCGTTGCCATCCGACTTCAGTTCCCTTTCTTGCCTGCACCGGCTTGCGCCGGACTTTCAACTGCCTGGCTCGCGCCCATCATTTGACTCGTCCGGACGTTTTCCGGCTCGTTTCTCTTCACGATTGAACCCGCGCCGCGGGCGGGCGTCTCCCGCCTGGCGGGAAAAATCAGCCCGCAAGAGTTGCACCGTAGCACGGAACACCACTCCATTTCCACTCGCCGTCAGACCATTCGGCCTTTCGGCACGCCACTTTTCGCGCCCGACAGACCTCATTCTAAAGACGAGCTTCCTGCCGCAAACATCTGCAAAATAGCCTATTGGGTCGTTCCAGAAGCACCTGCCGTGAATCGGCAATCCCGCTTTCGGACCGTGGAGGCGGAAAAAATCCATACCCGCAACCGGGGCGGCCTTGCGCCTTCCGCCGCCGCGGCGCCCGCCGGCTCACAGCGTCCTGACGTAATTCTTGCCGGGCAGGCAACGGATACGGCCTGCCATCTCCAGCTCAAACAGAGCGGTAAACACCTCGGAAGAGGTAAGTTGCGTCTCCATCCGCTCCAGAATCTCGTCAATCTGCAGGCTCTCGTCGGTGCGCAGCGCCTCAAGCACCAGCACCTCTTCAGGCCGAAGCGCCGGATCAGGCAATAAAGATGCGGCAGCCTCGCCTTTGGATGCAGATGCGGCCGCGGCTTCCAGCTCCAGCCGAATCTGCGAGGGCAGCTCCTCCCACACGTCCTCCCACGTCGCCACCAGCTTTGCGCCCTGTTTTATCAATGTGTTAGGAGTCCACGACCCCTTGTTCGTGACGTTGCCCGGCACCGCAAACAGGTCCCGGTTCTGGTCTGCGGCGCAGCGCGCCGTGACCCGCGTGCCCGAGTTTTCACTGGCCTCCACCACCAGCACGCCCACGCTCAGCCCGCTCAAAATCCGGTTCCGGCGCGGAAAATTCTGCGGAGCGGGAAAGGTGCCCATCGGCAGTTCGCTCACGATCGTCCCGCCCGCGTCCAGAATCTCGGCAGCCAGCTTCTTATTCTCCTTGGGATAGACGACATCGATTCCTGTTCCCCACACGGCCAGGGTGGGCGTGCGCGCCGCCAGCGCGCCGCGGTGCGCGCAGGAATCGATGCCACGCGCCATGCCGCTCACAATCAGCAGCCGCCGCACGGCAAGGTCGCGGGACAGCATTTCGGCCACGCCGCTTCCATAAGGCGACGGATGGCGCGTTCCCACCACCGCGATCGACGGCCGGCTCAGCAGCGAAACGTCGCCCATGGCCCACAGCACCGGCGGCGGATCGTAGATCTCCCGCAGCCGTTCCGGATACGTTTCGCTGTCGAAGCACACTATGGAAGCGCCATGTTCCCGCACCTTGATCCATTCCGACACCGCCGCCGAACGCGCCTTTCCATCGAAGATGAACTGCGCGGCCTCGGCCGGGAAACGCAACCCTTCGAGCGCTGTAAGCGGCAGCTCCAGAATGCGGCTCGGCGACTCGCGTTCCCGCACCGCGTCCAGAATGCGCTTGGGTCCCAGTCCAGGAGTGAGCACCAGCGCCAGCCACGCGAGTTGTTCTTCCTCCAGCTCGGCGGACTGCGCCTCAACCGGCCTCACTTGTTCCGCGCTCATGGCAACGCCTCTCTCACTCAGGATTCGCAGCCGCGCATCGGCGTGCGAAGAACCCATCTCAACTTTCGGGGTATGGCCGAAAAACTATTCCGCCTTGCCACCAGCCGTCAAGTTTTGTTACCGAAGACAGGGTCACACGGTTACTTACCGAAGAGCGCCAAAGTGATTACCGGAAGTCGATTAGTTACTGGCGTTTACAGCCCGAAAATTGTCATTCTGAGAGACAATCAAATTGTCGTCATTCCTTAATAGTTTTTTCTTATTTTGCATCTCTTGCTCCGGACATAAGACCCGGACGCTCGACAAGGATCCGGGTGAGTTGAAGAGACTTCCCCGCATGCGATTGGGTCAGCCTGTGAAGCTATCTAAATTACCCGTAAAGCTACTTACATTATTCGCCCGTTCTGTTATCGCCCGCTCCGTTATCGCCCGCTCCATTATTGCCGCCTGTCTCATCTCCGCTTCGTTCCCGATTCACGCCGCGCCGGTGCTTCAGACTTTACAGGGCCACGTTCGCGCCGCGGTGTTGCGCGGCCAGGCCAAGCCCGCCGGCCTTATGTCCCCGGTCCAGCGCATGCATCTGTCCATCGTGCTGCCGCTGCGCAACCAGGCCCAACTCAACAGCCTGGTCAGCCGGCTCTACGATCCGTCCAGCCCCGACTTTCACAAGTTCATCACCGCCGCCCAGTTTTCGCAGCAGTTCTCGCCCACCGCGCAGGACTACCAGGCGGTCGTGGCGTATGCGCAGTCCAACGGCTTCACGGTGGATGCGGCTCCTGCCAACCGGCTGGTCGTACCCATCAGCGGCACCGTGGCGCAGGTGGAAAAAACCTTCAGCGTGAGCATGGGCCTTTATCATCACCCCACCCAGAACCGGCTGTTCTTTTCGCCGGATCGCGAGCCTTCGCTGAACCTGGGCGTGCGTGTCGCACACATCGCGGGACTGGATAATTACTCAGTGCCCGAGCCCATGTATCACCGCGCCAGCGACGCGCAGGGCGCAACCAGCTTGGCGATGACCGGCTCCGGGCCGGGCGGATCGTTCCTGGCCAGCGACATGCGCAACGCCTACTACGGCGGCACCGCGCTTACCGGCGCCGGCCAGACCGTCGCGTTGCTCGAGTTCGACGGCTACGACAAGAGCGACGTGGACATGACATTCTCAAGCGCCGGCCAGTCCTACAACGTGCCCATTCAGAATGTGCTGCTCGACGGCGCAACCGGAGCGTCCACCTCGGGCAACGACAGCGAAGAGGTGCTGGACATTGTGCAGGCCATCGGCATGGCGCCGGGGCTGAGCCAGGTGCGCGTCTACATCGGCGGCAACGACGTCGACATTCTCAACGCAATCGCCTCGGAAGACGTGGCGCAGGAGGTTTCCATCTCCTGGTCATGGAGCCCGGACGACCCGGCCACCGACGATGCCTTCTTTGAGGAGTGCGCCGCGCAGGGCCAGAGCGTCTTTGCCTCCTCCGGCGACTGGGGCGAGTTCGATCCGTATTTCGACAATTTCTATCCGGCTGAGGACGCCTATGTAACCGCCGTGGGCGGAACCGACCTGACCGCCGGCTCCGGAGGCGCATGGGCCGGTGAATCGGCCTGGGACCGCAGCGGCGGCGGCGTCAGTCCCGACGGCATTCCAATGCCCGCCTGGCAGGCCGGCATCGCCACCTCCAGCAATGGAGGATCGAACACCCTGCGCAACGTGCCCGATGTGGCCGCGCAGGCCGACTACGTGAACTACAACTGCGCTAACGGTTCCTGTGCAGGAGACTTTGGCGGCACCAGCTTTTCGGCTCCGCGCTGGGCAGCCTTCACCGCGCTGGTCAACCAGCAGGCGGTGGCCGCGGGCAATCCGACCGTGGGCTTCCTGAACCCCGCACTTTATGCGCTGGGCGAAGGCACAAACTACGCCGCGGACTTCCACGACTCCACCACCGGCGACAACGACGCGCGCAATAACTGCTGCGGCTGGCCCTACTACAACGCCGTGCCCGGATACGATCTGGTCACCGGCTGGGGAAGCCCCGGCGGCCAGAGCCTGATTGACGATCTTGCGCCTCCGGCCACCGGCAGCTTTGCACTGTCGGCCTCCGCCAGCGTGCTGAAGATCGTCCACGGCGCCTCCGGCCAGATCGACATCGCCATCGGCGGCAAGAGCGGCTTCTCCGGGAACGTCACCCTGGCGGCAACCGGGCTGCCCGGCGGAGTAACCGCCGCCTGGAGCGCCAACCCGGCCGCGGACAGCACGGTCCTCACCCTGACCGTGGACGACTCGGTTGCGCGCGGCTCCTACCTGATCGACGTTCAAGGCGTCGCCGGTTCGCTCACCGCCTCAACCAGCTTCGTGCTCGATGTCCGGGCGCCGGGGTTCAGCCTTGCGCCCGCGCCCGCCAGCCTCAGCCTCTATCCCGGCACCTCCAACTCGACCTCCATTCTGGTCACCGACTACGCGGGGTTCAACGACGGCGTCAACCTGGCCGTCACCTCCGGCCTGCCGAAGGGCGTGACCGCATCCTGGGCCTCGGACCCCGCAACCGGTGCAGCCGAACTCACCCTCACCGCCAGCGATTCGGCCGTGCCCAACACCGATGCCGTGGTCACCGTTACCGGCACCTCCGGCAACCTGACCCAGACCGCGACGGTGGCCCTGGTCATCAGCCCGGCCACGTTCTACGTCAACATGTCGCCCTACCCCTCCCGCATTGCGCAGGGCGGCACCTTTACCACTACCGTGACCGTGAAAGGCGTCTCCGCGGCGCTGGCCACCGACACCATTCGGCTGTCCGCGCCGGAGTTGCCGGCCGGCATCACGGCGTCCTTCAGCCAATCCAAAATTCAGCTTGGCCAGTCCAGCACGCTTACCCTCACGGCCAGCAGCGCGGTGCCCACAGGGGCAGACCTGGCGGGCATTGAGGCCGACGGCACAGCCCAGGGAACGCTGAATCAGTTTGCGCTTACCGTCACCTCCAAATCGACGCCCTCTTTCACCCTGGGCGTGGCGCAGCCGGCTCCCAGCCTGGTGCAGGGCAACACGGTCAGCGACTCGGTAACGGTCACGCCGCAGAACGGCTTCAAGTCGAGCGTCTCGCTGGCCATCAGCCCGTCTACGCCGCTGCCCGGCGGCGTCACCGCATCCTTCGCGCCCAGCACGACTAGCGGCTCCAGCCAGATCACGTTCACTGCAAGCAGCACCGCAACCGCTGGATTCTATCCGCTCCAGATCACCGGCGCCTCCGGCACGCTCACCTCGCTGGCAAACGTGTATCTTACCGTCAACCCGCCGGCGTTGTTCACTCTGAGCGCCTCACCGGCATCGCTCACCGTGGCCCGGTCCAACACAACGTCGGGAACCATCGCCATCACGCCGCAGACTGGATTCACGGGCAGCGTGCAACTGGCCATCGTCTCCGCGCTGCCGGCCGGCGTCACCGCCTCCTTTGCGCCCGCTACGGCCACAACCGCCAGCACGCTTACGCTCACCGCCGACGGCTCCGTCATGCCCGGCAACAGCACCGTCACCATTGCCGGCACGGCATCCGGCCATACGGTCACAACCATTCTTCCGCTAACGATCCTGTCCAGTTCCGCAACTCCGACCTCGACAGCGCTTTCCATCACCCCCACCGGTCCGCTCACCGTGGGCTCGTCTTACACGCTCACCGCGCACGTTACTCCCGCCAGCGGAACGGCCGCAGCCACCGGCAGCGTGATCTTCAACATCAATGGCGCTACGCGGACCGTGGCGCTGAACGCCGCCGGCACGGCCACCTATGCCGGAGCCGCGCCGGCCACCGCCGGCACGCTGGCCGTCTCTGCCGCCTACCAGGGCGCGGCCCTTTTCCAGCCCAGCACGGCAAATACGCTCAACGTCAGCGTAGTCGGCGTGGCCACCACCACCGCGCTCTCCATCAACCCCGCCGGAGGACAGCTCGCGGCCAGCTCCACGTTCACGCTCACCGCCGTCGTCACTCCGCAATCCGGCTCCGCCACGCCCAGCGGCCAGGTGGTCTTCAACATCGGCGGCACGTCCTACACCGCGACGCTCAACAATGCGGGTCTGGCCACCTGCACCGGAACCGCACCCGTTGCGCCGGGCACGCTGGCCGTGGCCGCCGCCTACCAGGGCTCATCGGCCTTTGCGCCCAGCAGTTCGGCCACGCTTGACGAAACCGTCGCCGCCATTGCCACCAACATCAGCCTTTCCATCAGCCCGGCAACCAGCTCTCTGGCCGCCGGTTCGGCGTACACGCTCACCGCCCAGGTCACTCCGACAAGCGGAACGACCACGCCCACCGGCAACGTGCTGTTCATCATCGGCGCCACCACCCAGACCGCCGCGCTCGACAAATCCGGCATGGCCACTTACTCCGGCACAGCGCCCGCGGCCGCCGGCACGCTGGCGCTCAGCGCCGCCTACCAGGAACAGGGAATCTTCTCGGCAAGCACGTCCACCACGCTCGACGAATCCATCTACCTAACAACCGGCACGCCGGCATTCTCGCTGACCGGCTCCACGGTCACCATCGACCGCGGAGCCACCACCGGCAACACTGCCGCCATCTCCATCACGCCCAGCGGCGGATTTATGGGCGCGGTCACCCTCACCGCAACCCTGGCCAGCAGCCCAGCCGGCGCCCGCGACCTGCCCTCGCTGAGCTTCGCCGCCAGCTCGGTACACGTGAGCGGCTCGGGAGCGGCCTCTGCTACGCTCATCATCTCCACCACGCCGACAACCAACATGGCAACCAACACGGCAGCCAACGGGAATGGCTCCGCGGCGGAACACGGCAACACCCGCTGGTATGCCCCAGGCGGCGCGGCGCTCGCCTGCCTGTTGCTGTTCGGCGTTCCTCGCCGCCGCCAGTGGCAGCGTTACCTGGGAATGCTGGTTCTGCTGGCGGCTTTGGCCAGCGGAGCCATAGGTTGCACCTCCAACCTCCCCATGGGCAGCACATCCTCCGATTCCGGCACCACGCCCGGAGCCTACCTGATCTCGATTCAGGGCGCGTCCGGGTCCGCCACGGCCGCCACCACCGTCTCGCTCACCGTGCAGTAAGCCGGGCCGCAGCCTCGCGCCGGGAGAGAATCCATTCCCGCCGCTTGATACTCTAATGAATGTGAATGCTCCCACGCGCGCGCCTCTGCGTGTCGCCGCCATTGACTTTCTCAATCCCGCGCCGCTGATGTGGGACTTCGAGCATCCGCCGCTCGACGCAGCGCTTGCCCAACGCTATCGAATTGACCGCATGCTGCCGTCGGAGTGCGCCGACCGCCTTGCCGCGGGCCACGCCGACATCGGCCTCATCCCCATTGCGGCGCTCGCCTCCGCGCCCGGTCTGCGCATCCTGCCCGGCTGCACCATCGCCTCAAAGGATCGTGTGCGCTCGCTGCTGCTGGTCCGTCGCGCCGCCCAGCCGCTGGCCGCGTTGCGTTCGGTGGCCGCCGACACCGCCAGCCGCACCACCATCGCCTACGCGCGCATCCTGTTTCACAAGTGGGGAAACCCCGATGCGCACTTCCTGCCACTTGCCGCCCATCTCGACCAGATGCTCGAACGCGCCGACGCCGCCATCCTCATCGGCGACCCCGCACTGCTGGCGCTGGAAGATCGGGCCGCTCGCGCCGCGCGCACCGGGGAGCAGCTCGTCTACCACGATCTGGCCCACGAGTGGCGCACCCTCACAGGCCTTCCCTTCATCTCCGCCGTCTGGGCCACCGCGTGCAGCAGCGCCTGGGATGAGGGCATTGCCGAGGACCTGATCCGCTCCCGCGATCACGGTCTGCGCAATATCGATGCGCTGGCCGCGGAATGGGCCATGCGCATCCCACTCCCCGAAAACACCATCCGCGCCTACCTGACCGATAACATCCATTACGTCCTAGACGAAGAGTGCATGGAAGGCATGGCCGCATTCTTCCGCACCGCCGCCGAAACCGGGGTTCTGCCGCCATACAGCTTCTCCGTCAAATCATTGATCGCCAGATAACGTGCAACCGCATTACGCCGCTGATCCCTGTTCCCTGACCCCTGATCTCTGATCTCTGCCCCCTGTTCTTTGCACCTTTCCACAACTCGTCCGAATCCAATTGAGCACAGGAGAAACACTGCCCTCATGTCGAAGAAGATCGCATTCATCACCGGCGGCAATCGCGGCATCGGATTTCAGACCGCGATCGAACTGAAAGACGTAGCCTAGGTCGTCATCAGCTCCCGCGACCTGAAACAGGGCGAGACCGCCCTCCACAAACTCCGCGCCGCCGGAGTCGATGCCGACCTGCTGCAGCTCGACATCGCCGAGCCCTCCGCGCCGGCCGCAGCCCACGCCTACTTCAACACCAACTACGGCTACCTCGACATTCTCATCAACAACGCGGGCGTCGCCGCCGGCCCATTCCCCGGCACTGGTCCCGAGCACAGCGCCGCCGACGTGCCGCTCGACACCCTCGAGCGTGTATTCAGCACCAACTTCTTTGCCCAGGTGGCGCTCACCAAGGCACTGCTGCCGCTCATCCGTCAAAGCCCCTCAGGACGCATCGTCAACCTCTCCAGCATCCTGGGCTCGCTTACCCTCCACGCCGATCCACAGTCGCCGATTTATCACGCCAAATCTTTCGCCTATGACGCGTCGAAGACGGCGCTCAACGCCTTCACCGTGCACCTGGCCTACGAGCTGCGCGACACCAACATCAAGGTCAACTCCGCGCATCCCGGCTGGGTCAAGACCGACATGGGCGGCTCGCAGGCTCCCATGGAGCTGGAAGAGGGCGCCAAAACCAGCGCCGCATTGGCCACACTGCCGGACGACGGCCCATCTGGCGGCTACTTCCACCTTGGCCAAGCGCTGCCCTGGTAAACGCCCGTTCGAAACCTGCCTTCCCCCAATCCCCCGGCCATGCGCCGGGGGATTTTTGCTTTCGCGCACCGGGATTTCGGTCCTTCAGAATCCAACTCACCCTTTACAGATATGGTTCGAACTATGTACAAATGTTTGTCGGACCTGAAAAGACCATCTGCGCCCACTGGAGCCAAACCGAATGCGCCGAATACTTGCCCCGCTGGCTGTCCTGCTCTTCCTTGCCACGCTTGCGCCCATCTGTAACGCGGAAAAGCCGCTGCGCTCTCCATGGGACTCGCTCAAAGTCCAGGTCACCGACGCGCCTTATGCCTGTCCCGCGCCGATCCATATTCCGGCCGACCTCACCACCTCCGGCTTTTACGGCGACAGCAAAGGCTCTATCATCGATCCCGTAAAGTGGAAGGCCTACCAGCAGAGCGCCGGCCCGGTGAAAGACCTGGGCATCAAGGCGGTCGCCGCGGCCGACGCCTTTCGCGCCACCGGCAGCCGCCAGGCGGCCCAGTGCGTGCTCATGCTGGAAAAAACTGCCGCGCTCGACCACGCGCTGACCGGCAAAATGTCTTCCAGCCAGGCCTATTTCGTGCAGGGCTGGGTGGCCGGCGCGCTGGCCATCGCACTGTTGAAAGTTCGCGACAGCGGCGTGGTCGACCGCGCCGACACCCGATTGATCGCCGACTGGCTTAAGACCGTCACGCAGCAGACCATGGACTTTTACGACAAGCGCGACGCGGCCGCACCCGGCGGCAACGGCAACAATCACCTTTACTGGGCAGGCGTGCAGGTGGGGGCCGTAGCCATCGCCGGCAACAACCGCAAGCTCTTCAACTGGGCCGTCGCCGCCTATCGCAACGGCATTCGCCAGATCACGCCGCAGGGCACGCTGCCAGAAGAGATGCGCCGCGGCCAGCGCGCGCTGCACTATCACCTCTACGCCGCCTCGCCGCTCGTCTACCTGGCCGAGTTCGGCGAAGACAACGGCATCGATCTCTACGGGGAAGACAACCAGGCGCTCAAGCGGCTCGTGGACCGCTCCATCGCCGGGCTCGACGGCAGCGGCTACTTCGACAAAGTCACCGGCATCAAGCAGGATCTGCCCGACGGACCGCCCTCGGCAGAGGCCATCGGCTGGGCCAAAGTTTACGTCCACCGATTCCCCGATCCGGCCATCTCCGCACTGCTGGCCAAAGCTCCATCGCTCGGCTACATGTACCTGGGCGGCCTGCCGCCTTACTGACGCACAGCACAATTCCTTTTATTTTTGTCCACTATTTGCGGAAACCATCCAAAGCGGCGCTATACTTTACTAACCAGTTAGTTAAAAAATGAAGCCGCGCGCCACAGCCAGAAATCAAACCGAGCGAGCCGACCAGACCCGCGCCCGCATCCTCGACGCCGCCATCCAGGCGTTCAGCGAGAACGGGCTGGCCGGGGCGCGCACCGAGCACATTGCCGATGCCGCCGGAGTGAACAAGGCGCTGCTCTACTACTACTACAAAAGCAAAGAGGCGCTCTACGAAGCGGCGCTTGAGCAGGTGGCCGGGCGCGTGATTGCAAGCAGCATGGCCGCCATCGCCGGTAAACGCTCGGCCGGCGAGCGGCTGGTGCAGTTTGTGCTCAGCCACTTTGACCGCATTCATTCTCAGCGCGCCTTTCAGAGCCTGATGCAGCAGGAACTCATGCGCCTGCGCGAAGGCAGGTCGGACGCGCTCACGCCGCTGATGGAAAAAGTCTTTCGGCCCATGATAGGCCGCGTAACGGAACTGCTGAAGGAAGGCATGCGTACCAGCGAGTTGATTCGCGTGGACGAGTGGCAGATGATGTACGCCGCGCTGGGCGCCAACGTCTTCTTCTTTTTGTCCGGACCGGTGATCGGTCCGCTGGCGGGCAAAAACCTGTTCGAGCGCAGGGCGCTCAGAGCCCGGCGCCAAGCGGCCATTGAGTATCTGGGACAGACCATCTTTGTCGACCGCCGGCATGGAGCGCGGGTGGCCGCTCGGGTTCTTAACGCAAACCCCATGCCGCCCAGCGGAGACCTGAAAAGCTTTGAGGTGAAATTGAAGTGAGCGCACGCAATCGCGTCTTTATCATTCTTGGCATTCTCACCGCCGGATCGCTGATCTGGTATCTCCTTTCGACGCCGCATTCCGGCGACCTGCAGTTGATCGGCACCGTGGACGCAAACGAAGTGGTGGTCAGCTCCAAAATTCCGGGCCGCATCCAGTCCCTCACCGTGCAGGAAGGCGAGCCGGTAAAAGCCGGCGAGTTGATTGCCGTCATCGAGAGCGAAGACCTGCAGGCGCAGTTGACGGCGGCGCAGGCCTCGGCCGCCGGCGCCAAGTGGAAGCTGAGCGAGACGCAGGAGACCGAGCGCCAGAATCGCGGCGAAACCGACAGCGCCACGCTCGCCGCCGAAGCGCAGGTGAAGGCCGCGCAGGCAACCCTGGCGCAGTCCCAGGCGATGTACGCACACCAGAAGGCCGACACCAGCCGCACCGTCGCCCTGGCCAATCAGGGCATCATGAGTGTGCAATCCAAAGACGAGGCCGTCACCAGTCTTCGCGCCGACCAGGCCGCGGTCAACGCGGCCCGCGGCAACCTGGCCGCGGCCCAGGCCTCGCTCAAACAGGCGCGCGCCCATGAGCTGCTGGCCAGGGTTTCGGCGCGCACCGTCGACGAGATGCGCGACTCGCTGCGCAGCGCGCAGGCGCAGGCCGACGAAGCCCGCGTCGAGCAGAGCTATGCCGACGTGTACGCACCCATCGGCGGACGCATCGACGTATGGGCCGCGCGCCAGGGCGAGGTGGTCGCCGCCGGCACACCCATCGTCACCATCATGGATCTGAGCCAGACCTGGGTCTACGCGCCACTGCCTGAAACGCAGGCAGACAGCGTGCAACTGGGCGACACGCTGCGCGTGGTCATGCCCAGCGGCGCCGCCGAACAGGGCAAGGTCATCGCCAAGCTCACCGAGGCCGACTTCGCCACCCAGCGCGACGTGAGCCGCATGAAGCGCGATATCGAAACCGTGCAGTTGAAGCTGCTCATCTCCAATCCCGGCGAGCGCTACGTGCCCGGCATGACGGCGGAAGTCTACGTTCCACAGAGCAAGCTGGTGAAACAGTGAGCGCCGCTACCGGCATAGCGGCAGATCGGCCCTGCGCCATCGCCGTTGAAAAAATCGTCAAGCGCTACGGCGACTTCGAAGCGGTGAAAGGAGTCGATTTCCAGGTTGCGGAAGGCGAGATCTTCGGCCTGCTCGGCCCCAACGGCGCAGGCAAAAGCACGCTCATCCGCATGATGACCACGCTCATCCCGGTCACCAGCGGCCGGGCGCTGGTGGCCGGCCACGACGTCGCCAAAGATCCCGACGCGGTGCGCCGGCTCATCGGCGTCATCCCACAGGCGCTCACCAGCGATCCCGACCTGACCGTCGAAGAGAACCTGCTCATCTACGCCAAGCTCTACAGCGTGCCACGCGTGCAGCGCGAAAAAAACATCGCCGCCGTGCTTGAAGCCGTCGACCTGACCAAATGGCGCCGCGCCCAGACCAAGACTCTCTCCGGCGGCATGCGGCGCCGACTCGAAATCGCGCGCGGCCTGGTTCACAGTCCACGCATCTTTTTTCTCGATGAGCCCACCACCGGCCTCGATCCGGTTTCGCGCATCGCGGTCTGGGAGATGCTCAACAACCTCAAGGCCACGCGCAATCTCACCATGCTGCTCACCACGCATTACATGGAAGAGGCCGACAAGCTTTGCGACCGCATCGCCATCGTCGATCATGGCAACCTGGTCGCACTGGGCACGCCCGTCGAGCTCAAGAACAGCGTGGCCGGCGCCAACGTCGTCGAAGTGCACTTTGACCGCGAAGACGATCTGTGGAAGGACCGCCTGGAGAAGCTCGAAGGCGTAGCCAGCGTGCAGCCCGAGAGCTCCGGGTTCTATCGCGTCATCACAAAATCGGGCAGCAAAACCACCATGCAGATCGTCGAGCTTGCGGCCAGCCTCGGCGAAACCCTCACTTCGCTCAGCGTGCAAAACACCACGCTCGACGACGTCTTTATTCACTACACCGGCCGCCAGTTGCGCGATGAGCAGGTGAAGCCGGTGTTCACCATGCCGCCGCGGCCGGGAGCGCAGCCATGAACAGAATGTTTGCCATCATCGAGCGCGAGATGCGCAAATTCTTTCGCTCGCCAACCCTCATGATCATGTCGCTGATGATGCCGATTCTGCAGCTCATCATCATCGGCAACGCCTTCGGCGGAAAAATCGTCGGCACGCGCGTGGCCGTTGTCGATCACGATCACGGGCCGCAGGCCGTCAAGTTGCGCGAGGAGTTTGCCGCCGTCGCCGCCAACATCAAAACCTTCTCCACCATCGACTACCCGAACGAGGTGCAGGCGCGCGAAGACGTGCGCACCGGAAAAATCGACGCCGCGGTCATCATCCCCGAGCAATACTCGCGCCGCGTCTACGCGCAGGATGCGCCCAAGGTCGGCGTTGTCGTCGACAACTCTGACCTGTTCACTTCAGCCAGCATCGAGGGAGAGATGCAGGCGCTGGTCAACGACGTGAATTCTCCGCAGGTGCAGGACCGGCTGGCGAAGTCGATCGCGCTGGAGATCGTGGAGCTGTATCCCTACGTCAACTACCTCAAGTACCTGCTGCCGATGACCGTCGCGCTCGCCATGTACATCTCGGTCATGATCGGCGGCGGCATGCTCTACATCGACGACAAAGCGCGCGGCGTGCATGAGGGCTACCTGGTCACGCCCATCACCAAGCTCGAGCTCGTCTTCGGATTGAACATTGCCGGCGCCATCAAGGCCACGCTCAGCGGAATCTCCATCGGCGTCATCGGCTCGCTCATCGCAGGCCTCGGCGTTGTCTTTCATCCCATGATCATGCTGCAGGTGCTTTGCCTCATTGTCGCCGGCTCCATTGCGTTCAACGGCATGATGTTTCTGCTCATGGTCCGCGTCGACGATCCGCTGGTGCCCCGCGCCATGTTCGGCGTGCTCAACATCCTGCTGCTCTATCCCTCGGGCGCCATGTATCCCACGGTTTCGTTCCCCAGGTGGATGCAGGCGATGAGCATCATCGATCCCTTCACCTACGCGATTCACGGCTTCAAGTCCGTGCTGATCAAGAATGGCGGCTGGGTCGCCATCTGGCCCGACCTGCTCTTCCTGACGATCTTCGGATTCGCAACCTTGCTGATTGCCACGCCGCTCTTCAAGCGCACGCTGTAAAAGGCAGCCAGTAGCCAGTAGCCAGTAGCCAGTAGCTATCAGCCCGCCGACTGATTCGTGGGCGGGAGGGCGAAGGGCGATTAAGTTGGTTTTGGCGATAAAAGCGAAGGATTTTGTCGAAATATGTCAATGACAAATCGATAAGTTGCTTATTTACATTCATTTAGCGGAGACATCGGGACCCCCTGGGGCAAAAATGCGTAAGGGGCTGTCCTAGATAACTAGTGAGGTTTTTGTTTAACCCATTGATTCAACTGGAGTAGTTGATCTTCAGGATTGGGATTGTTGAAACGCCACTCGCATTCCTTGAGAAAGAGAGGGAAGTGCTCCTTGGGAATGCCATTGAAGCGGCGCAAATGACGCTTGGCCTGGTTCCAGAAATTCTCGATGCCGTTGATGTGATTCTTGCGATCGGCGAACAGCTTGGCATGGTTGATCCGGTAATGTTTGAACGCGGAAACGTCGAGCACATTGTAGGAGGGAAAAGTGTCGGAATAGACGATGCTGTCGGGCACGATTTTCTCCTCCATGATGGCCTGCAAAGTCGAGCTTTTGATGTCGCCGATCATCTTGGCATAAACCTTGCCGCCGCGCTTTAAAAGGCCGAAAACAGGTACTTTTCCGGCTGCTCCACGACCGCGCAGCCCTTTACGCCGGCCGCCGAAGTAGCTCTCATCCACTTCCACTTCTCCAGAGAACGGAGTGGCGTCTTCGCTCGCCTGGTAAATGAGCTGCCGCAGACGATGAAAGTAATACGCCGCGGTCGTCTTGTTGACGCCTACCAGCACTCCCGCCGTGCGCGCTGTCGCACCCGCAACAAAGTGCTCGATCAGCCGTTTCTGGCGATTCCAACTCAGTCGGCTTCTGTGCATCGACACCATCCTAGAAAAACTAGCAAGAAGCTAGTTATCTAGGACAGCCCC
>DATAVZ010000010.1:0-17618 GCA_036267475.1 Occallatibacter sp.
CCCGCAACCCGAAGGGACGGGGCCAATTTTTCCCATCTCTTCGTCAATCATCGCTAGCAGACACCCGGTATGCGTCACTCCTCACTCCTCGATATGGTAAAAATTGGTTCCCGTCGCTGTGCCCTGAGAATTTGATGACAGGCCCTAGGTGGCGGAAAATTCAGTCCCCGCGCATGGGAAGGCCGCGCGTTTCCAGAACGCTATCAAAAGTGTTCGTATTTTGTCGAACGATGTTATGGCACGGAAGCAGAGCCGGCGGCCAGGCAGGCGCGCGGACCCTGACCGTAGGCCTGGGTGAAGACCTTGTAAAACTGCGCGTAGCTGCCGAATCCCGCCGCATACACGGCCTCGGCGACGGTTTTCTGCTCAGCTCCGCGAAACTCTTCCCAGAAGCGGGACAGGCGCAGCGAGTTGCGATAGCGGCTCAGAGGCACGCCGATCTGGCGGCGGAAGATGCGGCTCAGATAGGCGTTGCTGGTGCCGCAGGCGCACGCAAGCTGGCCCAGCGTCATCTCCGCGCCCGTGTCGCTCATCAACTCAAGAGCGCGACGCACGGCGCGGTGCAGGGCCATTGCGTTGCCGCGCGCCTTGCCGGCCTTGTGGCTGCGCCAACTGAGCAGCAGCAGATGATGCAGCCCGGCGTTCAGGCCATCGGGGTCGCCGTGCGCGAAGGAAAAATTCGTCCGCCACCCGTAGCCAGCTTCGCGGTTCAGCACATCGGGGTCCAGAGCGCCTTCCATCAGCGAGTCCATAGTTTTGCGGACAAGATCAAAGGCGTCAGGCGCGAGATGAGTGTTCAAAACTCCGTCATGATCGTGGTTTCCGCGCTTGAGCCCCTCATAAGCCGGCGTGCGGCAGGACTTTGCAATGAGCGAAGGCTTGAAGACCGCAACGTAATACTGTGCCTCGTCTGACCGCGCAACGAGCTGATGCTCCTGCTCGGGAAACAGCCACAGCAGGGTACGCGAGGGGAAGGTGAAGCGGCGCCCGCGCACCACGTAGGTGATCGAGCCGCGCACCACCAGGTTCAGCTCCAGCTCGACGTGGTGATGGCTCTCAAGCGTGGGCACGTTGCGCGTCGACTCCGCCAGGTAAAGCAGGCCGTCATATTGCCGGTCGAGTTTGAGATCGGCCAGCATTATGAACAAAATACGATAACTGTTGGGCATCTGTCGAGAAGACAATTCTTTTGCGCCGTCTGTAGGGTAAAGATGAACCAGGTTTCCGCAGCGTGACTTCTTCCATCAACTCGCGGACTTACGGCACGCTTGCTTCCGGCAGGCGGGTCGAGGCGTGGACATTGGAGGGCCGCGGCGGCCTTGTGCTGGAAGCGCTTTCCTACGGCGGCGTTGTTACGCGCCTGCTGGCGCCGGACCGCGACGGGCGCCTGGACGATGTGGTGCTGGGCTACGACGACCTGGAAGGCTACCTCGCCGGCCGGTTTTATTTTGGCGCAATTACCGGCCGCGTGGCGGGACGCATTCCCAATGCAGCCTTTACGCTCGACGGCCAAACGTATAACCTGGCGCGCAACGATCCGCCCAATCACTTGCATGGCGGCGTGGAAGGGTTCAACCGCAAGCTCTGGGACGCTGCCCCGTTCCAACGCGCGGACGGCGTGCCCTGCTTGCGGCTGACGTATCTGAGCCGCGACGGAGAGGAAGGCTATCCAGGCAATCTCGAAGTTGCAGTGACGTATACCGTCACCGACGACAATGTATTTCTTATCGAGACGGAGGCGAACACCGACCGCGCCACTCCGCTGAGCCTGACGCATCATTCTTATTTCAATCTCGGCGGCCATGCAGCGGGATCGATCCTGGATCATTCGATTGCGGTGTTCGCCGACGAATACGTGCCGCTCAATGAGCAGATCGCGCTCACCGGCCGGCTGGAGCGCGTGCACGCAGGGAACGACCTGCACAGGCCGCGGTTACTGGCAGATGTGGCGCCGCAGTGGTTCGCGCGGCATGGCGACATGTATGCGCTGCCGGCACGCGCGGAGCGGCAAATGATGCGCGCGGCGTGCGTGACCCATGCCGCAAGCGGGCGCGTGCTGACCGCGTCCACCACCGAGTCTTTCATGCAGCTTTATACCGCAAGCCATCTCGAAGGGCCGGTGGCGGGAAAGGTCGGCGCCACGTATGCGCGGCACGCGGGCTTGTGCCTCGAGTGCGAGGGCTATCCCGATCCTTCGAACCAGGGCATGCGCAACAGCACGATCGTTCTTCCCGGCCGCACGCAGCGCCATGCAACCGCCTACGCTTTTTCAACCGCGCGCGCAAACGCCGCAGGCGAGTGAGTCGATCATGAGTCATGAAGCAACCATTCTCGACCAGGCGGCCGCCAAACCCGACTACAGCCTGACCGGCACAAACTCTAAGCAGGCGATTGAAGATGGTCTGGCTGAAGCCGACTGGTACCAGTGCCCGGTGCCGCGCGAAACCATGCGCCGGTTGCTGGTGCGGCGGGATGGACCGGCCATACGGGATACGATTCTCTGGTTCGCGCTGCTCCTCGGCACGGGCTATGCAACGTATCGCCTGTGGGGAACGTGGTGGGCGATTTTGCCGTACGCCGTTTACGCCGCGCTCTATGCGTCCACATCCGACTCGCGATGGCATGAGTCGGGCCACGGCACCGCTTTCAAAACCGACTGGATGAACAATGCGCTCTACGAGATTGCCTCGTTCATGGTGATGCGCGAGTCGGTCGTCTGGCGTTGGAGCCACAACCGCCATCACAGCGACACGATCATCGTGGGACGCGATCCGGAGATCGCCGTCCCGCGTCCGCCCGATCTCAAGGCGATGGTGATGACGTTCTTCGGCCTGCGCGTCTATCCGAACTATTTCCGCGCCGTGCTCAGTCATTGCGCGGGCCGCATGTCGGCCGATGAGAAGACCTTCATTCCGTCTACGGAATTTGCGCGCGTTTATCGCAACGCCCGCATTTACGCGGCGATTTATGCGGCGGTGATTGCGCTTTCCATCTACCAGCGCAGCATATTGCCGCTGATGCTTGCAGGCTTTACGAACTTCTTCGGCACGTGGCTGATGCCTATTTACGGCAATACGCAGCACGCCGGCTTGGCAGAGAATGTGCTCGACCATCGGCTCAACTGCCGCACGGTCTACATGAATCCCATCCATCGCTATCTCTACTGGAACATGAATTACCACGTAGAACATCACATGTTTCCGCTGGTTCCATATCACGCGCTGCCCAGGCTGCATGCGGCAGTGAAGGACGATTGCCCGGCTCCGTACACCAGCATCTTTGCCGCGTGGCGCGAGATTGTTCCAGCGGTGCTGCGGCAGATCAAAGATCCTGCCTATTGTATAAAGCGCCGCCTGCCGGAGCCGAAGATGCGCACCAGTGAGGCCTGCTTTACTCCGCAGGCGCAGCCGGATGCGGAGGGATGGGTAGAGGTGTGCGGCGATGCCGATCTGCGCCGCGCCGATGTGATCCGCTTGGATTACGCGCGCAAAACCTATGCGGTTTATCGCGACGAAGAGGGCAGGCTCTATGCGACCGACGGCCTGTGTACGCATGGCAACACGCACCTTGCCGATGGGCTGGTGAAGGGCGGCATCATCGAATGCCCCAAACACAACGGCCGCTTCAATCTGCTGGACGGCTCGCCGGCGCGCGCGCCCATTTGCCGCGGACTGGCCACCTATGCGGTAGAGGCGCGGGCGGGACGCATCTGCGTCAACGTGGCACAGATGGGCGGGGCGGGCGCACGTGCGCAGACGGCGTTCAAGCTGCGCGTGGTGAGCAATCGCAGCGTGGCCACGTTCATCAAGGAGCTGGTGCTGGAGCCTGAAAATCCGGCGGAGGCAGTTGTGTTCACGCCCGGCGACTATCTGCAACTCGATATTCCGGCCTACGACTTGATCCGCTTCAGCGACTTCGAGATTCCCGAGCCATTTGCAGCCGCGTGGCGCAATCAGCGGGTCTTCGACCTGGTGGCGCGCAATCCGCAGCCGGGGCGGCGCAACAATTATTCCCTTGCCGGCAATCCACGCACCGAGCGGCAACTGCGCTTCAACGTGCGCATCGCTACGCCGCCGCCGGGCCAGGACTGCACGCCGGGCGCCGGATCGAGCTACGTCTTCAGTCTGAAGCCGGGTGATTTGGTTACCGCCATCGGCCCGTTTGGCGACTTTCATATCAAGCCCACGCAGCACGAGATGGTCTACATCGGCGGAGGCGCGGGCATGGCGCCGCTGCGCGCGCACCTGTCGCATCTGCTTGAGACGGAAAAGACGGCGCGCCGGGTGAGCTTCTGGTATGGGGCGCGCTCGCAGCAGGAGATTTTTTACGAGGACTACTTCCGTTCGCTTGAGGCTGCGCACGCCAATTTTGCGTTTCATCTTGCGCTCTCTTCGCCGCTCGAAGAAGACAACTGGGCCGGGCCGGTCGGATTTATTCACGAGGTGGCTCTGGCCCACTATCTGCGCGCCCATCCGAACCCCGCTACGGCCGAGTATTATCTTTGCGGGCCTCCCATGATGATCAAAGCCTGCAGGCGCATGCTGGATTCGCTCGACGTTCCCGAGCGGCAAATTGCTTACGACGAATTTTAGATTGCAGATGCTGCGAGAGGACCTTCGATGAACGAACCATGCAGGGCGCGGCTGCGCTGCTACATGAACCTCCAGGCGCTTGATGGGTTGCCGCAGGCCGCCGACCCGCTGCGCGCGATTCGCGAGGCCGGCTATGAGGGCGTGCAGTTCGGTCATCCGCTTGCGCACGCGCTCAAGGACGAGGCGCTGCGGCTGGGACTTGGCGTATGCGGCAGCGGCCGCGTAAACGCGCCGGCTGAGGCAGCGGAGCTTGCTAAACAGGCGCGGGACGCGGGCCTGGAGTGCGTGACGCTGCATGTGGGCTGGGGCATGGAAGATGACGCCGCCGCGGCCGCGCTTATTGAAGCGGTGCTCGAGGCCTCCGCGAAATATGCAATTCCCCTGTATCCGGAGACGCATCGCGCCACCATCTTTCAGGACCCATGGCGCACGCTCGGATTTCTTGCGCGTTTCCCATCGCTTGAGTTCAATGGCGACTTTTCCCACTGGTACACAGGCACGGAGATGGTCTACGGAGGCTTCGAGAAAAAGCTCGAGTTTATCCGGCCGGTACTCGAGCGGATCGGATTCGTTCATGGCCGCATCGGCAATCCGGGATGCATGCAGGTAAATGTCGGAGACGGCTCAAGCGAGGGGCAGCCTTACGTTGCGCACTTTCGCGCCTTGTGGACCGCGGCCTTCGCGGGCTTTCTTGCGCGTCGGCCGGCGACCGATGCGATCTGCTTTGCGCCCGAGCTGCTGGCGCCCTCGATCTATTACGCGCGGGTATTCGAGGGCCGCGAGGAATCGGATCGATGGCAACAGTCGCTGCTGCTTGTGCGCATGGCGCGGGAGTGCTTCGAGCAGGCGTGTCAGCGGAGTCCAGCGCATGCCTGATGAATGCAGGCGCGGCACCCACGCGCAAGCATGATCAGCATTTCGTTGCCATCGCTGAGCATGGTCTCAGGCTCCGGTGCGCACGTACGCCTTCACGGTTGCGCACTGCTTGCCTTCCGACGATCCGCAAGGGCGAATGGTGTACGCGCCCACGGACGCGGGAACGATAAACGTCTCGGCATAATGGATGACGAAGGGCTCGAAGGCGCGCGCCGGGCTCTCCACAATCGCCTCGTCGCCTTCCACGAGGTTAAGCACGTTGACTCCGCCGCGGGTGTGGTGCGGCGCAACTCCGGTAAACCAGTGCCGTCGCGTCTCAATGAACTCACGCTCATGCAGGCCAGTGCGCTCTTCCTTGCGGCCCACTACGTCCACCAGCGTTTCAAAGCGATTGATCAACTCGCGCCTGACCCAGTTGGTGGTGCGGTCCCACTGGATGTTCGCCATGCCGTGCTCGATATGGATGGGCCGCGGCCTGCCGTCGAGTCCAAGCCGGCCCCAGTCCCATAGCTTGAAGGTAAAAATGTAGGGCGTGGCGCTGATTTCCAGCACCATGCTCCCGGCGCCGGAACAGTGAATGGTGCCTGCCGGAATCAGGAAATGGTCGTGCTTCTTAGCCGGCCAGCGGTTGACATATTTTTCCGCCGGAAACTCCGCATCACCCTGTTGCGCGCGGCGCAGGTCGGCCAGCATCTGCTCGCGTGAGATGCCGTCTTTAAGGCCGAGATACACGGTGGCGCCTTCGCCGGCGTCGAGCATGTAGTAGCTCTCGTCCTGCGTGTAGTGCATGCCGAAGCTGTCCTGAATGTACTCGGTAAGCGGATGCACCTGCAGGGAAAGGTTGCCGCCGCCCATGGTGTCAAGAAAGTCAAAGCGGATGGGAAACTCGGCGCCGAAGCGGGCGTGCACGGCTTCGCCCAGCAGCTCGCGCGGGTGCGCAAAGACCAGATCGATGGCGGGCACTTCCACGCGGTGATCGCCGAAGCCGAGCAGCAGGCTGTTTTCTTCCGGCACGCAGTCAAAACACCAGGCGTGATTGGGAACGTCGCGGGGCAGGTCGCAGACTTCTTCCATCCAGTGGCCGCCCCAGGGACCGGGATCGAAGTACGGCACCACGCGAAAGGGCCGCCGCGCGGCGTGGGCCAGCGCCGCGCGCAGAGCCTCTCCGCCGATAAGTTTGGGTGATTGCGGCTGGTTGGTGTCGAGCAGGAAGTCGATCTTTGGCAGCAGGATTTTCTTCAGCCGGTCGGCGGCGCGCCATTCAACAAAGAATCCGCACTTGTATTTTGCGGCGGCGTCTTCGCCCGCGTTCTCCAGGCCGAGGTTGCCGCTTTCGCCACGACGCCAGCGAAGCTGTATCTCCCAGCGCGCCATGTCGGCGTAAACCAGCGTTGCATCCGCGGGAGCGAGCAGCGCCGCGCCGGTGCCGATGACCACGACCGGCCCCTGCCGCGCGGCCTGCTCCACAGCAAGACGCATGGCGTCGAGGCGCGATGCGTCGAAATAATCCGCAAGGCCAATGCCGCTCATGCGCGCGAAGACGCGGTCGGAGCCGAGCACGGGATCGAGCAATGCGCGCAACTGACCGGGAGTTTTGAGACACTCCTCGGAGAGAAACACCTCGAATAGATTGAGCTGCACGCAAAGATCCTTCACCGTCTGCCCAACGAACACGCCGGGGTAGCACTCGATGCAGAGCACGCGGCTCTCTTTCAAACGCGCGGCAATAGCTGGCCATCCAACATCGCACTGCTCGGCGCGCCCGGCTGCAACGAAGGGAGATTTATCGTAATTCGATCGACGGGGCATCCGCATTCCTCGTAGAAAAATTGAAAATCGCAATCGGCGGCGCGGCTCTTAGCCTGAGGCCGCCCGGCGAGTCAAGATGGTCGCGTGCGGCGCGCGCATGCTTTTCAGCGCGGCCTGCACAAACAGCGCGGCTGCACAAAATGCGGCTGCACAAACTCTAGGATAACGTCTGCGCGCTGCATAGGGCGCCGCGGGCACAGCCAGGCAGCGACGGAGCAATGGCATGAACGCTTTTTGTCGGTACGCTACGTTCTGTTGGCGCATATCAAGTAGTGCCACGGTCGATTTCGTCGCGGAGGGACGGACCGATAATAGCCCAGAACAAGCGAAGCGCAGCCTGGGAAAGAGAAATCGCAAAACAAACCCGCCCCGGAGGAGCGGCGCGAATCCACTGCGTAGTTCTTCTCGCGTTCATGCGATTGCCCCGGGCAGCGATTGCGGCGGAAGCTGGCGCGGAGTATAGCCCGGGGATGCACGCGGCTGCGGATCAGGACAAAGCGCGGCCGGTTGCAGCCAGAATGAAAACCGCCAGCACCAGCAGCATTACGCCGGCCCACTGAATTCTAAGCGGGGAGGCGCCGCTGTTTTTCCATTCGCCGGTAAGCATGCCGAGCAGGCTGGCCGTAATGACGATGAGCGACATGAAGAGCGGCCAGCCGAGAATTGTTCCCCACGCGCCCAGCTTGACGGTTGCCAGTCCATAGAGCAGCGTGCTGCCGAACCAGCACACCGCCATCACAAAGGCCAGCGCCCAGTGGCCTGCGCCGCCGTGCGGAAATCTGCGCGCGGTGCGATTTTTGGCGAGCAGCCAGATGCAATACAGAAGATTGGGCACGGCGCCGGCCAGCATCAGCGGCATCCACACAGCGTTGGTGGCGTTAAGCGGGCTTGCGCCCAGAGCATGTGCCGAGGCCATGAGCGGCGCGCCGAAGGCCACGCCAAAGTTGATGAACGACGCTCCCAGGCCGCAGAGAATGGCCAGCACGAGTCCGAGCGTCGCGTTTTTTCGCGGGCCCGCATCGGTGCGCAGGCGCTTTTCGCGCAGATGGCCGGCGACTGCGCATATCAGCACGCCCGCCAGCACCAGCGCTATCCCAGCCAGCGCGCCATGACCGGCCGCGGTGTTCAACCGCTCAGGATGCAGGCGGAGCAGCGGCACCAGCGCGCCCACGGCGGCCGATGTGCCCAGCACCAGAGAGAAGGTGAGCGCAATGCCGATGGCGTCGACGGCGAGGCCGAAGAAGACCTGCGCCACGCCCCATCCCGCGCCAAACGCGACAACTTCGAGAACGATTCCGGCACCGGCGGAGCGATAGACAGCGCCGGGATGCGGCACCGTGGCGAAGGTGATGACCGGCGGCAGCACCACCAGCGCAAACAGGGTCCACGCGAGCCAGGTATTTTCCCATGCCCAGCGGCGAGCGTATTTCATGGGCAGCGCAAAGCTGGCGTTCATTACGCCGGCAAGGATGAGAATGAGCAGGCCCGCGGCGCCGTCGTTCATGGCGATCATCGAGCCACCGATCCGGTTCCGCCGCGCTGAAAGGCCATGCCGCCGGCGGGAACAAGCATGCCGCCGTCCACGGTGAGCGTGGTTCCGGAGATGAAGGAGGCCCAGTCACTGGCCAGGAAGGCGATGGCGCGCGCTACTTCTTCCGGGCGGCCGATGCGGCCAAGCGGGTGCGCGGCGGCGCATGCGGCCAGCACCGCATCCGGGTCGGCGCCCATGTTGATTGAGGCGCGCAGCATGGGCGTATCGATGGCGCCGGGCATGACGCAGTTGGCGCGAATATTTCTGTCGGCAAAGTCGAGAGCCACGGAGCGCACCAGGCCGGCCAGCCCGTGCTTTGCGGTTACATAGGCGGCCGAATTGGCCACGGCAGCGACTGTCTGTACGGAGCCGACAACCACCAGAGAGCCGCCGCCCGCCGCCACCATGTGCGGCAGCGCGGAACGCACCACGTGAAAGCATCCGTCGAGATTGACGCCAAGAGTCTCGCGCCACACCTCCAGGCTGGTGGAAACCGCGTCTCCGTAACGCTGAATGCCGGCGCAGTGCGCCACCACATGAATGGCGCCATGGAGCTGCGCCGCCTGGTCCATTGCCGCCTGCACGCCCGCGGCGTCTTCGATCTGGCAGAAGTGGAACGAGGCTGCGCCGCGCTCACCGCCCAGGGCTGCCGCCATGCGCGCGCCCTTTTCCTGATCGCGGTCGAGCACGGCAACGCGCGCGCCCAGCCCGGCCAGCGTTGCGGCGGTAGCGGCGCCAATGCCCATGGCGCCGCCGGTCACTACAGCAACTTTGCCCTGAAAATCGAGGTTCATCCCAGCTCCTCCGCGCAGCGCGGCTCGGTTCCGATGTGGAGTGTTGGCCGCAGGCGCAGGAACTCACACGCCCAGGCCGATTCCATCGCAGTCTATAGTCCGCGCGCGTCGTTTGTCTGCAACCATCTGCCACCACGATCCTGCGAATCGGTGCGCGACGTGAAAACCCGAATCGCGCATCGAAGGATGCGACGTTCCCGCGCTGCGAATGTCTATCAGGCAAGCGAGCCTTTCGCGAGCGCTGCGCCTTGGCGCTGCGTTAGCATCGTTACAGCGAAGGTGGACAGCCGGGATCGCGAGGCTGCAAGACACAAGGGTGAGGTGACTGCGATGCAGTCGAACAGGCGTGGAAACAGGACGGCGTACTGCGCGGCGGCTCTGCTGCTGGCGGTGGCCGCAGTCGCTGCCGGAGGGCAAAGCGTGCCAGCGAAAAACAAGGCCGCGGCGCCGGCCGGCCAGAGCGAGCAGAACTGGTGGAAGAACGCGGTGATCTACGAGATTTATCCGCGCAGCTTTCAGGATTCGAACGGCGACGGCATCGGCGACCTGAACGGTATTACGCAGCGCCTCGATTATCTGCAGGAGCTGGGCGTAGACGCCATCTGGCTGACGCCGGTCTATCCATCGCCGCAGGTCGATTTCGGTTACGACATCTCCGACTATCGCGCCATCGATCCGCAGTACGGCACCATGGCCGACTTCAATCGGCTGGTTGAAGAGGCGGCCAAGCGACATATTCGCGTGATTATGGACATGGTGATGAACCACACGTCTGACCAGCATAAGTGGTTTCTTGAGTCGCGGTCCTCGCGCACCAACCCTTATCGCGATTGGTATGTGTGGCGCGACGGCAAGGGCGAAACGGCGACCAGTCCCGGCGAGCCGCCCAACAACTGGCAGTCTTACTTTGGCCACTCGGCCTGGCAGTGGGACCCGAAGACCCGGCAGTACTACTATCACAAGTTCTACATTCAGCAACCTGACCTGAACTGGCACAACCCCAAGGTTCACCAGGCGTTCAAAGACATCGTTGCGTTCTGGCTGGAGCGCGGCGTGGGCGGATTCCGCTTTGACGCGATCACCACGCTGTATGAAGATCCACAGCTGCGCGACGAAGGCGTGGTGAAGGACAAGAACGGCAACCCGGTCATCAACGCCTACGGCGATCCGCAGCTCGACGACTCGCGGACCAACAACCAGCCCGGCGTTCACGCCGTCATTGCAGAGATGCGCGCCGAGGCCGACAAGTTCAATTCGAACCGGTTTCCCGGCACCCGCGTGCTCATCGGCGAAACCTATCTGCCCAACGTGGCGGAGCTGGCCAGGATGTACGGCACACCGCAGGAGCCCGAGTTTCAACTGCCCATGGACACCCAGGTGGGCTTTATCAACAAGCTGGATGTGACGGAGTTCCGCTCCAAGCTGACCGACGCCGAGACCCGGATCGACGGCCATATTCCGTTGCTGCTGTTTGACAATCACGACAATCCGCGCATCGATGCGCGCTATGGCGACGGCGTGCACAACAAGGAGATTGAGCGCGTGATTGCCACGGTGCTGTTCGCCAGCCGGGGCGCGGCGCTGTTTTACTACGGCGACGAAATCGGCATGGTCACCACACCGCCCAAACGCAAACAGGACGTGAAAGATCCCATCGGCATTACCGGCTGGCCGAAGGAGAAAGGCCGCGATGGCGAGCGCACGCCGATGCAGTGGAACGAGTCTGCGCACGCAGGCTTTACGCCCGGCAAGCCGTGGCTGCCGGTTCCGCCCAGCGCGGCTACGATCAATGTTGAAGCGGAAAAGAACAATCCCGAATCGCTCTTCAACTGGTATCGCAGCCTCATCGAGCTCAAGAAAACTGTGCCGGCCTTCGCGCACGGGTCCAACATCATGCTCGACACCGGGAACACCAAAGTGCTGAGCTGGCTGCGCCAGGCGCCGGGCATGCCGCAGGTGGTGGTGAGCGCCAACTTCACCGCTGAGCCGCAGATCGTGAATCTGGAAGCGGGCGGAGCCGGCCTGAAGCCGGGCCATCTGAAGACGCTGCTCAAATCTCCGGGCGGCGCCGATCCGGCATCGCTCGACCAGATCGTGCTGGGGCCCTTCGGCGTTTACATCGGAGAGATCGAGTAGAGCGCGGTCTAAACTGCGTGAATGCGCTGGTTCTTGATGGCGTTTCGATGATGGCCTCTCGAGCCGCCCTGGGTGAGCCGTGCCGTGCGTCGGGATATTTGCCGGCGCCATGCCGGCTGTTCGTTCCATCTGCATCTTCTACTTTTTTTGCATTGCCGTGCGTGTCTTGCTTGCTTTAAGCTGCGGCAAACAACACTGGTGCTGCGTGCGATGCGATACTGCGGAATGGCTGAGGCGCGCGCGTTCCATGGTTATGATTGAATCCTGAGGTTTCCACAGAGACGCGTGACCACTACAACGACCCAGCCACATCGCGGCGTTGCATCGAGCGAGACGGCCCGCGAGATCAACCGCAACATTCTGCTGCACACCATTCACCTGCACCAGCCGGTGAGCCGTGCGGACCTGGCGCGGCTCACTGGGCTGCAGCCGAGCACGGTTTCGGTAATCATCGGGCAGCTGATTGAGGAGGGATGGGTGCTTCCGGGCACGCTGGGCCGGCTACCACGCGGGCGCAGACCCACGTTCGTTACGCTCAATGACCGGCACGTGACACTGGCCATCGACCTGCGGCCCGAGAATGCAAACCTGGCCGTGGTAGACATCAACGGCAAGATTCTGTGCCGCGAGTCGGTTCCGCTGGTCGCGCAAAACGGATCCAAGGCGGACCTTCGCAAGGCGATCCAGAATATTGCCAAAACGGTGCGGCCGTTGCGCGCCGCCGCGGGCGACCGGCAGTTCCAGGGCGTGGGCGTAAGCGTCTCGGGCCGCGTGGATCAGAAGACGCACCGGCTGCTTTTTTCACCGAACGTGTCGTGGGTGCAGATCGATCTCTACGCCGAACTTGAAAAGGCGCTCGGGACCGGGATCGAAATGGAAAACGCGGCCAATGCCTGCCTCTTTTCCGAGCGATGGTTCGGCAACTTCCGCGATGTGTCCAACATGATTGTCGTCTCGGTTTCGGAGGGCATTGGCACCGGCCTGCTGGTGGATGGGCGCGTGGTGCGCGGCCGCGACGACATGGCCGGCGAATTCGGCCACATGCCCATTGAGGAATCGGGCCCACTGTGCGGCTGCGGCAATACCGGCTGCTGGGAAACCTTTGCCTCAAACCGCGCCGGGCTGCGCTACTATCGCGAGCTGGTTCCCGACAGCACGCTCAAATCCTTTCAGGAACTGCTCGACCTGGCCAAAGGCGGCGACGTGCGCGCGCTGCGCTCCATCGACAAAATGACGGCTTACCTGGCGCGCGGATTGTCCCTGTTGACAGCGGGCCTGGCGCCTGAAGCCATCATCGTGGTGGGCGACTGCACGGCGCTGTGGCCGCGCATCTGCCCGCTGCTCGAAAGCCGGCTGATCGCCAAATCGTTCACTTCCAGAACGCCGCGGATCGTGGCCGCAATGGATGGCGACGCGGCCCGCCTGCGCGGCGCCGCAGCCCTTGCGCTGCACAAGGTTCTTTTCCGCCAGGCAGCCTTTGAGCAGACGCGCGACCGCTGATTCGAGCACCGTGTGGAGCGGTGAGCGGGCGCGGCTCAACCTTTCGCGTCGGCCGCGGACGACCCCGCGCAGGTTCGATTTTCGCGGCTCGTCGGCCATGGCGACCTTCCAGATAAATGTGGATTGGCCGGAACTCAGGCCGTATAACCGGGTGCTTACGGGCCGGAATCCGGCGTGCGTCCCGCTCGCATTCGGCGAGTATTCGGCGGTTGAGGGTATTTTATTCGCGACACGAAGTTGATTGGCAAAACAAGCGCTTGCCGGGCGGCAGGAAGACTGTAAGCCATTCTCCCGCAGGCTGGAAGCCGAACCGTGCCAAAAGCGCTTTCAGGCCGCAGGTATGGACGCATCTGCGATGGACTCAACTTCGATGGACGTATCTTTCTTCATGCCCACCCACACAGGGCGCAGCAATCCTGGCCGCCGGCGGAGATGTTTGCCCAGATTCCGCCGATTCTCAGCGCATTTAGCGCCATGCGTCGCAGAGCCGCACGAGACGAGCCGCCGCCACGCTGGAGAACGCCGGTGTGGGCTCGCCGCGGCATTTCTCTCAATTGACAGCAAATATCTCTAACCGTATATAATTCGCGCACCAAAGAATTGGGAGGTCACCTCGATGTATCCGCGTTTCAGTAGTCTGGGCCATCCGTTAAAGGCACATTCAAGAATGCCTTCGGGATCCGCTATCTTTTCATTTCTCACGCTCTTGTTCTTAACCTGCAGCCTTATGCCGGCCGCGCGCGCGCAAACTGTCGGCGGCGGCCAGATTCAGGGAAGTGTGACAGACTCATCCGGCGCGGTGGTGCCCGGAGCTACGATTCAAGTGCTCCAGACCGACTCCGGGCTGAAGCGCCAGGTGATGAGCGGAGCCGACGGCGGCTACCTGATTCCCAACCTGCCGGTCGGTCCCTACAAGCTTTCGGCAAGCCGGGAAGGTTTTCAGGGCTACCAGCAGTCGGGCATCGTGATCCAGGTGGGCAACAATCTGCGCATCCCCATCACGCTGCAAGTGGGCGTCGCCACCCAGACCGTGCAGGTGGATGCGCAGGCCTCGATGGTGCAAACCGAAGACCAGTCGGTCTCCCAGGTTATCGACTCGAAGCGCGTCATCGATCTGCCGCTGAATGGCCGCCAGGCTACGCAGCTCATCCTGCTCACCGGCGCGGCCACCACCGCGCCCGGTGGAGACAACGTGGGCAGCAAGAACTATCCCAGCGAGGTATCGCTCTCGGTGGCCGGCAGCCAGGGCACCCAGACCGAGTACCTGTTGGACGGCGCCGACAACACCGATTCGTTCTCGAACGTGAACCTGCCCTTCCCCTTCCCCGACGCGCTGCAGGAGTTCAGCGTGCAGACCTCGGGACTGGCGGCGCAGTATGGATTCCATCCCGGCGCAGTGGTGAACATAGTTACGCGCTCGGGAACCAACGCCTTCCACGGCACGGTGTTCGACTTTCTGCGCAACAACTACTTCAACGCGACGAATTATTTCTCGTCGAAGGACACGCTGAAGCGCAACCAGTTCGGCGGCGTCATCGGCGGACCCATCATCCGCAACAAGCTGTTTTTCTTTGCCGGCTATCAGGGCACCATCGTTCACCAGCAATCGAACAGCACCACCTACATCCTGCCCACACAGGCCATTCTGAACGGCGACTGGAGCGGCTATGAGGGAGCCAAGACGTCGGGAAGCAAGACGCTCAACGCGCCTTTCTCCAATAACACCATCGATCCGGCGCTGTATAACCAGGCTGCCGTGCAACTGGTGACGAAATATCTTCCACTGGCCACGGCAACCAATGGCCACTATCTTTACGGGCCGCCCAATCCCAACACAGAGCACCAGGTGATCGGGCGCATCGACTGGAACAAAAGCGAGAAGCAGCAGTTGTTTGTCCGCTACTACATCACGCATTATCTGCAGCAGGGCTTCTTCAGCAATAACCTGCTGAATACTTCCAATCCGCAGCTTGACGACCAGGAGCAGTCGCTCACCCTGGGCCATACCTATTCCATCGGCTCCAATATCGTGAACTCGTTTCACGCCTCCGGAACGCGCAGCTTTATTACCCGCGGCCAGGTTTCAAGCCTCATCAATCCACAAACCGTTGGCATCAATGTGAGCGTGCCGGTCCCGAACTATATCTACATGGCGGTGTCGGGCGACTTTACCGTTTCCTGCGGCACCTGCGAAACCTACCAGGTAACCACCAACTCTGAAAACCTGCTGGACGATGTGTTCTGGACCCGCGGCAAACATCACTTCGGCTTCGGCATCAACTTCATTCACAACCACATGAATCTGCAGGGCACGAACAACGCCAACGGGCAGTTCAGCTTTAACGGCACATTCACCGGCGATGCGCTAGCCGACTTCATGCTGGGCGACCTCTACAGCCTTTATCAGGGCAACGACACGGGCAGCACCTTCGCCAAGAACGTTTTTGGCGCCTATGCGCAGGACAGCTACCAGGTGTCGCCTCGGCTCACCGTCAACGCCGGCGTTCGCTGGGAGTCGGATCTGCCGGAGGTGGAAACAGCAGGCCGCGGAGACAGCTTCTCGATGGCTGCCTTCCTGGCCGGCAGAACTTCGAACGTCTTCAAGTCCGCGCCTCCGGGACTGCTGTTCACGGGCGACTCCGGAATTCCCAAGGGTTACATCAACAACCACTGGAACCACTTTGAGCCGCGCGTTGGGCTCGCCTGGGATCCGACCGGCACGGGTAAAGAAAGCGTGCGCGCGTCTTACACGGTGGGTTTCTCGCAGCCAATCATCTACATGGAAGACCGCTTCGAGAACAACGCTCCGTATGGCGATGCGCTCTACATCTATCCCTCGTCCACGGGGAGCCTGACGAATCCTTATGATGGATATCCGGGCGGCAATCCATTTCCGCAGCCCTTCCCGCCCAGCCACACCAGTGCTTTGTTTCCCACCGGGGCGTCGTACTTCCTGTTTCCTGTGAACATGAAGCCGAGCTACACGCAGACCTGGAACCTGGCGTTTGAAAAGCAGTTTGGCCCAAGCTGGGAGTTAACCCTGGGCTATCTGGGCAATCACGTGGTGCACATTCCGTCCGGCAACGAAGAGAATCCGGCCACCTACATTCCCGGCACCTGGACTGGCCCCGGAAGCTGCGGCGCTTTGACCGTTGCTCCCGCCGGCGGCGTAGGCAGTCCCTGCTCGAGCACCGGCAACACCAATCAGCGCCGGGCCACGTCGCTGGCCAATCCGGTCACCGGCGCCTACTACTCTGAAGTCAGCTATATGTATGACGGATCGAGCAGCGTCTATGACGGCATGGTGGTTACGCTGCAGCACCGCTTCTCCCATAACTTCACGCTGCTCACCAACTACACCTGGTCCAAATGCCTTACCGGCGGAACCGATGTGGGCGATCTGGGCGGCAACACCTTCCAGAATCCCGCCAACCCGGGCAGCGACCGCAGCTACTGCGGTGCGGATCTTCGCCACAACTTCAACACCTCCGCGGTGTACAAGACGTCCGCCAAAAGCGGAGTGCTGGAGCGGACGCTGCTGGGCGGCTGGCAAGTGGCGCCACTCGTATTTATCAGCTCCGGGCAGCGTGTTACGCCGACCACGGGAACCGACGCATCGCTCACCGGCGTAGGCGTGGACCGGCCCAACCTGACCGGCGATGCCTACGTCCACGGCAAGGCGCGCAAATACGTGCTGAACCCGGCCTCGTTCTCATCGAATGCCGCGGGCGCCTACGGCAATACCAGGCCGGACGAGTTTCTCGGTCCACTGTATGCCGATCTTGACGGAGCCATTACCCGCTTCTTCCCGATTCATGAAACCTCCCAGCTCGAGTTCCGGTCAGAGTGCTTCAACTGCCTGAACCATCCCAACCTGCTTGGCCCGACCGTGGCGCTGAACAGCTCGCTCTTTGGACAGGTCACGTCGGCGGATCCTCCGCGCATTCTGCAGTTCAGTCTCAAGCTCGATTTCTAGGAGCCACTGCACCATCCGGGCCGCCACTCGACCCGGAATGGTTCCAGGCATCGCGGGGCGCGGGCAAAAACCGGCGCCCCGCTTTTTTCTGGCAGCACCTTTTTCTGTACGGCTTCTTTTCTGGGCCGCCTTTTTCTGTATGATGGCTAGTTCTCTGACCGCCTGAACTTGTACCAGCTTGTGTGCCCCAGGTCTCGATCTTGAAACCTGGGAAAGCACGAACTTAACGAACGAAATCATGCGGTCCGAGGCCTGGAGTTCTGAGAACCTGTCCAGAAACCATCCTTCTCAGAACCGTTTTGAAAGGGCACGGCTTCAGCCGTGCCGTAAAGAGCTGAAAATAGGTTGGGCTTTAGCCCCTGAGGGACGATTTTTTGTCCACGTTCGACATCTCCTCAGAGTTC
>DATAVZ010000011.1:0-31100 GCA_036267475.1 Occallatibacter sp.
AATCGGCCGCGACCCCCTCCCAAAGCGAATTGCTCCTTTGACCCGTAGGTATTATGCGGTATTAGCTAAGGTTTCCCTCAGTTATCCCCCACTCCAGGGTAGGTTAGTCACGTGTTACTCACCCGTGCGCCACTTTACTCAGGTATTGCTACCCTTTCTCGTTCGACTTGCATGTGTTAGGCACGCCGCCAGCGTTGATTCTGAGCCAGGATCAAACTCTCGTTTGAAACCTGTTGTCAAACTCACCTGACGGAGGTCAGGATAAGTTCGACCGTATCTGCGCCCGAAAGCACAGATACCTTACCTTGTGAGATCGATCAAGCCAAACCTGATCACATCTCACGACTGGCACGTTCAACCAATTTGTCAAAGATCCTTGAGGATGGTCCGCCTGAGCGGTACCCTTTTGGATCGAGGCTCCGACTGTTACGCCGAAGTGTCCTCGAACTTGATGCGCCGCTGGAATTCACAGACTCAACTGCAGTTACCAGCGTTTTTGCGCGAACTTTTCAAGGTTACTAAACCCTGCCCCGTCTGTCAACCTCAAAAGTCTTTCTTTTTCTTGAGGCTTTTGGCGGCTCTTTGCGGCTAACCGGCCGTAGAGGGAACGGAATCAAACACCGTCCGGACGACCAAGCCAGCGATAAAAGTCAACCCCAACCTACGGGAATCGCGCAGCGCAGAATATCAAAGAGCAACCGGCAAAATGCCCGCGCCACTAGGGCGCGCAGAAGCGTCTGCTTCCGGGTCTTGCAATGGGTTTGTTCTCTCTAGGGATTCCCTACAGCGGCTCAGGGGCTATCGATCTAACCTCACCTGATCCAACGAACCAGCTTCCCACTTCCCTCAAATCGGGCAGGCCACCAAGGCCACCGGGAGGCTCCACTGCTTGCTTACAACTTTTTGAGAGTAGCACAGGCCAATCTCAATTGCAACTCTTTACAGCTCGTTGAGCAACTTTCAAAAGCTCATCGGTTGCAACTTTTCGAGAATAGCAACGACCGGCCGGGATGGCAAGCGAAATGGCTGTGGAAAGCGCGCAAATCTGTGGGAAACAGAACATCGCCCGGTGAACAGGCGCTCTTTGCTCGCCGCATGCGCCAGCCAGTCAATGCTTCAGGCCGGGCAGCACGCCCAGGTCAGTCAGGCCGTTGACGAAAAACTGCATGGCCAGGGCCACCAGCAGCAGACCCATGATGCGCACCAGGATGCGGATACCGGTTTCTCCCATCACCCCGCGCACCCGGCCGGCGCCGGCCAGCACCCAGTAGCTGGTAAACGCGGTAATAGCGATGGATCCGAGGATGGCGGCCATCTGCCAGCCCCAGAAGGTAGGCACCTGGCCCACCAGCACCATCACCGAGGAAATGGCTCCGGGGCCGGCCAGCATGGGAATTCCCAGTGGCACAATGCCGGCGTCTTCCTTGGCCGCGCCCTCTTCGGCTTCTCCGATGGTTTCCTGCGTGGGCGAGCGGCGGGCTTCGAGCATGTCCAGGCCGATCAGCAGCAGGATCAGTCCGCCGGCGATCTCAAAGGCGGGCAGCGTAATGCCGAACATGCGAAAGATGAGCTGGCCGGCGATGGCGAAGGTGGTGAGCACAATAAAGCAGGTGAACGCGCCTTTGCGGGCCATGCGTTTGCGGCGCGCTGCGTCGGCGCCGGCGGTAATGGCCAGAAAGGACCCGATCGCCGCGAACGGGTCGACGAGAAAGAAGATGGAGCTGAAGGCCAGCAGCGAGAAGCGCACAATCGGCGCTTCGCGAATCTCGTTCAGTGCGGCTGCGGCTGGATTGGTGAACAGCATGTTAGTTAGAGGCTATATCAGGGCGACGGATTCGGTGGCGATGCGTCCGTGGGCGTCGCCATCGCGCTTAACCAGCCGCGTGTCCAAACTGCTAGTCAGGCCGCATGTCCAGGCTGGCTTGCCGGAGCGCGGCCTCAGGCCAGGACGTCCGGCAGGACCGGATCGCGATTCAGAACCCGGCGACCTTCCGCCTCAAACAGAAATTCCAGGGTCTCAAGGTGACGGCGCGCCTCAGCCACCGACTGCCCCCAGGTATAGAGCCCGTGCCGATTGAGCAGAACCCCGTGAGCCTGTGGAGATTCATCGAGCGCGGCGGACAGGTTCCGGCTCATCTCGGCGCCATCCTGGGAGTTTTCGAGGATGGGCACGCGCTCCAGATGCGCGTGGGTCATCACCCCGGAAAGGCCTTTCAGAATCTCGTAGCCCTCCATAGCCAGATAGCCCTGGGCGGCGAAATGGCCCGAGAGCAGGGTGTTCCAGATGCTGTGGACATGGAGGACGGCACCCGCCTGCGGACGGGCGCGATAGATCGCCAAGTGCAGCCCGGTCTCCGCCGAGGGCCTGCCGGCGCCGGCAATGGCGTTACCCTCCCGGTCCACTTCCAGCAGGTGCGCCGGTGTAGCCGCGGCCTTGTCCAGGCCCGATGGGGTAATCAAGATATGCGCTCCGGCGCGCGCGCTGAAGTTGCCGCTGTTGGCTGGAGCCCATCCGCGTCCGTAGCACCAGCGTGCCGTGGCGCAGAGCGACTCGGCGAGGGCTTGCGGGGAAGTAACGCCAATGCCCATGTTCGAATGCCAGTTTAACAAGATCGGCGCGGCAGCCGGGCTCTAAAATGAAGCCGTGCTCAACCCCGCGCAACGCGAACGGTTGCAAATCGTGCTGGTGTCGCCGCGGAATCCGCTGAACATTGGCGCCGCGGCTCGGGCCATGGCCAACTTCGGGTTCACGCGGCTGACGGTGGTTGCGCCTTATGAGAAGCACTGGCGCGAGGCCCAGTCCGCGGTGGGGGCTCCGGAGCTGCTCCTGAACGCGAAGCAGTCTGCGACCCTGGCCGAAGCTCTGGCCGATTGCACGCTGGCGATCGGCACCGGGACCCTGACCTATCGCCGCGCCGAGCAGGCCGTGGTGGCATTGCCCGATCTGACTCAGGCGGTGACGGCGGCGCTCGAATCGGCGCCGGAATCGAAGCTGGAATCGGCGCTCGCAACAGGCCCCCGCGTGGCTCTGGTCTTCGGGCCGGAAAAGCACGGCCTGACCCGCGAAGACCTTTCCTATTGCCACCTGCTGGCGGAGATTCCTACCGACGCGCACCAGCCTTCCATGAACCTGGGCCAGGCGGTTGCGGTGTGCCTGTACGAGCTGGCGGTGCGGACCTCGACTCCCGGCGCGAAAAAGCCCGCGGCCGCAAGCGGAACCTCCACGGCCCAATCGGGCGATCTGGATCTGCTGGCCGGGCTGATCGATCAGGTCATGAAGCTGGCGCGCTATGCGCCGGCTTCCATGCGCGCGGCCAGTCAACACGATCTGCGCCTGGTTCTGCGCAGGCTGGCGCTGGGCCCGCGCGATGTGCGGCGGATGATGGGATTCTTCCGGCGGGTGCTGTATCGGCTGGAACGATAACCGTGCCTGAAGCTGTGTCGGGAACCCTGCCTGAAACCGTGTCTGGCCCTGCAAACGCGTCCCGATCCAGAGTTCTGGCGCAAGCGAACGCCGCGCCGGCATTACAAGAAAGTGTTAGTCCCGTGGGGCAAATCTATGCGGCGCCCGCAACGCAATCCTGTTAAAGTGGCGCACAGGACCGCCCCTTTTAGGACTCCCCTTTATGAAGCTTCCGCACGGCATTTCTGCGCGCATGTTCTCAGCCTGGCCGGGCCGCCTTGTGGTTCCGGGCGCGCTGGCCGCGCTGGTTCTTGGGCTGGGCGCAATGGCGCAGCACCCCGCAGCCAGCCAAGCGGCTCCCGCGCCCCCTGCAGCCATGCAGACCGCGGCCGCCGCACCCGCGCCGGCCGCCGCCAGAGACAGCGCGGATTCCGGCGGCCAGCAGGCCGGCATTACCGAGGAACAGTTACGGCAAATGCTGGTGGGCAAACAGTTTTACCTGCGCGGCCGCTACCTGGACGACAGCGTCGCCTTTAACGAGCATGGCGGCCCGATCGGACATTCGGCGCAGGGGTCTTATACCCTCTGCCTGGTCCAGATCGACAAGGTGCGCCTGACCAAACACAAGGTCGAGCTGGAAGGCAGGCGCTATGGGCTGCACTTTCTGGGCGCGCTGGCTTATGAGGACCCCGCAACGGCCGTCGATCATGTGAACATTACGCCCAAAAAGAAGCTGCTCCGTATCACCATCGACCGCGAGGTGGTGGTCAAGCCGAAGAAGGACAAAGGCAAGGAAAAAGACGCGAAATTGAAGGCCGCGGCAGCCAAGGGCATGCCCGCTGCACCTGCACCGGCTGAACCGGCTGACGCCGACGAGGCAAAAGCGGAGATGGCCGCGGCGCCAGCCGATGAGCGGCCGGCCGATCCTGCCAGCGTGACCACCACCACCTCGGCGGCCCACGCAACTGCCACGCTGCGAGAGGCTCTGGACAGGATTTTTGCGCCTGGGCTCGACCAGCACATGCTGGCCTCCATGCCCGCCTTCTGGCAGCTCTACTATCAGTCCGCGGCGGACAAAACCGATTACCGCCCCAAAGACCCGTCCGTGCTGCGGCAGAACACGGTCGACACCAAGGCCAGACTGCTGAGCACCTTTGAGCCGGGGTCCAACGAGTATGCGCAGGCCAGCGGAGTAGCAGGAATGGCGCTCTACCACGCGGTCATTGACGCCGACGGCAAGGTAGGCGAGATCGCCGTGAGCCGGCCCATCGGTTTCGGGCTGGACGAGAATGCGGTCGCCGCCATCCGCAATGCAAAGTTCTCGCCGGCCATCAAGAACGGCAAGCCGGTTCCGGTCATGCTGGATCTGGTGGTGGAGTTCCGAATCTACTCCAAGCGCACCGCGACCGAGAGCGCGCCGGCCGGAGAGCAGAAGGCCGCCGCGCCAATTCTGCCCGGACCATACAGTGTGGACCATCCGCCCGCTCCACCGTCCGCGCAGGCGCGGCAGTAGCTGGCCTGCGGCTTTCACTCTTCCCGGCTTAATCTTCCCGGCGCATCAGGTCGTTCAGCCGGGGTTTGTGCTTGGCTTCGCGGCCGGTGCGGCGCGGCTTCTCTTCAATGACGCGCCCGGGCTTGGGCTGGCCGACACGCTCGCGGGCGTTGGCCTTGACTGCTTTGGTGGCCGAAAATGGGGTTGGCTTGCGCTTGGTCACGTCTGCTTCCATCTGATTTCAGCGGATGAGTCCACAGGGTTTGTCCGCAACATCTGTTCACCGGATTCCCCCGAGCAGGAACCCCGGATACCAGTCCAGAGGATTAGTATGGATGAGAACCGGCCGGAGCGGAAGTGCGACGGCGCCCGAGGGCCATGCAGCTATGGAAGAACGCGATTTTTTTAACGAGACAACCGAGCAGCGGACGCATACGCTCACCTGCCCCAAGTGCGGCCAGGCGGGCGAGTACAAGGTGACCTGGGTGGTGCGCCGCAAGCGGACGCAGTTGCCGCGCGGTGGCGACGAGCGGGACCGGGCGCGGTTTGCCAAGGCGCAGTCTTACATGGTGCGGCGCGACGACAAGCTGGCCTGCGTCAATGTCCGCTGCCGCAAGCCGTTCGAGATCAGCTCGCTGCAGTCGCTGGCATTCCTGTCGGAGTAGGGCCTGCCTGGTGGCGCAAGGCTCCGGAAATATGATTGAATCGAACACGTAGCGATGACTTGGCACGTAGCGAAGACTTGGCACGTAGCGAAGACTTAGAAGGAGATTCCCATGGCAAATTCTCTGCTTCCCCCCGAAGAGCGCAACCTTACGCCCGACCAGGTGGAGACTCTGGATAAGCGCCGCGACCTGGGCCATACGTTTCTGGTAATTGCCGGCCAGTTTGCCGCGGTTGCCACGGTGCTGCTGTTGTGGGTGGGCCAGGACCTGAGCTATTCGCCGGGCTGGGCGCATCCAATGGCCTATTACTTCTTTCTGGCCGTGCTGCTGATGGCGTCTTTCGGCATTGCGGGGCTGGTGATGCGCAAGGGTACACCGCGGCTCGACTGATCGGTTGTCAAGAAAGTCCGGCGTCTGTTCGCCGGAAAGAACGCCGGTTGGAAAATCTGACGCATAACGGTATGGTTGCCGATGGCTGCTGCTTCCCTTATCGCTTCGCCCGCGGTGGCCTTCGGGTCACGGCTCAGGGACAGTCACGGACGCGTGATTCACGACCTCCGCGTCTCGGTCACCGACCGCTGCAACTACAAATGCATCTACTGCCGCACCGGCGAGTTCGGCGCGCAGTATCCCGAGCTTGCCATCGATGAGTATCTGCGGCTGATCGGTCTGTTTGTCTCGCTCGGCATCACCAAAGTGCGTCTCACCGGGGGCGAGCCGCTGCTGCGCCACGGGCTCATCGAGCTGATTCGGCAGCTCAGCTCCATGCGCACGCTTACCGGCGAGCCGCTCGACCTTGCCCTCACCACCAACGGACACCTGCTCGACACGCTGGCTGCGCCGCTCAAGGCCGCCGGGCTGCATCGCGTCACGGTGAGCATGGACGCCGTCGACGCGGAGATATTCGAGCGGATAACCCGCGTGGAAAAAAGCTTTGCCGCCGTGCTGGGCGGCATTCGTGCGGCGCGCGCCGCCGGACTGACGCCGCTCAAGATCAACTGCGTACTGCTGCGCGGATTCAACGACGACCAGATCGAGGGCTTTGCCCGGTTCGCGCGCGAAGAAAATGTGGCGGTGCGATTCATCGAGTTCATGCCGCTTGAGGAAGGCCGGCTGTGGACGCCCGAGATCGTGGTTCCGCTACGCGAGATTGTAGACCGCATCAATCGCATGCCGTCGCTGGCGCACCTGCTGCCGCTGGTCGATGTGCCGCTGCGCGAGCCCAGCGAGACCGCGCGGCGGTATACATTTGCCGACGGAGTGGGCGAGATCGGCGTGATTGCGCCGGTGAGCCAGGCATTTTGCGGGGCGTGCAGCCGGGTCCGGCTTACCTCGGACGGCAAGATCCGCACCTGCCTGTTTTCCCAGGTGGAGCACGATCTGTATGGACGGATGCGCGCCGGCGCCGGTGACCACGAACTGCGCGGCTATATTGTCAACACGGTTCAGGGTAAGGAAGCACGCCATCACATTGGAGAGCCGGGATTTTTGAAGCCCTCGCGCTCCATGGTGCATATTGGCGGGTGAAACAAAGGATTGCCACCGGGCTCAATGAAGCATATTTCTCCCCAGAAGGTCATGCGATGAAGACCGAGACGGAAGGCCGCATCCCGCTCGACGATCTGCTCGTGTTTCACCAGCTCGCGCGCTCTCTCACTTCGAGCCTCGATCTCAACACGGTTCTGCGCACCATTCTCGAGCAGATGGAACGGACCGTTCACGCCGACCTGTGGACCCTGGTGATGCTCGATGAGGGCCGCCAGGAGCTTTACTATGCCCTTGCCGCCGGCGGCGAGCAGGAGGCGCTGCGCGACCTGCGCGTGAAGGTGGGTGAGGGCGTGGCCGGCTGGGTGGTGCAGCACGGCGAAACGCTCATCGTTCCCGAAGCCCAGGACGACCCGCGCTGGAACAAGTCGAGCCGGATGCGGTCGATCATCGCCCTGCCGCTGCGCGGGCGCAAAGGGACGCAGGGCGCTATCGAAATCTTCAATCCGCGCTCCGATCAGATGACCGATTACACCATCGCGTTTCTGCACATCCTGGCCGATCATGCGGCGATCGCGATTGAAAATGCGCGCGACATGGAGCGCATTCAGCATCTCACCATCACCGACGATACAACCGGCCTTTACAACGTGCGCCATCTATATGATGTGCTGGGACGCGAGCTGGAGCGGTCCAGCAGCGCCGGCCTGCCGCTGAGCATTGCCTTTCTCGATCTCGACCGGTTCAAGCAGGTCAATGACGTACACGGCCACCTGGTGGGCAGCGAGCTGCTGGCGCACGTGGGGCAGAGACTGCAGGATTTAAGCGGCGAAGCGGACCTGTGCTTCCGTTACGGCGGCGACGAGTTCATTGTGCTCATGCCGGAAAGCGACGCCGAAACAGCGCTGGTGCGGGCCGAGACGCTGCTCGGCGCGCTGATGGATACCGATTTCAGCATGAAGAACGGACTGGCGCTCAAGATTGGCGCCAGCATCGGGCTGGCCACCGCTCCCAATGACGGCGCCACCCTGCACGCGATTATCGGAGCGGCCGATGCGCGCATGTATGAGGTGAAGAGCAACGGGCGCGGGCAGGTGAAGGGCGACTAACACCATGGACCGCATGATTCGTTACATGATTCGTTAATGGCGCCATCCATTTTGGGCGCCCCAGGTCTCGCTTTTGAGACCTGGGAGACTACAAATATTCGCGGCCGCAGGACTAGCTCCTCCGCGCATCCCACCCGAAAAAATATCTCGCAATCGCGCAATCCAGTTCCGCAGGTGGCTTCGTACACGATCTGAAAGCGAATTCAGATCTTTCAAGGAGTACCTTGCGTGAATACGATCCATGCGATTGAGCAAAGGCGTGTCTCACGCCGCTCTTTTCTGTCAGGATTGGGATTGACTGCGGGCGCATCGGCGGCGGCAATCACGCTGGCCGGATGCGGCGGCAGTTCAAACTCTTCGACGTCAACCCCTCCCCCCACCACAACACTCACCGACGCGGATGTTCTGAATTTTGCGCTCAACCTCGAGTATCTGGAAGCCGAATTCTATCTGCGCGCGGCTACCGGCACGGGACTGTCGAGCACCGATGCGGGCAGCGGCGCAGCCGCGGTGACCGGCGGCGCTCAGGTGCCGTTCAAAACCCAGGCCATCCAGCAATATGCCATGGAGATCGCCAACGACGAGCTGGCCCACGTCCGCTTTCTGCGCACGGCGCTGGGCTCGGCCGCGGTGAGCCGCCCGGCGATCGACCTGACTGGCAGCTTTAACGCAGCGGCCATGGCGGCCGGCATCGGAGCGTCCTTCGATCCGTTCACCGACGAAGACAGCTTCCTGGTGGGCGCGTTCACCTTTGAAGATGTGGGCGTAACCGCCTATCACGGAGCAGCCGGCCTGCTCACCAGCAAAGCCAATCTGGGAGCGGCAGCGGGCATCATGGCCACTGAGGCCTATCACGCGGCTGAAATTCGCACCCTGATCGCCGGCCTGGGCGGCGCCTACGTCACCTACGCCAACCAGATTTCCGCACTGCGGGCGCAGGCCGGCGGCGGCAATGAGACCACTGTTTCCGGCTCCACCATTGTGGCCGCCGACACCAACTCCATTGCCTACGACCGCACCACTGACCAGGTGCTGCACATCGTGTATCTCAATGCAACGGCCGGCGTAGTCAAGAGCGGCGGATTCTTCCCCGCTGGCCTCAACGGCAAAATAGCGGCTTCGGCTTCCTAAAGGAGAGCGGTCCATGGAAATCACAGCGAATCGAGAGGCGAATGGCGACGGCGGATTCAATCGCCGGGCAGCCATGCTCATGGGCGGCGCGGCGCTGGCCGGGGCGGCTCTGAGCACACGCGTACTGGCGCAGTCGGCAACCGTAACAGACGCCGACATTCTCAACTTTGCGCTCAACCTTGAGTATCTTGAGGCCGAGTTTTACACCCTGGCCACAACCGGAAAAACAATCGACCAGGTCGGCATCGGCATTTCGGGGGCGAATAACACCGCCGGCGGAACCGTAACCGTCAAGACCGGCGCGATGGTTCCGTTCACCACGCCGCTGCTGCAGCAGTTTGCGGCGGAGCTGGCGCTCGAAGAGCAGAACCACGTCACGTTCCTGCGGGGCGCGCTTGGAACCAGCGCCGTGGCCATGCCGAACATCGATCTGATGAACAGCTTTAACGCGCTGGCGCAGGCGGCGGGGCTGGGCGCAACCTTCGATCCGTTTCTGAATGAAACCAATTTCCTGCTCGGAGCCTTCATCTTTGAGGACGTGGGCGTAACCGCCTATCTGGGCGCGGCCGGCCTGATCTCAAGCGCGGCCTACCTGGACAAGGCGGCAGGCATCCTGGCGGTCGAGGCCTATCACGCGGGCAGCATCCGCCAGCGAGTTTTTGCCGCGGGCGCGGCGGCGCAGGCGGCCTCAACCAAGATCGCCATGGCGCGGGCCAGCCTGGATGGCACCAACAACGACGACATTGGCGTGGGCATTTCGGGCGGCGCGGCCACGGTGGTCGACGCCGACTCGAACGCCATCGCCTTCAGCCGGACCACGGCCCAGGTTCTCAAGATCGTCTACGGCGGCGGGGCCACGGGCGGGGCGTTTTTTCCCAACGGATTGAACGGCAACATCAAGTAGCCCTTCCCCAGAGGCGCAATGGGTCAGAGAAACTTTCTCTGGCCCATTGTTTTTTTGCGGCAATTGCATCGAATAGAATAGGTTCCTGCCGCAATTTTTTTGATGACTGACGAATCGGCCAATCCGAACAGACTCGCGGGACGTTCTTCTAATAGCTCCTCCGAGTCAGCTGCCACTGCAAGCGATGAATCCCTGCTCGAGCAGGTTCGCGTGCAGAACCAGGCGGCCATGGCCGCGCTCTTTGACCGTTACGGAGGCATGGTGTATTCGGTGGCGCTGCGGGTGCTCAAAGACTCCGGCAATGCCGAAGATGTGATGCAGGAGGTCTTCTTTCAGGTGTGGCAGAACCCTCAAACGTTCGTGGCGCGGCGAGGAACGCTGGGTGCATGGCTGCTGGTGGTCACGCGCAACCGCGCAGTGGATGTGCTGCGGCGCAGAAAGCCGTCTGACTCAGTGGATGAGGTGGTGCTGGCCGCAAAGGAAAACGTGGCCGTCGAAGCCGAGCAGCGCACGCTGATGGAAAAGGTACGAACGGCGCTCAACAAGCTTTCGATCGAACAGCAGCAGTCCATTGAGCTGGCTTATTTTGAGGGACTGAGCCACTCCGAGATCGCCGCCCAGACGGGCGAACCGCTGGGCACTGTGAAGACACGCATACGATCGGCTTTGATCAGCGTGCGAAGGGCATTTCAGACATGAACGACTACGCGCACATTCCGGAAGAAACACTGGCGCTGTACGCCCTGCAGGCTCTCGATCCGACCGAGTCAGCGGTGGTGCGTGCGCATGTGACCGGGTGCGCCGATTGCCGCGCGGAGCTGGCCAGCGCACAGGGCGACCTAGCCCTGTTGGCGATGAGCGTGGAGCAGCAGCCGCTGCCCGAAGGCGCGCGCGAGCGGTTCCTGCGGCGCGTGGAAGCCGACCGTCCGTCGGCCGGTCTTTCCATCGTGCCACCCAGGCCGCGCAAACGCGCTGCGGCATGGGGTGGGTGGCTGGCCGCCGCGGCCATGCTCCTGCTTTCCATCGGGCTGGGCATTCGGATGAGAAGTCTGCGCTGGCGGCTGAATGAGACGTCTCTTCAGCTTGCCGAGGAGACAGTGGAAAGCCGTCAGGCCCATCAGGTGCTGGATCTGCTGACTGCGCCCATGGCGCAGCACGTTCTGCTCACAGCCGGCAAAACGCCGCCGGCGCCTTCAGCGCGCGCGGTCTATCTGGCTTCTCGCGGAGCGCTGGTGATGGAGGCCAGCAACCTGAAGCCGCTGCCTGCCGACAAAACCTATGAGCTGTGGGTGATTCCGTCCAACGGAGCCGCACCCATTCCCGCCGGCCTCTTCCAGCCCGACGCCAACGGGAGCGCCAGCGTAGTCATGCCGCAGATTCCGAGCGGCGTTGTGGCCAAGGCATTTGGAGTGACGGAGGAGAAAGAGGGCGGGTCGTCCACACCGACCGCGCCCATCCTGCTGGCCGGAGCGGCGCCCGCTGTGGGCGAGTGAGCCGCGGCCGACTGCCGCTTTGCTTCCGTCAGCTCTCCTGTTATTGCTTCACAATGTGAACCGGGCGCTCCAGCCGGAAGGTGAGCAGCGTCTCAGCCGGCAGAACAATATCCTTCTTGCCGGTAAATGCGCTCCCCGCCGTGCCCGCGCCGCCGCCGGCAAGCGCGCCGATCGCAGCTCCCTTGCCGCCGCCCGCCAGTCCGCCAATCAGCGCGCCAAAGCCCGCGCCGCCGCCGATGAATCCCGCTGAGCGCTTGCCTTTGCCTTTTTCAGCGCGCGCAATGCTGCTGGTGGAAACCGGATAGCTGCCCCACTTGCTGTGGACGCGATCCAGCCGCAGCACCAGCCGCGCCCCGCCCGCAAAGCGGCCCAGCGCCTTGGCATCCACCACCGTGCCGTCGGCGCGCGCTCCACGGGCGATCACCACCATGCCGCCGCGCCGCACATCATCTGTCACGGTCGCGGTAAAGGAATCGCCCGGCCGGCTGATCTTCGAACCCAGGTCCTCGTCGAGCCGGACGCGCAGCTCCGTGCCCACGGGAAGATTCACGGCCGCTGGCGGAGGAGGAGGCATGGGAGCGGCGGCCGTTGTGCCCGCTGCTCCTGCTTCGCCCGCTGCTGGTGTCGCGGTCGACGCGCCATTCGCAGGCTGAGTCGCGGGTTGAGTTGTGGTTGCGCCGCCGGCTGGTTGCGTGGAAGACGGCGATCCGCTCTTGCATCCCGACACAATCAGTGCGAGCGCCAGCGTCGAGACTGCGACAATTCCAGAATTGCGATAAAAAGACATGGAAGCTGCCCCCTGCGGCATAGAGTGCCGCACACAGTCCTCATATAAAAGGAGAAACTGAGCCCTCTACTTAGATGCGCCGGCCGCCGGAAAGGAAGGTCGCAGCCCTGGGCCAGCTTCATTGCCGGACGCGGCGAAGGAGACAGCAGAGGGAATCACTTCTTCGTGTCGCCGCCGATCTGGATCACAACATACTTCGCCGGGCCGTCGCCGATATTTTTGACCGTGTGCAGCGTTCCATAGGCCACATAGATGATGCTGCCGGCGTCGGCGCGTTCGGTCTTACCGTCGTGCAGAAAGGCAAGCGTGCCCTGCTCCACCACAATGATCTCCGAGTGCTGAATGCGATGCGGCGGATTGGGGATGGTTCCGGCTGGCTGCATGCTCTCATGCACGCCCACGGCCTCGCCGGTCGCCAGCGTGCCGTTAAAAACCCCGCGGCTCACCGCGCCGTTGTGCGCGGTTCTCGGCGTCATCTCGCCGTAGCCAAAGACGCGGGCCGAGGCCAGCGGGTTGGGCGCGGAAATTTGCGCGTGGCAGACAACGCCTGCGGCAAGAGCGAACACAGCGAGTGCGGCGGTTTTCATGCATTGTCCTTTTTTTCAATCGGAGCGGAATCGGGATCAGACCGGGCGCGAAAGCCACGGGCTTTTGCAAGCATTCTACGGCACGCCTTGCACCCTCTTCGCTGCGGTCGGTATCTTGATGAAGTTGGCACCAGGCAACGCAAGTGAGGCGCATGGAAGTATTGGAACGGCTTTTCGAGCAGCATTTTTCGCTGCCCGCCGATCGCATTCAGCCGCTGCAGGGACAGCTTGGCGGCTCGGGCCGCGCGATTGTCCGTCTCGGTGGCGGCCCGTTTCGCGCCATAGGCATTGTGCACGCCGTGCGCGAGGAGAACATCGCCTTCCTGGAATTTTCGCGGCACTTCCGGCATAGCGGGCTGCCGGTGCCGGAGATCTATGCCCAGGATCTGGACCAGGGCGCCTACATCGAAGAAGACCTCGGCGACACTACGCTCTTCGATTTTCTTGGAGAGCATCGCGTCGTCGGAGAGAATCGCATCATCGACGCGACCAACCCGTCGACCATCGGGGCAGAGGCCGTCGAGGCTTATCGCAAGGTGGTTGCCATCCTGCCGCGCTTCCAGGTAGAGGCGGGACGCGACCTGAATTACAAAGTCTGCTATCCGCGCGCCAGCTTCGATCGGCAGTCGATCGCCTGGGACCTGAATTATTTCAAGTATTACTTCCTGCGGCTGGCCGGCGTTCCGTTTAACGAGCAGGCGCTCGAGGTGGACTTTAGCCGGCTGACCAGGCTGCTGCTCAGCGCCAGTCGCCAGTACTTCATGTATCGGGATTTTCAGTCGCGCAACATCATGCTGCGCAATGGCGAACCATACTTCATCGACTACCAGGGCGGGCGCAAGGGCGCGCTGCAATATGACATCGCTTCCCTGCTCTACGACGGCAAGGCCGACCTGCCGCCGGAGCTGCGCCAGGCTCTGCTCGATCGCTACCTCGACTGCCTGGCAGAGTACACGCCCGTGGACCGCGGCGCCTTCATGGAGCACTACTACGCCTACGTGTATGTGCGCATCCTGCAGGCGCTCGGCGCTTACGGGTTTCGCGGATTCTATGAGCGCAAGACGCACTTTCTCCAGTCGGTGCCCTACGCGCTCAAGAACCTGCGCTGGCTGGCGGAAAATGTAAAGCTGCCGGTCGCGCTGCCTGCACTGCTGGGTGCGCTGAGCGCAATCGCGGAGTCCGACAAGCTGCGCAATCTTGCCGCGGTCGAGTCCACGCTCACCGTGCGCATCTTCAGCTTCTCGTTTCATCGCGAAATGCCGCTCGACGATTCGGGCAACGGCGGAGGATTCGTCTTCGATGCGCGCAGCCTGCCCAATCCGGGGCGCGAAGAGCAGTTTCGCTCGCTCACCGGCTGCGACGCCGCGGTCATCGATTACCTCAGCCGCGAGGAGAGCGTGCATCAGTATCTGGCCAGCGTCTTCTTGCTGGTGGATGCCAGCGTAGCCACGTATCGGCGGCGCGGCTTTACCCATCTGATGGTTTCGTTCGGGTGTACGGGCGGCCAGCATCGGTCGGTCTATCTTGCCGAGCAGCTCGCCAGTCATCTGCGCAAAATGCCCGGCCCCAAGGCAGGCGGTCTGGATGTTGTGGTCCGCCATATCCAGCTTGAAAAAATGGGCGCGCTTGAAAAGGTTCCCTCGTGAAGGCGATGATTCTGGCCGCGGGCCTGGGCACGCGGCTGCGGCCACTCACCCATGACCGGCCCAAGGCGCTGGTGGAGCTGGACGGACGCACCCTGCTCGACCTCGCGCTCGAACGGCTGCGCGGCTTAGGCGTGCGCCAGGTCATTGTCAACGTCCACCACTTTGCGGAGCAGGTGATCGACTTCGTTGCGGCGAACCGCAGCTTCGGAATGAGGATTGAAATTTCGCGCGAAGAGGAGTTGCTGGACACCGGCGGCGGGCTCAAAAAAGCCGCGTGGTTTTTCCTCGAAGACGATGCAGACCGCAATCAGCCGTTCCTTCTGCACAATGTGGATGTGCTGAGCAACATCGATCTGGCGGGGATGGTGCAATTTCATACCCGGCGCGGCGCGCTGGCCACGCTGGCGATGCAGAATCGCCGCACCGCGCGGCCACTGCTCTTCGACGCGGAGGGACAGTTGCGTGGACGCGGTGTGGACGGCACAAAGCCGGGAGAGTCGGCGCTGGCATTTTGCGGCATTCACATGCTCTCGCCGCGCATCTTTACCGACCTTCGGCAGGACGGGCCGTTCTCGATCATCGACGCTTACCTGCGTCTGGCTGCACGCGGCGAAACCATCGCCGCGTGGCGCGCGGATGAATCGTACTGGCGCGATCTGGGCACGCCGGAGAACATTGCCCAGGCCGAGCATGATCTGAAGACAGGCGTCTATCGAAATCCGGCCTGATGGACCCGTCCTGACGGCGCCCATTCCATCGCCGCGCCGGCGCGCATCCTGCCGCCGAATTTAGATGTCGAGGTTCTTTACGTCGAGCGCGTTGTCTTCAATAAATTTGCGGCGCGCTTCAACGTCTTCGCCCATCAGCGTGGTAAAAATGGCGTCGGTCTCGGCAATGTCTTCCAGCTTGACGCGCAAAAGAGTGCGGCGCTCGGGGTCCATCGTCGTCTCCCACAGTTGCGGCGCGGTCATCTCGCCCAGCCCCTTGTAGCGGGAAACCTCGTAGGCCTTCTTGCCTTCTTCCACGATGTACTTGAACAACTCGCGCGCGGTCAGCTTTTCAACCGGCTCGCGTGGAATGCGCGCCGCGCGGCGCTGCTGCTTTTGCTCCGCGGGTGGCTCGGCGCCGTCTTCGGCCTGCGCATCCGCAGTTTCCGCTGCCTTGGTCGAGAACTCGATGAGGAAGGGCGGTTCGAGATACTGCTTGATCTGCGCGTGCTTGGACATCATCTGCCGGAACTCGGGGCTTGAGGCCAGGTTCCAGTCGATGCAGCGGGTCGCGCGCTGTCCGTCGGTGAAACAAAGCGACCAGGTGTGATGCTCCTCGTCTTTCACCGGATCGGAGACCTTGATTTCGAACTTCTCGGCAACGCTGGCAAGCTCTGCCTGCAGCGCCGCAATCTTCTCGGGAATCTCATCGCCGTTCTTCGAAGTAAAGTCCGCGCGATGGACGAACTCGGCGCGAGCCACCAACTCGGTAAGCCGCTCGTTGCGAATGCGCTTGTCCACCTTCTCCACAAAACCGAGATATTCGTTCAGCACGCTCATGAAGCGGGTAAGCTCGGCGCCTTCGATCTTGCTGGCATCCTCGCCGTGGCGCACGATCATCCCTTCCGAGGCGCGCGTGATGGCCACCGCGTTGAGCTGGCGCTCGTCCTTGATGTACTGCTCGAAGCGGCCCTTCTTGATCTTGAACAGCGGCGGCTGCGCAATGTAGATGTTGTCGCGCTTGATCAGCTCCGTCATGTGGCGGAAGAAGAAGGTCAACAGCAGCGTGCGGATGTGCGAGCCGTCGACATCGGCATCGGTCATCAGAATGATCTTGCCGTAGCGCAGCTTGGCCGGATCGAAGTCGTCCTTGCCAATGCCGGTGCCCAGGGCGGTGATCATGGCGCGGATTTCCTCGTGCCCGAGCATCTTGTCGTAGCGCGCCTTTTCCACGTTCAGGATCTTGCCCTTGAGCGGCAGAATGGCCTGGAAGCGGCGATCGCGGCCCTGCTTGGCGGTGCCGCCGGCGGACTCGCCCTCGACAAGGTACAGCTCGCAGCGTTCCGGGTTGCGCTCGGAGCAGTCGGCAAGTTTGCCCGGCAGGCCGCCGCCGTCCAGCGCGCCCTTGCGGCGGGTAAGGTCGCGGGCCTTGCGCGCGGCTTCACGGGCTCGCGCGGCCTCAATCGCCTTGTTGATAATGCGCTTGGCAATGGGCGGGTTCTGCTCGAGGAATGCGCCCAGGCGCTCGTTGACAAAGGCCTGCACCGTGCCGGCGATGTCGGAGTTGAGCTTGCCCTTGGTCTGGCCCTCGAACTGCGGCTGCGGCAGCTTTACGCTCACCACCGCCACCAGCCCTTCGCGCACGTCGTCGCCGGAGAGCGACTCCTTCATGTCCTTGAACAGGCCAAGCTGCTGGCCGATGGCATTGACGGTGCGCGTCAGCGCGGTGCGGAAGCCGGAAAGGTGCGAGCCGCCGTCCACCGTATTGATGTTGTTGGCAAAGCTGAACACCGTCTCCGAGTAGCTGTCGTTGTACTGCAGCGCCACCTCGATCTCCACGCCGGCGCGCGAGGCTTCCATGGTGATCGGTTTGTCGTGCAGCAGTTGCTTGCCGCGGTTCAGGTGCTTGACGAACTCGGCAATGCCGCCCGCGTAGCGGAACTCGGCACGCTTGGCTTCGCCGGTCTTGGGATCGGCGGTGCGCTCGTCGGTAAGCGAAATTTCCAGGCCCTTGTTCAGAAAGGCCAGCTCGCGCAGCCGCTGCGCCAGCGTGTCGTAGTTGTACTCGGTGGCGGTGAAGATGGACTTGTCGGGCAAAAAATGCACCTTGGTGCCGCGCTTCTTGCTGATGCCCGCCTTGCGCAGCTCGCCCACCGGCAGACCGCAACTGAAGTCCATCTCCCAGGTGCTGCCGTCGCGCCAGACCTCCACGTTGAACTCCTGCGAGAGCCCGTTGACGCAGCTCACGCCCACGCCGTGCAGTCCGCCCGACACCTTGTAGGTCGATGAGTCGAATTTGCCGCCGGCGTGCAGCTTGGTCATCACGACCTCGAGCGCAGACATCTTTTTGCCGTCAGGCAGGGTTTTCGAATCCACCGGAATGCCGCGGCCATCATCGACAACAGTAATCGAGTTGTCGACGTGGATGGTTACATCCACCCGCTTGGCATATCCCGCCAGGGCCTCGTCGACCGAGTTGTCCACGACCTCATAGACCAGATGATGCAGGCCCATCTCGCCGGTGGAACCGATATACATGGCCGGCCGCAGACGAACCGCTTCCAGACCTTCGAGGATTTTGATGTTTTCGCCGGTGTAGCTGCCTTCAGGGAGTGGCATGCCGCCAACTGCTTCAGTCGCCATAGATTCCGATCACCTGGCCAAGCGCATCGCCGCCCTGCAAGAAGCGGTTTCCGGTGCCACGCGCAAGCGATTTCCGGTATGGAGCGGACGGACCGCGAAAAATCGTGACTAACCGCTTGAAAGACGTGGGCTTTGCGCGAATTGGCCTGAGGTAATTTTACCATGCGGGCAGGGTAATCAGAGAGGTTCGCAGGCGGCAAAGAGGATTGGTTCAAACTGATTACTAAATCAGGTTACTTTTAGAGCGCATTACGATGGTAATGGTTGGCGTTACTACTTATGCATCACTATGAAAAATAAACATTTTACATGCGTTTCTGGACTATGATACGAAACATGCACGCGGAGATGTCTCCCGGCTAATCCCATTACCAGAGGTTACTAACTATGAAACTCGCGATTCGCCTCTTCGCTCTGTTGGTCGTCTGTGCCGGGGGAGCCGCCGCTTCGCTCACCCCGCGCACCGCTCCACTGTTCCCCAGCCATCAATCGGCTACCGCCGGTTTTCCTATTGCAACCTGCGGTCCTGGAATTCCCACCTGCCCCAAGGCTCCTTCGTCCGGTACGTCGGGAACTTCGGGGGGTAAACTGAGGTAATCGCACGAAAGTGCAAGGTTAAATCACCCGTTTTTCTTGTTGAGGGGCCTGGGTATTGGCGCTATTCTGATGAAGCCTCAGAATAGGCACGGGTGTTTATGTCCTCAAATATAGCCATGACAGCAATGGGCACAATTGAGTTCCTGCTGGTGGCGGTTCTCGCTTTCCTTTTCTGGCGACGCAAATTGCAGCGCCGTTTCCCCGCGATGAGTGTGTATCTGACGCTGCGGCTGGTTTCCGCACCAGTTCTGGCATTGCTATTGTTCCAGCTTCAGCGCTCCCACGGCGATACCCAGTACCAGGCTTATTTCTTCGTATCCTGGGGCGTCTATATCGCCAGCGCCATCACGCTGTTCTTCATTAACATTGAAATCTTCCGGGCGGCGCTCATGTCGTTTCCGGGCCTGATGAAGTTCGGCATCATCATCTTTCGCTGGGCGGTGCTGGTTTCAGTGCTGGTCACCTTTTCCACACTCTCCATTTCGCATCGCGGCGTCATGATGATTCCCGATATCGGGCTGGGCCTGATGCACTCGGTGAGCATCCTTGAGCTGTGCCTGCTGGCATTCCTGTGCCTGAGCATGAACGCGCTGCGGCTCTCGGTGCGCGACATGGCCTTCGGCATCGCGCTCGGCTTCGGCGTCATGGCGGCCAATGACTTTATCGCGGCCTCGGTGATCTCTCACAACACCTCGCTCACCTCGCCCATGCAGTTCATCTACGAGTCGGTCATCCTGCTGGCGCTGGGCGTGTGGGTTGCCTACTGCTCGCTGCCCGAGCCGGCGCTGCAGCCCGTGGTCATGCCCGCCAACTCGACCGTCTACCGCTGGAATGAGATCGCTTCGGCGCTGGGCCATACCGGAACCCAGGTAGCGGTGCAGCAGCCAGCCAACAGCTTCTTCCTCACCGATGTCGAGAAGGTTGTCGACAAGGTGCTCAATCGCAATCTCAAAGGACAGCAGTCGGAGTTGTAGCGCCTCGGCGACTGCGCTCTGCAAGCGCTCCATAGCGAACGGCCGGTTCTTACCAAAGATCCGGCCGTTGCTGTTTTTGGATCCGGCCTTTCCGTTTTTGCCCCTCGGCGGCGGCCGGCGCCGCCGGTCACACGGTCTTGCTTTCCGCCGTCTTGCTGTCCGTCGTTTTGCTTTCAGCAGATGCCCGTGTGGCCCTCCGCCGCCGCTGCGGTTCCTTCAACCACTTCCAGATGGAGTAGCCGCTGGCCATAAGGCAGGCGGCTATGAACGCCGTCATGGCCCACTCAAACGGAGCCGACTTGGCAATCTGCAGTACGTTGCTGCCGAATTTCAACGCGATCAGGGCCAGAACGGTAAAGCGCGCCAGCCGGGCAAAAAAATTGATCGTCAGCGTGCGCCACAGCGGATAATTGAGCGCGGAAACTGCGGCAATTACCGTGGTGAAGGGAAACGGTGGAGGCGCCAGGCCGCCAATCGCGATGGCTAGCCCGGCATGGCTCCTGATCCGCTTGCTCAGCGTCTCGTAGCGCTTGGCGCCCGCAATTCTGCGCAGGCCCTGCTCGCCCAGCTTGCGCGACACCAGCGCCAGCACCAAGACCCCCACCGTGGACCCCAGGGCCGCCGACAGCACATACCACGGCGTTCCGGCGTGGTGCTGCGCCACCAGTCCAACCACCACAAAATCATTTCCAAAAGGAAGTATCAGGAAGGACGAATCGAGAATCCCGACCACGAACGGCCCAAAGTAGCCAATCCGGAACAGAAACCCGAAGAGCGTGGAGAGAAAACTCATTCTTGGCAGAGCTCCGGAGTCGCATGCTGCCCGCTGAACCCCGCCGGGCTGGATTCTGCTGAGCCGGATCTCGCTCTGGCTCAGCCGGATCCTACTCTGATCCGGGTCCTACTCGGTAAGATGCAGGCGGCGGTTGACTTCCCCGGATCCAGGCCGCATTGGCGCGGAAAATCTTCCCTGGCCGCGTAAATTCGCCCGCCACAAGCAAAAAGAGGCTGCGGCGCATGCCGCAACCTCTCTTGTCTGGAGCTTTTCTGGTTTTTGTCTGGAGCTTATTTCGACCGTCACCCCGAAACCGTGTCCGGAGCGCCGTCCGGGGCTGAAGTCTGAACTTACTCGGCCGCGACCGGCTCGACCGATGCGAAGCGCCCGTGGTTGCCGCGGTCGGTGAACTTCACCCGGCCAGACACCTTGGCGAACAGCGTGTCGTCGGAGCCAATGCCCACATTGATGCCGGGCTTGATGCGCGTGCCGCGCTGGCGCACGATGATCGACCCCCCGGTAACGACCTCGCCGGCAAAGGCCTTCACGCCCAGCCGCTGTGCATTCGAGTCGCGTCCGTTTGTGGAGCTGCCTCCACCCTTTTTATGTGCCATGATCGAAAATCCTCTCTCAAAGAAATGCTTGCCGCCGGCTAGGCGGTATAAGTCACGCCGTCGGCCTCAATGGCCGTGATGCGCACCTGGGTAAAGTTCTGGCGGTGGCCCTGCAGCTTCTTGTACTGCTTTTTGCGCTTCAGGTGGAAGACCAGAATCTTCTCGCCGCGGCCCTCGCCGAGCACCTCGGCGGTCACCTTGGCGCCAGCCGGCATGGCCATCGATCCGGGCTCACCCGAAACCGCGAGCACGTCACTGAACTCCACGGTCTGGTTCTCCGACGGAACAGACTCGATCTTGAGAACGTCGCCGGGCGCCACGCGATACTGCTTGCCACCGGTACGAATCACTGCGTACATAACAAACCCTCCAGCGCTCCGGATCATGCCGCGTAGCGCATTCCACATACAAAAAGTCTGGTTGTGCGGTGATCGGATACAGGCGATGAACTGCATCGGAAGGCGGGCCGCACACACGCCACAAGGGCGGTGAACCCGGCACAATCCCGCGCACCCCATAGAGGGTGCAGCGCCAAACTCTACGATTCTATCGTCAAAACGGCCGCCGGGTCAATCCACTTTCGACAGGCGCGGCAAGGCCGCTCCGCCGCGCTTTCAGCTTCGCGGCTGGCGCAAAAACAAGATCAGCGCGAACAGGGCAACCCCGAAGCATGCGCCCGAACCAATGAGCTGCACAACATCCACGGCGCGATAAGCTGCAAACCGCGGCTCACCCATTAAGTGGGCAAGACCGGCCACGCCGATGATGAGCAGCGCCACGACCGTCGGCACAAGGGACTTGCGACGAAACATGGGCCAATTATCCGCCCGGCGATGCCCGCTGTCCACCGGCAACACGGCTCGCTTCACCACGCCATCGCCCCGGCCGCGTGAATTCCAGCCGCGTATCCCAGCACGCGGCCGCTCATTTATTAAACGCTGCCAAGAAAACTACCGCCTTCCTGCATCGATCCGTGCAGAGCACGCTGCTATTGAGGCGGCCGATTTTGCAGGTGCAGGAGCCGGCCGAGGGCCTGCTGCGCTCGCTGGAAGTGGTTCGCACCGGACGCGCCGAGACCGCGCTGCTGGGCGGCGCGCCCATCGAATTCGCGCTCGAGTGCCCGCTGATGAGCCTGCCGGCAATCTTCGGCGCCACGGTGGATACAGTGCCCTGGAGCGGAGCCTATCTCCATGCCGATGTGCAACACCTGCATGGCGGCCAGCGGTCGGTCCACGACCCATAAATCCTGCCGCTCAATGCCTGATCTCCGGCGAATAACCCAAATTTCGCAACGTCCGCCCGCGGCCTGAAAAAATCTCTTGACAATCATTACTCTATTTTATAGAGTACTCTCAATTAAGGATTGCTCTGCCGCTACGGAGTGGAGATGGAGAACAAAGATGACCGCCAATGACGCCAATGAAGAGATGGATGTGAAAGCGCAACTCAAGCTGATTGAAACCATGATGGCCCAGGGACGGCGCTCCACCGAGAGCTGGGGATGGACTTTCCTGCTGTGGGGCGTGGCCTACTATGTGGCTGCGGCGTGGGCCACTCTGGGCCACAGCAACTGGGCCTGGCCGGTAACCATGGTGGCCGCCGGCCTGCTCACCGGCATTGTAGGAACGCGGGTCTCCCGCGGGCATCCGGAGACCACGCTGGGCCGCGCCGTGGGGTCGGTGTGGCAGATGACGGGCGCGTCGCTGTTCGTGGTGCTGCTGGCGCTCGGCATCGCCGGCCACTACGACATCCACGTCTTCCTGGCCATTATTGGCGGCATGCTGGCAGTGGCCAACGGCACCTGCAGCCTGGTTTTGAAATGGAAGATGCAGTTCGCCTGCGCGTTGGTATGGCTGGCCGCGGGCGTCGCGGGATGCTTCGGGTCGGAAAACCAGGCATCGATCGCGTTTCTTGCAGCGATTTTCTTCTGCCAGATCGTGTTCGGCATCTACGCCATGACCCTCGATGCGCGGCGCCGCCACCAGCAGCAGGGGGCGATCCATGCCTGATTCCGGGGCGCCTGATTCCGAGGCCCAATCCGGCCCCGGGCTGCCGGATCTGAATCCCGTCATCCACGGCAAGCTGCGGCTGGCGCTGCTCTCGCTGCTGGCCGGGGTGGAGGATGCCGAGTTCACCTGGCTGCGCGCCCGGACCGGGTCGACCGACGGCAACCTGGGCGCGCAGATGATGAAGCTCGAAGAAGCGGGCTACGTGGCGGTGGAGAAGAAGTTCGTGCAGCGCAAGCCGCAGACCCTCTACCGTATTACCGGGCCGGGACGCGAGGCGCTCACCGAGTATGTGCGGGCGCTGAAGCAGTTGCTGGGCCAGACGATCGATCTGTGATAGTGATCTGTGACAGCCGGGACGGCAATTTCCGCAAAGCAAATCGATCCGGTATGAGGACGCCGCAGAGCAACCGGGCATAAGTGCTCGCCGCGCGATCATCCTGCCAGTGAGCCGCGCACGCGCTCCATAATGCCGAGATAGTAGGCAAGGTTGTGGATGGAGTTCAGTGTGCCGGATAGTGCCTCGCCCGCATGCGCCAGGTGGCGCAGGTAGGCTCGCGTGTAGCGGCGGCACACCGGACAGGCGCAGGCCGGATCCGGCGGATTCTGGTCCTCGGCATACTTTTTGTTCTTGATGTTCATGCGGCCTTCGCTGGTAAACAGCAGGCCGTGGCGCGCCGCGCGCGTCGGCAGCACGCAATCCATCATATCCACGCCGAGCCGGGCGTACTGTTCGATCTCGTCCGGATAGCCCACGCCCATCACATAGCGCGGCTTGTCGGGCGGCAGCAGGGGCAGCACCTCCGCAATCATTTCGAGTGTAAGCTCGCGCGGCTCGCCCACGCTCAAGCCACCGATGGCATAGCCGTCGAAGTCCATCTCGACCAGTCGCTCGGCGCACTGCCGGCGCAGGTCGGTGTACATGCCGCCCTGCACAATGCCGAATAGATTCGGCGTGCTGCCGAGTTCTTCGCGCCACGGCGCGCTGTGCCGATGCGCGCGGAAGTGATCGAGCGAGCGGCGCGCCCAGTCCATGGTGAGGCGCAGGCTCTCTGCGGCGCGGGCGCGATCCGCCGGATATTCCGTACACTCGTCGAACGCCATGGCAATGTCGGCGCCCAGCGCGATCTGCACATCCATGGAGTGCTCGGGCGTAAACAGGTGGCTGCTGCCGTCTAGATGCGAGCGGAACTGCACGCCGTTGTCGCTCACTTTGCGCAACCCGTTGAGCGAGAAGACCTGAAAGCCGCCGGAGTCAGTCAACATGGCCCGCGGCCAGCCGATGAAGCGATGCAGGCCGCCCATGCGGCCGATAGGCTCATGGCCGGGGCGCAGATAAAGGTGATAGGTGTTGCCGAGGATGATCTCCGCGCCGATTTCTTCGAGCGTATCCTGCGGAACGGCTTTGACCGTGCCCGCCGTGCCCACCGGCATGAAGACCGGCGTCTGCACAGTGCGATGCGGCAGATGAAGCTGCGCGCGGCGGCCGCCCGAGGCAGTCTGGCGGCTGATTTCAAAGGAAAGGCTCACCAGAGAATTTTACGGGACCGCGCACACAACCCGCCGCGGCCACAAGATCGAATTCAAGCAGTGCCTGTACCGAGCCCCTACGTGAACTCGCTGCCCTTCACGGATCGATAACCAAATTTTGAGAAGCAAATTTTTTTGGCAGCGCGGATAGAAAAACCCCTTCCCGCAGTTATTGCGGAAAGGGGCGCAAGGCATGCATGAAAAGCAATGGGGGATTAGCGAACGCGACCGTTGTGTTTGTCGCGATAGATGCGGCGTGATTCCTGGTTCTGCTGATGATGGATCGTCTTGCGATCCTGTTTGGTGAGATGACCGTTGTCCTGTGCGCGCATGCCCCGCTCTTCGCGATTGACGCCGCGCTCCTGACGCTCGATGTGAGATGTTTCACCGGCCGTGAGCTGGCCCGAGCGCACGCCCTGTCCAATACGCTGCTGCTGATCGCCCTTGCGCTGGTTGATGTTGTGGTCGTTCTTTCCCGGAGTGGGCGTTTGCGCCATGATCAAAGCAGGCGCGGCAAGCATGGCTGCAAGTGCAATCGTCGAAAGCTTCATGTGGTGTCTCCTTGTCGGTAACGGTGGCCTTTGCATCGAGCGTCGTGCCACTCACATGTAAGCAAACACAGACCATGAAAACGAGTTGCGCGAGTCGTGGAAAAAGATTTTCCTCTCGCAAGCGGGCTGCGATCCCACGCGGTCGGCGGTCCATTGCGGTCAGCGTTTCGTCGCGGTCAGCGTTTCGTCGCGGTCAGCGATTGCCTGCGCCCAGGCGAATCAGAAATCCGGCGCGGGCCACGCGCGGCTGGCCCAGCGTGGTGGTGGGTGTTTTGGAAGCTTCGATGGAGCGGTCGAGAAGATTTTCGCCGGCGGCGAACACTTCCACGCGATGCGTGAAGTTGTGCGACGCATACGCATCGAGACGGAAGTAGCCATGCAGAAGATTCGCATTGGCGTCGTCGTCGAACTGATGGCCGCTCATGCGGCTCTGCAGGCTGAGCGTGCCAATGGCCGGCTTGAATGCGCGCAGGTTGAGCGTGGCCAGATTGCGCGCCACTTCAGGAATCCACTTGCCGTAGTCCTGCGTGCCGCGCGAAACCACCGCGTGCGCGTATTGATAGCCGCCATCCACGGCCAGCCAGCGGCGCGGCATCAGTTCATAGTCGAGCGAGATGCCGCGGCTCTCAATCTGGCCGAGATTCTCGCGCATCAGCAGAATGGGCGAAGAGGTCGGATTCTCGGTAAGCGCGGCGATGGGGCGATTGACCTGGGTAAGAAAATAACTCGCGCGCACCGTACCCCAGTTGCGCTGCGTGGCCAGCCCGGCTTCCCATCCAGTGGCGCGCTCGCTCAGCAGATTGCCGTTGGCGAGCGTGAGCTGATTGCCCACCTGCGTGGCGCGATAAAGCTCACTCGGCGTGGGCGCGCGAAAGGCGCGAAAGCCTGAAGCCGAAAGCGCCCAGTGGCTGCCGAGCTTACGCGACAGGCCCAGGCGCGGATCGAAGATGCGCTCGTCCCGTTGCGAGGGCTGCGTGGCGTTCGGCGTCCACCCGGCTCCGTTCCACGTGACTTCATGGCCGTCGAAGTTCTGGAACCAGTCCATGCGGCCGGCCGCGGTAAGGGTCCACGCGGCGTGAACCCACATCGCTTCGGCATAAAGGCCGGTGTCGCGCTGGTGGTCGTGCAGATTGGTGAGCAGGTCCGCGCCGGTATAGCTCTGCTCGCGATCCCACACACGCACATCGCGCACATCCGAGCCGGCCAGCAGCAACACGCCCGCTCCCAGCGGCTGGCTCCAATGCGCCGAGGCGCCCAGCTCGTTCACCGGCACAAAAGTAAACTTGGTCGGCGATTCTCCGCAGCGATATGCGCAGGCGGGAGCGCTGGCGGTGGGCGCATTCGACAGGCTCGAGAAGGTCTGCCGATAGCGCTCATCCGATCCATAAGCGCGCAGATGCAGCGCCGCGCCGGCTGCCGCCTTCCAGTCCCCGCCAACCGCGTAGCGAAACAGCCGCGTGGCGTTGAACTGGTAGGGTGTGCCGTTATGGCGCGACTCTTGAAAGCCGCTGCCGCGCGCAAACAAATGCAGCGGACCGGCGCTGCGATCGATGAGCACAAGCCCGTTCTGGCTGTGAACATTGCTGGCCACATCTACCGGTCCGCGCTGCGCGGGAGATTCCTGAATGTAACCGTCGGTGCCGATCAGGCCGCCCGCGCCCAGCACGCCCCAGTGGCCGCGCACCGTCTGCGCCAGCAGGCTGTTGTCGTATGTGCCTTCACCGCCGTAGGTCGAGTTGAGCTCGACCTGGTTGGCGATAGGCAGCGCGGGAACCACGCTGATGACTCCACCGATGGCGCTCGATCCATAAAGATCGCTGGCGCCGCCGCGCACCACTTCAATGCTGTGGATGGCCAGCTCCGGCTGCTCCTGCCAGTGAATCCAGCCGCCCAGCGGATCGTTCAGCGGAACATCGTCTTCAGTCACCAGCGTGCGGCTGGCCGAGGTGGAACCGAGTCCGCGCAGGCTCACTCCCTGCGATGTGGGGTTGGCAACCAGCGACGGCGAGCGGCGAAAAAGCTCGACGCCGGGAAGCTGGCGCAACTGATCGTCGAGTGTAATGGCGGCAGTGGTGCGCAGCACGCGCTGCGATAAAACCCGCGAGGTGGCCGGGCTCTCCAGTTCGCCAAGCGGCGCGCGATAAGCAGTCACGGTCACCTGCTCGGAGTTGGCCGCCGGTTCCAGATGAATCGTCGTTGCACCGGTAACGGAGACCGTCTGCGGCGAAAAACCGGGCGCGGCAATGCGCAGACTGCACGAGTCCGCGCAGGCGACGGAAAGTTTGCCCGAGTAGTCGGTGCTGCCCAGTAATTTGCCCGAGGCGTCGCTTACCGCCGCGCCCGCCACGGCCGCGCCGCTCGCATCTTCCACTGTAATGGGCACTGTAATGGGCACTGTAATGGGCACGCGAACGGCTGCCTGCGCGCACAGGCTACGCGTGGCCGCTGCCGCCGCCACCCAGGCCAGCAGGCCAAAGATTGCTCTCCACTTTTTGCACCGCATGCGTTTCGCCTTCGGCAGGATCGGGAAAAATCCCCCGCAGCAATTGTCCCACGGTGGATGCGCTGCGTGGATCGCGCAGATCGGGCGCAATCTCATGGAGTGGCACAAGCACAAAGGCACGCTCCGCCAGGCGCGGATGCGGAACCAGGAGGTTGTGCTCGCTCAGCACCAGGTCGCCATACAAAAGAATGTCCAGATCGAGCGTCCGCGGGCCATTGCGCAGCCCCGCGGATCGGTCGCGGCCAAAATCAAGCTCAATATCCAGCAGCTCTTCAAGCAGCTCCCGCGGAGCCAGCCCGGTTTCAAGAGCAACCACCGCGTTGAAGAAGCGCGGCTGATCGGCAAAGCCAACCGGCGCGGTGGAGTAGAGCGACGAGCAGGCCGCAATGGAGCCCAGTTGCGCAAGCCGCTCGGCAGCCGCGGCCAGCGTTGCCTCCGGCAACCCCGCCGGACCGGGAAGATTGGCGCCAAGGCCGATGTAAGCGATAGCCATCCTCTCCAGACTATCGCGAAGCCTCTCGCACCGCCCTCAATCCTCGCGCAGCGCCTGGATCGGCTGAATTGAAGCCGCCCTGCTCGCTGGAATCAGCGCCGCCGCGAGTCCGATCGCTGCGAGCGCGAAGATCACCGCGGCATACGTCCACCCATCCAGCGGATGCACCTGGTAAAGGAAGCTCTTCACCAGCCGGCCCGTAGCCAGAGCCAGCAGCAGGCCGCAGCCGAGTCCGGCGCCCACCAGGATCGAGCCCTGCCGCAAAACCAGCCGCGCAACGCTGGCGCGGGTTGCCCCCAGCGCCATGCGCACCCCGATCTCCCGCCGCCGATAGCTCACCAATTGCGACAGAACTCCGTACAGTCCCGCCACCACCATCACAATGGCCAGCCCGGCAAAAGAGCCCAGAAGAAAAAGTCCCAGCCGCTGACTGAAGGTGTTCTGCTCCACTGCTTCCTGCATGGTTTGAAAATTGTCGAGCGCGTAGCCGGGCGCGCTGGCGTGAAAAACCGAGCGCATCTCCGCGGCAACCGGAATCGCGCCGTGCGCTTTTACCAGAAAGTTCACTTCGGTCTTGAGCAGCGCCTGGTAAAAAAGCGAAGTGGTAGGAATCTGCTGTTGCGGCAGAAAAATCAACGGTTGAATGGCGCCGCCCACATTCTTGTCCGCCTGGTCGCCAAGCACGCCCACAATGGTGAACGGCTCGATCATGCCCGTACCTTTTCCACCCAGGTTAATCTGTTTGCCCAGGGGATCGGATGCGGCGAAGAACTTCTTCGCGAACGTCTCGTTGATCACCGCGACAAATGGCGCCGCCGCCGCATCGCCATCGTCAATCATGCGCCCGCGCCGCATCGGCGTGCTCAGCACCCGCGCATAATCGTCGCTGATGGCGGTCACATCAGTCTGCAGGGCCGCCTTCTTGTCATCGGGCTGGCCCACGATCGTAAAGCTGCTGCTCACTCCCATGCCCGAAAATGGCGGCGTCGTAACCAGCGCCGCGCTTTCCACTCCCGGCACGTGACGAATGCGTTCCAGAATCGGCTGATAAACCAGCGCTGCCACCGACACCGGCGCGTGGCCGGTATCTTTAGAAACGGACATTGCGGAAAAACCCGCCGCGTCGGCGGGCATCACCTGAAACTCGGTCACGCGCGCCGCATCGAAGCCCAGGTGCGCCTGTTCCAGATTCCGCAGCGTATGAAAGAGCAATCCGGTGCACACCAGCAGCAGGGTAGACAGCGCCACCTCGCCCGCCACCAGGCTGCCCGTAATCCTGCGGCTCACTGCATGCGAGCCAACACCCCGCGAAGCCGATTGCAGCACCGCCTGCGGATTGGCGCGCGCCACCAGCACCCCCGGCAGCAGAGACGACAGAACCGTGGTCACAATCGCAATCGCGGCCAGCGTCAGCAGCACCGTCCAGTGCAGGCCGACTACATTGCCGCGCGGAATCGTATCCGGCGGCAACTTCTCCACCGCCATCATAGCCAGTTGCGCGAATGCAAACCCCACGCCGCAGCCCAGCAGGCTCAGCACCAGCCCCTCGGAGAGCATCTGCCGCATCAGGCGGATGCGTCCCGCGCCCAGCGCCGCGCGCACCGCGAACTCCTGCTGGCGGCCCAGGCAGCGGGCAATCAGCAGATTCGAGACATTCGCGCATGCAATCAGCAGCACCAGCCCCAGCGCTGCAAACAGCGCATACAGCACGGGCTTCACCTGCCCGGTCAGCACGTCCTGATAAGACGCGGCCTGGAAGCGTTGCGGCGTTTCTCCCTTGTCGCGCGGAATGTGCGCTGCAATCGAGTTCAGCTCCTGCTGCGCCTGCGCAACCGTCGCGCCGGGACCCAGCCTGCCCAGCACGTTGAAAAACTTGTAGCCGCGGTCGTTCAGCATCTCTGCTGTCGGCTGCAGCGGCAGCCACAACGCGCGATTCATCTGGCTGCCCATGGCATCCGGAAAACGAAACGACTGCGGAAGCACGCCGATGATCGTGTACGACCGCCCGCCGATGGTTGCCGTCTTGCCTACAATCCCTGCATCCGCGTGGAAGCTCTGCCGCCACAATCCCTCTGACAACAGGACCACCGGCCGCCCGCCGCTCAGCCCCTCGGCCTCGCTGAAGGTGCGTCCCAGCAGCGGATGCGCACCCAGCAGCGAAAACAGGTTTGGCGTCACGCGCGGAGCCAGCACGCTCTCTGAGGCATCCGCCGTCTGCAACACGCTCACATCCTGCGAATAGCCCGCAACCGCGGCCAGCAGGCGCGACTGGTCGCGAATGTCCCGATAGTTGAGCCACGAGGTCGTTCCAAAGCTCGCCTTGTCGCCGCCCTCCCCGATGGCAACCAGCCGATTGGCATGCGCATAAGGCAGCGGCCGCAACAGCACGCTCTCAATCACCGTAAAGATCGCCGTATTGCCGCCCACCCCCAGAGCCAGCGTCAGGATGGCCAGCAGCGCCAGCCCCGGCGTTTTGCGCAACTGGCGAACCGAATACCGCAGATCATACCGCAGACCGGCGAACAGCGTAGACATGCCTCACCTCCCATCGAGCGTGCAGGTAAATTGCCTGCAATCCTTCAGCCACTGCCCCAGGCCGCCAAAAGCCGCATCGATCCAGCAGCTTTACTTCGTGCGCGCGTTCTCGCCCAGTCAGGGCCGCGTTCGAAATTGTAACCCGGTGTGCATAAACGAACAGCCATCGGCGCCCATCGCTCCGTCAGAAACCATGATAGGCACAGAGCGGCTCACTTTGAAGGGTACGGGCTTCAGTTTGAAGGGCACCGGCTTCAGTTTGAACGATACGGGCATCAGCTTGAAGGACACGTGCTTCAGCTTGAAGGACACGTGCTTCAGCTTGAAGGGTACGGGCTTCACAGGCTGCGGAAAAACTCCTCAAGGGAGTTACTTTTTTTTTACATGGGATTGGGTATAGATAAGAAGCATGCGTGGATCAGACGAGCAGCAGACGGCGATGTACAGTTATGTGACTTTGGCACAGCGGA
>DATAVZ010000012.1:0-22573 GCA_036267475.1 Occallatibacter sp.
GAACCAAAAAACAGGCTCAACTCGCGAAAATCTTTACCGAAAGCAATACTGAACCCAGATACACGAGTTTTTCCGCAGCCTGTTCAGCCCAACCTATTTTCAGCTCTTTACGGCACGGCTGAAGCCGTGCCCTTTCAAAACTCTTAAACGACCATCTGTTTGGCGGACTTCAGAAGGCAGAGCCGTGCCATGGGTTCGCGCCGCCCCTCTGGGGCTGCCTTGTCCTGCGAATTCGCCTTCCCAGGACTGCGCTTCGCTTGGCCTGGGCTAGTTTCGGCCCGTCCCTCCGGGACGAAATCGGCCAGGCACTTACCGTGGCGCTCGACGAAATCGACTGTGGCCCTGACCATGGCCCTATTTGGCACTGACCATGACCCTATGACCATGGCCCTACTTGATACGCCAAACAGAACCTGACTCGCCAACAAAAAGCGGCCATGCGATTGGCCTGATCGCATGGCTGGCGAGCGGACGGGAAGCACGATACGCGCTATTCTTAAAGCAGGCCTGAAATCTTCCGGCAGAACAACTGGATGTCCACGAGCAACAGCAGTAACCGCGCCGAAAAAGTCCCCAGTGTCAAGTTGGCTGTGGTCCAGTACGGCATTCTCCTCATGATGCTGGCGCTGGCCGGCGGACTGTGGCGGCTGCAGGTGCTGGGCGCGGAGAACTTCCGCCAGCTTGCCGAGGCCAACCGCATCCGCAAGGAGCCGATTCTGGCGCCGCGGGGCAAGCTCTTCGACCGCGAAGACCGGCTGATCGTGGACAACTATCCCTCCGTTACCTGCTTCCTGGTCCGCGAGCAGAGTCACAACGTGAACGCCGACCTGCCCATGATCGCCAAAGGGCTGGATCTGGACCTGGATCAACTGCGCGCCACGATCAACCACTATCGGTTATCTCCGGGCTACCAGCCCATCCCCATCAAGCAGGACATTACCGCGGACGAGCAGGCCTTTATCGCGGCGCACCGCAACGAGCTGCCGGAGCTGGAGACGATCGATGTAGAGCGGCGGCTCTATCCGCGCAACGGGTTTGCGGCGCAACTGATCGGCTACGTGGGCGAGGTGAGCGAAGAGGACCTGAACAATCCCCGGTTCGCCTTTTACGAGCCGGGCGATGTGGTGGGCAAGGCGGGCGTGGAGGAGACCTACGACGCACTGCTGCGCGGACAGGACGGCAGCCGCGATGTGATCGTGGACAGCCACGGACGCGAGGTGGGCTATCTGCGGACGCAGCACGCCATTCCCGGCCAGGACCTGAAACTCACCATCGACAACGACCTGCAGCGCGCGGCCGAGCTGGCGCTGGGCGACCGCGAAGGCGCTATCGTGGCCATGGACCCGCGCAATGGCGAAATTCTGGCCATGGTGTCCCGGCCCAGCTTCGACCCCAACCAGTTCGCGGTGCGGATCAACCGCAGCGAATGGAACAAGCTGGTCACCGATCCCGATCACCCGCTGATGAACAAGGCCATCCAGGCGCAGCTTGCTCCCGGCTCGACGTTCAAGATTCTGATGTCGGTGGCCGGATTGCAGGAAGGCATTGCGCAGAACATGCACATCATCTGCAATGGCGGCTGGGGCCCCTACGGATTCTTTCACCATTGCGATGAAAAACACGGCGCGGTCAACATCTACAACGCCATACCGTTCTCCTGCGACACGTTTTATTACATGCTGGGCGACAAGCTGGGCATCAACCGGATTGTGAAGTACGCCACCGCCTTCGGGCTGGGGCAGAAGACCGGCATCGACCTGCCGGGCGAGCAGCCGGGGCTGATGCCCTCGCCGGACTGGCTGCTCAAGAACTTCCATCACCGCTGGTATCCGGACGAGACGCTGGATGTGGCCATCGGCCAGGGCGCCGTGGAAGCTACGCCGATTCAACTGGCGCGCATGATCGGCGGCATCGCGTCGGGAGGACACCTGGTGCGGCCGCACGTGGTGTTTCCCGACGAGCTGCCAACCGACTTCCGCAAGGCTCTGCTGGACAGCTTTCCCGGCTCGGGCACCGCGTATGTGCCAATTGACCCCGACAACTGGACGATCATTACCAACGGCATGGCGGAGGTGACCGAGCCGGGACTGTACCACACGGCCGGATCGGCGCACCTGGCGGGAATCGACTTTGCCGGCAAGACCGGCACGGCGCAGGTGATGAGTCACGAGGCGCTGAGCCGTTCCGACAAGGGCCGCTCGAGCTATCCCAACACATGGTTTGTGGGCGTGACGCCGCGGCGCAATCCGGAGCTGGTGGTGGCGGTGCTCTGGCAGCACGGCGAATTCAGCTACTACCCGGCCCGGATCGGGGCCAAGGTGGTGGAAGCCTACGTGAACAAGCAGCGCCGCCTGGCCAAAAATCTGCCGGCGGAGAAGGCGGCTGCCGCTCCGGCCGAGATGGGCGCCGTGTGGTCGGAGCCCGATCCGCATGGCGGTCCCGGAACTAAAATCGGCGGCGGACGGTTCCTGATTGCCAACGGGCAGATGATTGCCGAAAACGGCACCAAGGAGCCGATTACAGGGAAGCCGATTGCGGGGCAGCGGGGCCAGCCGGGCGTTTCGCGTCCGCCGGCAGCCGCCGCGAGCGAGGGAAAATCGCGCCTGATTGCACAGGCCCGATTGTCGGCAGGGAAGGTTCGCTAGTGTGGCATCCCCGAAGTTCATCGCATAAATCGAGGCCCCCAACTGCAGGTCCTTCGGCTCTGTTTGGCGCAAAAAACGCGCCAAAGTTCACTCAGGATGACAGCTTGTTTTTGATGCGAACTTGTGAGATAGGACACTAACTCCATGCGCCGCTTTTTAAGTTTTCGCGACTTCGACTGGGCGCTGCTGTGCATGGTGCTGACGCTGTGCGTGATGTCGGTGCTGGAGATCTACTCGACCACGGTTCACACGCGGTTTGCGAGCTTTGAATCCAAGCAGATGATCTTTATTGGCGCGGGCATCGTGGGCATGTTTGTGCTGGCCAAGATCGACTATCACCGGCTGCTGGACTGGTCGCCGTGGATGTACGGATTTTTTGTGTTCTCGCTAGTGGCTGTACGGGTGGTGGGCCACAAGGTGCTGGGAGCCAGGCGGTGGATCGGCGTCGGCCCCGTCCAGTTCCAGCCTTCGGAGTGGGTGAAGCTGGTGCTGGTGCTGGTGGTGGCGCGGTACTTCTCCAACCTGGGCGGACGCAATCTGACCTGGACGGAGATCTTCAAGGCATTTGGAATGGTGGGAGTTCCGATGGTGCTGGTGCTGGTGCAGCCGGACCTGGGAACCACGCTTACCTATGCTCCGATCCTGGTGGCGGGACTGTTTCTGGGCGGCATCAACTTCCGGCAGGCGGCTATTCTCGTGCTCTGCGGAACGGCGCTGATTGTGGGCGTGTGGTCGAGCGGGAGGATTCTGAAGCCCTATCAAAAGGCGCGGCTTACCAGCTTTATCAACCCCGACAACGATCCCCGCGGCTCGGGTTATCAGATCCGCCAGTCGCTGATTGCCGTAGGCGATGGTGGCATCTGGGGCAAGGGGCAATCGAAGGGCAGCCAGACCCAGGGATACTTTCTGCCGATTCCCTATACGGACTTCATCTTTGCCGCGTTCAGCGAGGAACATGGCTTTGTGGGCGCGGTTTTTGTGCTGCTGCTATACTTTTTCATATTGATGCGTTTGATTCAAAACGCTCAAACAGCCGCGGACCTGCCCGGCTCCCTCATTATTATGGGAATCGTGGCTGTGTTGACCTTTCAGATAGCGGTCAACGTGGGCATGGTCATCGGTTTTATGCCCGTCACCGGAATTCCTTTACCGTTAATGAGTTACGGCGGATCTTCGGTGTTGTTTACGTTTCTGGCGCTAGGCGTGGCCATGAATGTCCGCATGCGCCGTTTCGTTAACTGAGCGTCTCCGGACGCGGTATTAAAACAAACCCCGCTTTTGCGCCGTCCGGAAGGGTCCGGGGGCACAAAAGAGCAGATTGATTGAGAAATTTTCGCCGGCCAGGTCCATTGGATCGCGCGCCCGGCAGGATTGAGCACATGAGCACGCAGAGACGGGAAATCCGGTTCTTCGAGCGGCCAGAATGCGCCGCGTGGGACCGAACGGCCTCGCCACCCCCGGCAGGTTGGCCACAACTCTCTGCACACGGATCGCCTTTCTCCCAAGCTCGTTCGGCTTGCATTTCCGGGTCATTGCGGTGGGTTTACCCACTGCCGGCAAGCCGCAGCAGCCACGCAATCGGGACATCCAATCCGCCCATCGCCTCACCTTCCGGACTTTCGCGTCTCCATCCGACCTTGCCGCAGGTACCGTCATCCATAGGCTGACGGACGGAAAGGCACGATGGCAAAGGAAATCTGTATCTCCAGCACGCCGCATGAGACGCGGCTTGCAATTCTTGAAGACGATCAACTCTCCGAGATCTACTACGAGCGCGAAAACGAGTACACTCTCGCGGGCTCCATTTATAACGGCCGTGTAACCCGGGTGCTGCCCGGCATGCAGTCGGCTTTTGTGGATCTGGGCCTGGAACGCGACGCCTTCCTGTATGTAACCGACTTTGTGGAGCTTGAGGACCAGGAAGACTCCGACGAGGTGGAGCGGGCGGCCGCATCGGGCGCCAGCCAGCCGCCGCGCGAGATCCGCCGCAGCGGCGAGCCGGATCAGGCTGCGCGCAGCGGACGATCGGAGGAACGCAAAGGGCGCTCCGGCAGACAGGATCGCCCGCGCGAAAGCCAGCCTGTGCCGGAGGCGGCGAGCGCAACTCCACCACCGCCTTCGATTCCCGAGCTGGAAGAGCCGGGCCAGGAGGAAGGCAGCGATCCCGGCGCAAAGCGCTGGCGTGGACGGCGGCATCGGCGTGGCCGCGGCCGCGAGACCCGGTCCGGGGACGAAGCCGGCGAGTCACAGGCCAGTGAACCGGTGAGCGAAGCCGGGACGGAGTCTGCCGCCGAAGCCGGCAGCCAGGGAGTCCAGCACGGAGTCCCGCAAGAAGTCCAGACCGGAGAATTTCAGGCCGAAGAGTCCACTGCCCGCGAGCCGCAGACCCGCGCTTCCCGGACCCGGGAAACGCGGGGGCGCCGCGCTGCGGCTGTTCCGGCTTCTACAGGAGCTCATGGGGCTCCAGGGGCATTTCTGCTGCCGGGCGAGTCGCTTTCAAAGTACGGCGGAACATCTGCCGAGGAGTCGGCCGAGGAGACTCGGAAGCCAGCCGAGGCGGCCGCTGCGCGTCGCCCGGCGCATACCTCGAAGCCCTCGACGCTAGTGGAGGCGCCGCTCTCGTGGGATGGCAGCGGGCTTTTGCCCGGCGAGTCGATGGCGCGGCATCGCGGACCTGAAGAAAAGACCGCCGCGCCGGACCGGATTGTGGAAGAGGCGCTGGCGAATCCGGCCGAGGAGTTGGCGCCGCCCGCGCTGCACGAGATCGAAGTTGCGCCGGTTGAGCCGGTTGTTGTGGAGGAGAACAAGGCAGCCGCGGAGATTCTTGCGCCGCGTCCGGAAGAAGAACCGGCCGGCGATAGCGAAGCCGATGAAGGCGATGTTTTTGAGGAAGAGCAACTGGCCGGCCCCGGCGCGCACGAGCACGTGGACGCGGCTGAAGCGGAGGCGGATGGATCGGCTTCGCACCGGATCGACCCGGCCACCCCATCCGGATTCCGGCTGTTTGGATTTGGCGGCAAGAAGAAGGAGGGAGAGGAATCCGACGCCTCCCCTGATGCCGCCAAGCGCGCCGCGGCTGCACCGCCAGCCTCGGTTTCGACATACGCGCCGGGCAACGGCGTGATTGAAGAAGAGGTCATCGAGGGGGAAGAGTTTGAGGCGGCGCCGCATCGCCGCGGAATAGATGCGCAGCACGACCTAGACGACTACGAGGAAGAGACGCTGCGCACCCAGATTCGCTCCGGGGATATAGGCGAAATGCTGCAGGAGGCTCACCTCGATCACAAGATCCAACTGGACTTTGAAGGCGGCAACGGCGAAGACGAAGAAGGACTGGAGATTGAGGAAGAGGGCGAAGAGGAGCCTGCCGGTACGCAGGCTGCCACGCCGGGCCAGCCTCGTCGCGAGCGCAACGGACGTGGCGGACGCCATGGACGCGGCGACCGGCCTGGAAATAAGCGTGGGCCTTCACGCCGCTCCATGCAGACGACCGATCTGCCGGTGATCAGCGATCTGCTGAAGCCGGGGCAGGAGATCCTGGTGCAGATTGCCAAGGAGCCGATTGCCAAGAAGGGCGCGCGCATTACCAGCCATATCGCTCTGCCGGGACGGTTTTTGGTCTTTATGCCCACGGTGACCCATGTGGGCGTGAGCCGCAAGATTGCCTCCGACGAGGAGCGGCACCGGCTGAAACGGATCCTGATCAACGAGCGCGGCGAGTCGGCGGGCGGATTCATCGTCCGCACCGCCGCCGAGGGAGCGTCGGAAGATGAGTTGCGGGCCGATCTCCGCTTCCTGATGAATCTGTGGAACGACATCAAGCAGCGGTCGGAGTCGTCCAAGTCGCCGGCGCTGATCTATCACGATCTGTCCCTGATCGAGCGGATTCTGCGCGACCAGGTGAGCGAGAACTTTTCCAATATCTGGGTCGACTCGGAGGCCGACTACGAGCGGATTGTGCGCTTCCTGAACCGCTTTTCGCCGTCGCTGGTGCGGCGCGTAAAGCTGTACACGAAAGAGACGCCGCTGTTTGAGCACTTCGGCATTCAGGATGAGATTTCCAAGGCCCTGCGCTCCAAGGTGTGGCTCAAGTCGGGGGGCTCGATCGTAATCAACCAGACCGAGGCGCTGGTGGCCATCGACATCAACACAGGCAAGTATGTGGGCAAGTCGGCGCGGCTGGAAGACACGATTCTGAAGACCAACCTGGACGCGGTGCCGGAGATTGTGCGCCAGATCCGGCTGCGCGATCTGGGCGGCATTATCGTGATCGACTTTATCGACATGGACGAGCGCAAGAACCGGTTCAAGGTGATGGCGGCGCTGGAAGAGGCGCTCAAGAGCGACCGCGCGCCTACCAAGGTGCTGCAGTTTAACGACTTCGGCCTGGTGGCGATTACCCGCAAGCGGGTTAAACAGTCGCTTGAGCGCACGCTGTCAGTACCCTGCCTCACCTGCCAGGCGACCGGCATGGTGAAGAGCCCGGCCACGGTGTGCAACGAGATCTACATCGAGATGCGCAAGATGCGCAAACACTTCGAGGGCAGCGACGTGATGATCCGCGTACACCCCGAGACGGTGAAGGTTCTGAAGGCAAACAACGCGCGCTGGATGAATGAACTGGAGGAACTGATCGGCAAGAACGTTCTGCTGAAAAGCGATGCGACGCTGCATCCGGAGCAGTTCGATATTCAGGGGTAAGGATCAGGGATCAGTTGTCAGGGGTCAGTAAGACGCCAAAGGCCGGAGCGCACGCTCCGGCCTTTGCTGTGCTGGGAATCATTTCACCGGATCAGATGGATCGGAATGCCAACCTTCAGGTTCTTCCATTGCTGCTCGGCAGTGTAGATCTCCGCCTTGAGCGCGATCGCCAGGGCCAGGCACGACCGGTCGCCTAGAGACAGCCCAAGTTTCTCCGTCTTCGGTAGCAGGCTGCCCGCTATCTTTGCCTGCTCGCCGGTGAACGGCTCAGCCGCCGTCACGAGGGACAGGGTGTGTTCCCACGCCTCATCGGGTGAAAAGCCCCCTTTCACAAGCTTTCCCTGAACTTCGGCAAGATTCACCGTACTGGCTACGGCGCGGTCCAGAACTTCATCCGTCAACTTTTCCGCGCCTCGCTCGTTTTGAAGAAAAGCAAGAATGGCGGAAGCATCCAGCACAGCTTCACTCATGACTGGCAGCCTCGCGCCGCTCGGCGCTCAACTCTTCGGAAAGACTTACTCCGGGTGGAATTACCTGCCGAATGCGCTCCTGCGCTCGACGGATTCTCGCCGTTCGCGTGGAAATCCGCAGTTCATGATCCTGAATCCTCAATTCAACTGCATCGCCGATCTTGATTCCCAGCGCCTTGCGCATTTCTGCTGGAATGACAATGCGCCCCTTTTCGCGCACCTGAATCCGAGCCTGTAGCTCCACGTCCCACCTCATACAGCTTTGTGATACCATGATACATTATTCCCATTTATTCTGTATGTGGGAATCATCTGCAATTGACCCACTCAGGCGGCCGTACACTCCGAAAATCGGCCCGCTTGCAACCTATTGCGCGATTTGGTGTCTAACCCAATTGCCGGGCACTGTGTGTCCCGCATGCACTTAAGACAATTCAATACTTGAGGTTCCGACATGTCATTCCCCTGCTGGATTTCGCCCGTGCGGCGTGTCAGTATCCTTGGAGCTGCGGCTCTTCTTGCCGCGTCTCTGGCAAGTGCGCAATCCAATGGCAATACCGCCTCCAGCACCGCGGCTCAGGCCGCCGACACGGTCTCACTCAATACGACTGCGGGCCAGTCCGGCACGGTTTCGAGCCAGCCGGCCGCGCCGGCCCTGACGGCGGGCGAGTCAAGCTCGCTGCAGGTTGCCGATAGCGTGGTTCCGGCCGGCATGTTCGCCGAAGCGGCTGCTGCCGGAGGCGCTGGGCGCGCAGCCGCCGGCCAGGAGTATGGCGGCGGAGGCGGCATTTGGCAGAAAGCGAAGAGCAACTTCGCCTTCGAGGCAGGCGGCGGCTTCAACGCGCCGGCCGGCGACAAGTCATACATCACCTGGGGCGGCCAGTTTACCGTGGGCGGCGGTGTGAACTTCAACAAGCACCTCGCGCTGCTGGCCGAGTATCAGTTTATCGACGACAAGCTGCCCGGCCACATTATTTCCGAGGCGGGCGCCCAGGGCGGTCACGTCCATCTGTGGTCGCTGACCCTCGATCCGGTCCTCGATCTTTTCCCCAAGTCGAGTAACGACGTCTACATCACCGGCGGCGGCGGCTTTTATCGCAAGGTGACCAGCTTTACCGAAATTGGACAGACGGAGTATTGCTACTTCTACTGCGAGGTTGGATACGTCAGTGAAGTGGTGGGACACTTCTCGTCCAATCAGGGCGGGTTCAACGTGGGCGGGGGCTTTCAGCACCGGCTGGGCGGCATGTACGGAGACAGCAAGACGAGACTCTTTGCCGAGGTTCGTTACGTGGATGCTCTGACGCCCGCCGTGGTGGCCTACCCGAACGGCCTGCAAGAGACGACCGTTGCCGCCGATACCAGGGTGATACCGGTAAGCGTCGGCGTTCGCTGGTAAGCGCTGGAACCGCGCGCGGCGCTTCGGGAGCGGCTCTGAGGTGAGCCGCTCAACTTCATGGAACGTGGGCTTCACAGGCTGCGGAAAATGCGAGATTCTGGATGCTCGACGCGCAAAGTATTTCGCAGGGGCTGAAGCCCGGTTCTTTCTTTGCTACATTTGCGGCACGACTGAAGTCGTGCCCTGCTACAAAGCTCCCTGTTACTAAGCTCCCTGTTACTAAGCGCGCGGTGTGCGGCGCCGGATTGTTTGGCCTGCTTGGGCTGGTGTTCGCGCTGTTTCTGGCCGGCTGCGGAGCAACGCTGCGCGACATCGCTCCGCCGCCGCAGCCCAAGCCTCCGGTTCCAAGCCCGCCTTCCACGCCTCCTCCTACATCCGGCCAGAGCGGATCGATTACCATTACCCCGCAATATGTTGCGCTGGCACCGGGCCAGAGCTTTGCGTTCAAGGCGACCGGAACAGGCGGCGGGCAGACGGAATGGCTGGTGAACGGAACGGTGGGCGGCAACTCGATCGTGGGCACGGTGGATGCGTCGGGAAACTACACGGCCCCTGCGACCGTTGAGCAGAGCGAGAACGTAACGGTAACCGTGGCGCTGGCTGCCTCGCCGCAGCAGAACTACGCTACGGCAGTTGTGTCCATCATTTTGCCGGGGCAGGTGTCGTGTCCCGGCGCCACCGGAAATCCGCAGGTTGCGCTCTACTCCATCTATCTTCCGGCGCCGGGCAAGGCCTCTGTGCAGTTTGGAACCACCACCGCCTACGGGCTGAACACCTGGCAGGTTCCTACGCCATCGCCCAACGGCGGCGGGGTGCAGATTTATGTGGCCGGCATGCTGGGCCAGACGCTCTACCACATGCGCGGACAGATCACGCTGGCGGACGGCGCCACCTATACCGATGCCGACCAGACCTGCATGACCGGAACGCCGCCGCCCACTTCAGCCGTTCAGGTTTCCGCGCCGGCCGGAGGCACTCCGCAGCCGGGCATCGAGATGTGGAACACGCTGCTGCCGCAAAACGATACCCAGGCATTCGCCACCGACCTGAACGGCAACGTGATCTGGACCTACAGCTATCAGCATTCGTCCGCCGACTTGATTCAGGGAATCCAGTTGCTGCCCGACGGCGACATGCTGATGACCATCTCGTACCTGTCGTCGATCACAGCCAGCCAGAGCCCCAGCGTCTTCGACGAGGTGCGTGAAGTGGACCTGGCGGGAAACACGGTGCGCGACATCACCATCGGCGCGCTGGACCAGAAGCTGGCGGCATCCAGCCTGCACGATGCCGCGGGCAACACCTATCATCTGCGGAGTTTTCATCACGACGTTCTGGCGCTGCCCAACGGCCACTGGGTGCTGCTGGCCGACTACTGGAAGAATTACAGCAACCTGCCGGGACATTCCGGCGTGACGACCGTGATTGGCGATGCGCTGGTGGATGTGGATCAGAACTCCAATCCCGATTGGGTGTGGAACACGTTCGATCATCTCGATATCAATCGCCATCCGATGAATTTTCCCGACTGGACCCATTCGAATGGCATGCTCTATTCGAGCGATGACCATAACCTGCTGCTCTCCATGCGCCACCAGAACTGGATCATCAAGATCAACTTTCTCGACGGCACCGGGTCAGGAGACGTGATGTGGCGGCTGGGCGACGGCGGCGATTTCAAGCTGGCGGGTGGAACCGATCCGACTGACTGGTTTTATGCGCAGCACGGGATGAGTTACTTCACCCCCAACACCACCGGCATTTTTCGACTGGGCATGATGGACAACGGAAACGACCGCATTTTTCCATCGGGACAGGTGCTGTGCCAGCCGAACAAGCCGGCATCGGCGCAGTGCTATTCCACGATGCCGGTGCTGGAGATCAATGAAGCGAATATGACCGCGACCCTGGTCTCCCATTACACTCCGCCGCCGACCTACTTCAGTTACTTTGGCGGCAACGCGGAGCTGCTGGCCAACGGCGATATAGAAGTGGATTTTTGCTCGCCGCAATCGGGAGCGATTCTTGAGGAGCTGGACCCGCAGGCCTCCCATGTAGTGTGGCAGGCAACCACGCCCAACGCCGACCAGTATCACGCCAACCGGCTGCCCAGCCTGTATCCCGGCGTGCAGTGGTAACGCGAGGCGGCGCGCGGCGTTGCGGCGGGAACGGTTGCGGCAACGGCTATTTCGGCAGGGCTGCAAATGTACGCAGAGTCACCATGGCTTGCGCTCCAGTTTGCCGGGCTTGCTCGGCTCGCCCTGAGAACCCACTTCCCCGCGCTCGATGCGTTCGAGAAATGTGCGCGCGAGGCGGCGCTCGCCGGGGTGGTACTCGCCGTGCATGGAGCAGAGATCGAGGAACTCGTCGCAGAGCGCGTTGCGCTCACCCTGCTGCGCGAGGATTGCCTGCAGGGCAATAGCCAACTGGCGCAACTGCGCGGCCTCCGGCCATCGGGCGTCCTCCGCGTCCGCGTTGACATCCTCGGCGAACAGGCCGCGACGGCCGCGGGCGCACTCGTCCAGACAGGCAAGCAGTTGCTCGCTGAAGGCCCGGCTCAGGGCGTCGAATTGTTCGGAATCCATGGATTCGCGTGGGTCTGTTTCGAGCCGGTCTGTATCGCGTCGGTCTGTATCGCGTCGGTCTGTGTCCCGATCGCGTGGGTCTGTATCACTTGAGTCCATATCGCCTGGGCTCCTGTCACTGAAAATTCTGTCACTGGAATTTCTGTCGCCGGAATTTCTGTCGCGTGAATTCATGAAAGGCGCTCAGCGGGCGCGCATTGCAGCTTCTACCTCGTCCGCGGTGTGCGGCAGCGCTGCGTCCAGATCGATGAGCTTGCCGTCCGCGCCCACCAGGAAGTCGCACTCGATGCGGACGCCGAGCTTTTCTTCCGGTATGTAAATGCCGGGCTCGATGGTAAAGACCATGCCGGGTTTGAGCACAGCCGGGTACTCGGCGGGGTCGTGCACATCGATGCCCACCAGGTGGCCGAGGCCATGGAGCCAGTACTGGCCGAGCGGCTGGCCGTGAAGATCCTTGCCGTGGGTGTCGATGTAATTGTAGGCCGCGGTGTCGAGCGAGTTGGGGTCCTGGCGGTCGCGGTCGTTGATGGTGGATTTGCCGGCGACAAAAGCGTGAATGGCCGCCTGCTGCGCGCCCAGCACAATGTTGTAAATCTCGCGCTGGCGGGGCGTGAAATGGCCGTTGACGGGCACGGTGCGGGTGATGTCTGCGGCGTACATTGAGTACTCGCAGGCGGCGTCGACGAGCAGGATGTCACCGTCCTGCATGGTGCGGTCGTTGGCCGAGTAGTGGAGGATGGTGGAGTTGACGCCCGAACCCACGATAGGCGCATAGCTGGGCCGCTCGCAACCGTGCTCCATCCAGGAGGCGGTCATGAGGCCGGCGACAGCGCGCTCGGTCATGCCCGGCCTGACAGCGCGCATCATAGCGAACTGCGCGGCGATGGAGGCGGCGGAGGCTTTTTTGAGGAGCTCGATTTCACCGGAGTCCTTTTCGGCGCGGAGCTGCGCGGTGAGGTCGGTCACGTCATGGCTCTGGGGAGTGGCGCCGGTACCGAGCATGGTTGCGGTAAATGCCAGCAGCGATCCGGACTGCGGCGCGAGCGGCTGCACCCAGATGTTGCCGAGCAGGCGGCGGTCGGCGCCGATGAGCCGGTTCATCTCCGCAGGCAGCTCGGTCATGGGCTCGACGGCGTCCACGCCGGCAATGGCGGCGGCGTTGGGGGTGGCCGCGTCCAGCTTTACGCCGGTGTACTTTTCCATGCGCAGGTCGCGGGTGGGCAGAAACAGGATTTCGCGATAGGCGCGGGGAGATGCGGCATTGGGCGACGGGCCGACAACCATCAGCGCGGCGCCTGGCTCGGTCCACCCAGTGAGGTAGTAAAAGTCGGAGTCCTGGCGGTAAGGCATGAAGTCGAGCAGCGGCTCCTCGGCCGCGAACAGCACGGCGATGCCGCCGCGCAGTTGGCCGCCCAGCGCGAGGCGGCGCGCGTGGTAGACATCGGCGGGCTGCTTTTCGAGCGCGTGGAGCGTGGGAGCCGTTGCAAGCGCGGCCAGCAGGGTAAGGAACAACCCTCGAAAAAACTTCATTCCGCTATTGTCGTTCTTCCCGGGACGCGACGCAAAACGGAATTGCTTTCTTTGAGAACGATGGCCATCCCTCGCCGAGTCGGGCCGGGCGAATGGGTCCGGGCGAGTCAGGCGCTGCGGACACGGTTGAATTTCCCGCGATTTCGGGGTATTCTAAGAATGCAGACGAGTTTATCCGCCAGATTTTTACCGTGTGCGCACCGGCTGGCGGAGAGATGAGTGGGCTTAGAGCCCACTTTTTATTTGCGGCAATTTTGATCCGGTAAAGGCTGTGGATCGAGCCTGAAACGGGGCGAGGATCGCAGCGCGAAACGATGGCAGTGAGGCTGGACGCAATCCGATCGGCAGCAGAGCGAGTGGGCGCCAGCCATGGGCTGGACGTGGTGGAGCTGGAGTTGGACGGTCCGGCAAAGGCCAGGACGCTGCGGGTTTTTCTGGAGAAGAACGCCGCGGGCCGCGCCCGGCTGAAGGCCGAGCTGGCCAGCCAGGCCGAAGGGCTTCCCGAGCGGCTGCTGGAAGGCTCGCTCAGCGTGGAACAGCTATCCGGCGTGACCCACGAAGACTGTGCAGCCTTCAGCCGCGATTTCGGCGTCCTATTGGATGTGGAGGACCTGGTTGCCGGCGAGGGGTACACGTTGGAAGCCAGTTCTCCGGGGTTGGACCGCAAGCTGAGCCGGCGGGAGGATTTCGAGCGGTTCCAGGGCTGCCTGGTGAAGGTGCAGACCTTTGAGCCGATCCGCAACAACCGCCACTGGCAGGGACGGCTGACAGCAGCGGACGGAGAGACGATCACGATCGACCTTGCCGCGGTGCGGCAGAACAGCAAGAGCCGCAAGACGGGCGTGAGCGAGGTGGAGATCGCCCTGGGCAATATCGAAAAGGCGCAACTGGTGCCGGAGATTTAGGGAAGACTGGAAAGACAGAGATCAGGGGTCAGGGATCAGTAAAGACAGAGGTGTTGTTTTCAGGATGTTTTTCCATTTCCTGTTTTCTGTACACCAACACAATCGCGAAGAAGAGAGCTAAAGACGTATGGCCAGCAGCGCTTTGTATCAGAGTATCGAGGTCCTGAGTCAGGAAAAGGGCATTGACCCCGGCATTGTTGTCGGCGCCGTTGAAGAGGCGATTGCCCTGGCCACGCGCAAGTATTACAAGACCCAGGAAAACATGCGCGGGGAGCTGAACAAGGAGACCGGCGAGATTACGGCCTATGTCTACAAGACGGTCGTGACCGGCGAGGACGAGATCGAGGATCCGGTGAACCAGATCACGCTGTCTGAGGCGAACGAGCTGGCGCCTGGCGTGGAGGTGGGCAGCGAGATCCGCATGTATCGCGACACTAGTCCGCTGGGCCGCATTGCCGCGCAACTGGCCAAGCAGATCATCTTCCAGAAGGTACGCGAGGCGGAGCGGGATACGGTCTTCCAGGAGTATGCGCACCGCGAAAAGGAAGTGCTGAACGCGACGGTCAAGCGGGTCGAGGGCCAGGACGTGATCTTCGACCTGGGCAAGGCCGAGGCGCGCTGTCCTAAGCGGGAGCAGTCGCGGCTGGAGCAGTTCAGCGTGGGCGAACGGGTGCGCGTGGTGCTGCTGAAGGTGGACCGCGCCGCCAAGGGCCCGCAGGTGATTGTTTCGCGAGCCGCGCCGGAGCTGGTTTCGAACCTGTTCCAGTCCGAGGTTCCGGAGATTTACGACAACACGGTGGTGATTCGCGCCATTGCGCGCGAGGCCGGCGAGCGCACCAAGATCGCCGTGCAGAGCCGCGACAAGGATGTGGACCCGGTGGGGGCCTGCGTGGGCATGAAGGGCATGCGCGTGCAGTCGATCATCCGCGAGCTGCGCGGAGAGAAGATCGACATCATCGAGTTCAGCGAGGAGATTACGACCTTTGCCGAAAAGGCGCTGCAGCCGGCCAAGGTAAGCCGGGTGTCCATCACCGATCTGGGCGAAAAGCAGTTGGAAGTGATTGTGGACGACACCCAGCTTTCGCTGGCGATCGGCAAGAAGGGCCAGAACGTGCGGCTGGCGGCCAAGCTGCTGGGCTGGAAGATCGATATCAAGAGTGAAGAGGAAAAGCGGCAGGAGGTCGAGCAGCAGATGCAGGCCCTGGCCGGCGGACCGACTACGCCGATCGAGCAGGTGAGCGAGCTGGGCGACACGATCATCCAGAAGCTGGTGGCGGCCGGCATTACGACCGTGGAATCGCTGGCCGATATGACGCCCGAGCAGCTTGAAGAGATTCCGGGCATTGGCGAAAAGACGCTGGAAAAGATCTCCGTGGCGGTGCGCCACTACTTTGGCCATTTCGAAGAGGGCGAGAAGCCCGAAGGCGAGGCCGAGACGCCGACAGCGGCAGCGGTTGCGGACACGGCCGAGGCTGAGCTTGAAAATGCGGCCGAGGTGCTGGAAGAGTCAGAAAGCGTGAGCGCGGGTCAGGCGGAGAGCGCGTTGGACGCCGCCGACGCGGCGCATGAATCGATGGCCGAAGGGTTGGCGGAAGAACAAGGTTTGACGGCTGCGGAGCTGGCGATTGAAAACGTGCCGCCGGCCGAGGCAGAGGAATCGGAAGACGGGAGCGGCGCGTAAGATGCGCGCGCGTGAACGGCGCGAGCCTGGGCTTTCCAAGTCTGGGCGCCGCGAGTCATTGAAAAGCTGTACGACACGGAACGCAAGACCAAAAGCAGCCATTCCCACGGAGTAGCTATGAGCGACTGAGGGGCGTTTTGGCGGCACGTTGAAAAGGGGCGGATGAGTAAGGTTCGAATCAACGATCTCGCACGCGAGATGGAAGTCAAGAGCCGTCAGATACTTGACGTACTGGCAGAGCTCGGTCTGGGCGCTGGCAAAACGCACTCAAGTTCTATCGAGGCCGACGAAGCAAGCAAGGTGCGCGCGCAGTTTACGCGCCCGGACCGGGCGGGCTCATCGGCAGGCGGCGGGGCATCGCGCAATCAGCAGACAATTACCCCGAAGATTGACCTGTCGAACATCTCCAAGCCCGGCGATGTGATGAAGGCGATTCTGGCCAAGAAGAAAGAGGCCGAAGAAGGCGTGCGGCAAGTTCCCGCGCCACCCAGGCCTGCCGCAGCGGCGGCGCCGGCTCAGCCGGCCACTCCGGTAGCGGCAATGCCGGCACCGCCTGCGCGTCCTGAGCCGCGCAGGATTGTTCCACAGCCGCGCTCCGCGCCCCCCATTGTGGCGACGCCTCCGACCGCTCCCGCTATTGCTTCTCACCCTCCGGCTGGACCGGTGATCGCCAAGGCTCCGGCCGGCGCCACTTCCGTCCCACGGCCGGTGGTTGTGGTTTCTCCTCCGGCTGGCACCATTGTGGTCAAGCCGCCGCAGGCTCCAGTGGTCCGCGAGGAACAGCCGCGCACGCCGGAAAAGCCGGTTATTGCGGCCAAGCCCGCGGCTCCCGCTGCGCCTGCAGTGGAACGGCAGCCCGGTCCGCCTGCTGCGGCAGTGGAAGTCTCTGCCGCTCCGGCAGCGGCGGCTGCGCCCAGCGTGGAAGATGCTTCTCCGGTTGCCGCGCCGGCCGCGCCCGCACAGCAACAACCAGCCGCGGCAGATGCCCCGGCACCGGTGGTCAGCGCCGCAGCTCCGGCGGCAGGTCCAGCACAGAATCCGCAGCCTGCGACGCCGCCCGCGCCTCCGGCTCGCCGCATGGTCATGCCCCAGACTGGCCCCCGGCCGGTGTACAAGGCCACGGTCATGCCTACTCCGCCTCCTGTGGCCGCATCTGGCGCAGGCATCCAGCGGGGCAAGCCGATCTTCGATCGCCGGCCCGCAGGTGGACCGGGCAGCTACAGCGGCCCACGTCCTGGCGGCCCCGTCGCCAGCCCTGGACAGTTCCCCGGCGGCCCGCGGCCCAAGCATCCCACGCGCACGGCTCCGGGAAGTTTTGCTCCGGGAGGCGCGCCCGGCGGACGGCCCGGCTTTGGCCAGCGTCCGGGATTCGGCCCGCCACGGCCCGGCGGATTTGGCGGCCCGAGACCTGGAGGGCCTGGGACAGGTCCGCCTACCGGCGAGGCTCCGCGTCCACAACGGGCTCCTGCACGCGGGCGCGGACGCGGCCAGCAGCAGTATCCGAAGACCAAGGAAGGCCCGATGAAGGGCTTCGTGCCGCCTTCGCGATATGGGGGGCCGCAGTACAGCCTGGAACCTCTCCCCATCACTCGCGAGATCACGGTCACCGAAGGCATCAGCGTGAAGGACCTGGCTGAAAAGCTGGAAGTGCGCGCCAAGGACCTGATCGCAAGCCTGCTGATGGGCGGTGTCTTCGTTACGGTCAATCAGTCTCTCGATGCGGAGATGGTCAAGGACGTGGCGGCCAGGTTTGGCGCGGGCGCTACCGTCATCAGTTACGAAGAGGAGTTGGCCAACCAGGCCATCGAAGAAGTTCTCGAGGCTGAAAACACCGGCGAGCTCGAGGTTCCGCGCGCTCCCGTGGTGACCGTGATGGGCCACGTGGATCATGGTAAAACCTCGTTGCTGGACGCGATTCGCGAAACCGATGTGGCTGCCGGCGAAGCAGGCGGTATTACCCAGCACATTGGCGCCTACAAGGTGCGTTTCTCCAAGGAAGGCTCGCCGGCTTCGGGACGCGAGATCGTGTTCCTCGATACGCCGGGCCACGAGGCGTTTACCAGAATGCGCGCACGTGGCGCCAAGGTAACGGATATTGTGGTGGTGGTGGTGGCAGCCGACGACGGCGTGATGCCGCAGACGCTCGAAGCCATCGACCACGCCAAGGCCGCAGACGTGCCGATCATTGTGGCGGTGAACAAGATTGACAAGCCGGAGGCGAATTCCGACCGGGTGAAGAAGCAGCTTGCCGATCGCGGGCTGATTCCGGAAGAGTGGGCCGGCGGCGGCGAAGGCTCGACGGTGTTTGTCGAGGTTTCAGCCAAGAAGCATCTCAACCTGGACCTGCTGCTGGAGATGATCTGCCTGGTCTCCGACATCAAGGCTCCCAAGGCCACGCCGGGGCGCAAGGCGGTGGGCTCGGTGCTCGAAGCCAAGCTCGACCGCGGGCGCGGCGCAGTGGCCACAGTGCTGGTGCAGGATGGAACCCTGCGGCTTAACGACAGCTACATTGTGGGCAACACCTTCGGCAAGGTGCGTGCGATGTTCGACGACCGCGGCCGCGCGATCGCCGAGGCCGGACCCTCGACGCCAGTCGAAGTACTCGGCCTGGAGTCGATGCCGGACTCCGGCGACACCTTCCTGGTTGTGGCCGATCGCGACAAGGCCAAGGGCATTGCGCAGTACCGCAAGATGAAGGAGCGCGAGGCGCAACTGGCCAAGAGTTCGCGCGTCTCTCTGGAAGGACTGGCGGAACAGATTCGCCAGGCCGGAGTGAAGGATCTGCCGCTGATCATCAAGGGCGACGTGACCGGATCGGTTGAAGTGCTGGCCGACTCGCTGGTAAAGATGTCGACCGAGAAGGTGCGCATCAAGGTGATTCACTCGGGCGTGGGCTCGATCACCGAGAGCGACGTGCTGCTGGCAACGGCCTCCAACGCCATCATCATCGGCTTTAATGTGCGGCCGGAACGCAAGGCTGGCGAGCTGGCGCAACAGGAGAATGTCGAGATTCGCCTGCACTCGATCATCTACGAACTGCAGGACGAGATTCGCCTGGCCATGATGGGCCTGCTCGAACCGACGTTCAAGGAGAACTACCTGGGACGCGCGGAGGCGCTGAACATCTTCAGGATTCCGAAGGTGGGCACCATTGCCGGCTGCCGCGTGCAGGATGGCGTGATCCGGCGCGACTCCGAAATCAAGGTGATGCGCGGCGGCGAACAGGTCTTCAAGGGCAAGATCGGCTCGCTCAAGCGGTTCAAGGACGACGCGCGTGAGGTGACCAACGGGATGGAGTGCGGCATTGGCATTGCCGGCTTCAGTGACTTGAAAGAAGGCGATATCCTCGAAGCCTTCTCCATGGAGAAGATGGCCGCCGACCTGGGCGCGCTGACTTCGGCCAAGGCGTAACCTTTCACCGGAACCAGAAGAAGACGGCCTGCTTCTCTTATAAGAAGCGGGCCGCTTTTTTGGCCCCCCGATGCAACGACCGAGAGTGAGCAGTAGATTTTCGAACCCGGAGCTGCAATCACCACAACCGAATGCCTGCCTGAGCTGCGGCTCGCAGTGGAGTTGACTATGGACGCCAGCGAATCTTCCCTTCCGTCGGACGCATTGCGCCATTCGCATCAATCACCTGCGCCACCCCCTTACACGCTGGTGACCGAGCCGGATGAGGGCTTGACGGCGATTTATAACCTGATTGCGTCGGCGCAGAAGTCCATCGACATGACGATGTATGAGCTGACGGACGTGACGGTGATCGATGCGCTTGCCAAGGCCGCCGGAAATGGGCTGACGGTGCGCGCGATTCTGGACCAGAACGGCGAGAAGACGGCCAATACGCCCGCCTACAACTATCTTGAACAGCACAAGGTGGCGGTCCACTGGGCCAACCCCGCCTACGCGGTAACGCACCAGAAGACCATCACCGTGGACCAGGCGATCTCGGCGATCCTGACGCTGAACCTGACGCCGAATTACTACTCGACATCGCGGGACTTCGCGGTGATTACCGACAATGCCGCGGATGTGGCGGCGATCGAAGCGACCTTCAATGCGGACTTCAACAACTCCGCCATTACGCCGCCGACCGGCGACAACCTGGTATGGAGTCCGACCAACTCGCTCAGCTCGCTCGAGGCGTTGATCGGCGGCGCTACACAGTCGCTGCTCATTGCGCAGGAAGAGTTCAGCGAGAGCGCCATCGAGACGGCGCTGCTAGCGGCGCTCAAACGCGGAGTGGCGGTAACGCTGGTGCAGGAAGATATCGAGAGCAAATACACGACGACGCTGAATGCTCTCAAGAGCGCGGGCGCGCGGATCGCAGTCTATACGTCCAACAAGGGTTACTATATCCACGCCAAAGCGGTGCTGGCGGATTATGGAACGGCGGGCGCGAAGCTCTTTGTCGGCTCGGAGAATCTTTCAGTTCCATCGCTCACCGAGAATCGCGAGCTTGGGCTGATCTTCTCAGACACCGCGTGCATGACCGGCGTCTACGCCGCGATCAGCAAGGATTTCGCGAATGGCACGCCCTTCTGATGTGGTGTCCTGTGCAAGTAGCGCGTGGCTGCTCGCGCTGCTTAATAGTGCTGATGCGTATTCCACTCTGCAAAGCCTGATGTGCGGCTGAAGCTGGCAGGGCAATCACATGAACGTGGGAAGAATTGTGCCATGGGTTCCCGCCGCCCCTACGGGGCTGCCTTGTCCTGCGATTTCCCCTTCCCAGGACTGCGCTTCGCTTGTCCTGGGCTATCCTCGGCCCGTCCCTCCGGGACGAAATAGGCCATGGCACCTACCATGGTACTCACCGTGGCAGTCCTCGATACGCGCAAACAAAACCTGACTCGCCAACAAAAAGCGTTCACGCGACTGCCCTGCTGAAGCTGGCACGCCGCCACGGCGTGTTGCATCCATGGTGCTACAATTCGAGCCGGCTGCCGGCGGTTAGAATCAGACGCTCAGGCCGCTCAGGAGAGACAGGTGAATCTTCGGGCTCGAATCCTGCAAAACGCATCGCTGGCGCCGCGGGCGGCCTTATCGATTGCCCTGCTTGCCGGGGCGACGCTTGCGCCTTCGCAAACGATCAATCTCTTCCCTGCCGACTATCAGAGCCAGTGGACGCGTGTTGCGATTCCTCCAACGCATCCGGTAAGCAGCGTGGCGCAGTGGCACATCGATCCAGGAAAAGGCGAGATACGGTGCGACGGCAATGGCGGCCACGAATGGCTGCGGTTCAACCACGAGCTGCGCAACTTTACATTCCGCGTGAAGTGGCGCTTTGTTCCGCAGCCGGGGTCGCCGAATTACAACAGCGGCGTCTTCTTTCGCAACGACCAGGACGGAACCATCTGGCACCAGGCGCAGACGGCTCCCGACGGCGGATACATCTTTGGCGAAACCCCAATCGACGGCAAGCTTACGCGTTTCAACGCGAAGAAAGAGATGAAGGAAAACCGGGTGCATGCGCCGGGACAATGGAACACCTACGACATCCGCTGCGTGGGCCGCGCCTGCACGCTGGCGGTGAATGGCGAGGTGGTGAACACGATTCAGACCGGAGTGGACAAAGGCTATATCGGGCTCGAGTCGGAGGGTTATCCGATCGAGTTCAAAGACATGAAGGTGCATGAGCTGCCGTGAAGCCCGCGCCGCGGAAAGATGAGCCGGCGTGAAATCTGCTGAGAGAGATTCCGCGGAATGGTTTGGATGCGATGAAATCTGAATGCGCGGAGCAGCCAAACACAGCGGCTTTGCATGCGTCGTATCAGGTAGGACGGTAAGGCTCGATCGAGATCGAGAAGAGTGAATTCATTGAGGACGCAAGTCCGAACGCCAAATCCCAGGAGGGAAAAATACAATGGCTTCAAATCTTAAGGGAAAGAAGGTCGCGATTCTTGCAACGGATGGTTTTGAACAGGCTGAGTTGACTGAGCCGCGCAAGGCATTGAACGATGCCGGAGCGACAACTGTGGTGATTGCTCCGAAATCAGGTGAGATCAAAGGCTGGCAAGTCAAGAATTGGGGAGAAAGCGTGAAGGTGGACAAGGCGCTGGAAGATGCAAACCCCAACGACTATGACGCGCTGGTGCTGCCGGGCGGAGTGATGAATCCCGATCACCTGCGCATGAATCCGGCGGCAGTAAACTTTGTGCGCCAATTTGTTACAACCGGCAAGACAACCGCGGCCATCTGCCACGGGCCGTGGATGCTGCTGGAAGCAGGCGCGCTGTCGGGCAAGACTGTGACCTCGTGGCCGTCGCTCAAGACCGATCTGAAAAATGCCGGCGCGAACTGGGTGGACCAGGAAGTGGCCACGGATGGAGCCCTGATTACGAGCCGCAAACCCGATGATATTCCCGCCTTCAGCCGCGCCATTATCGATTCCATGAGCCGCGGAGTTCACAATACTCGCGCGGCGTGACACGGAGCGCGGAGCGCCCGCGCAAGCCGCAATTCATCACCTCATGAACACAGCTGCTTCAAAGCCTGTCTTGTTGAAAATCCCTTAACCTCTTAGAACCTGTCCAGGAACTCTGAGGAGATGTCGAACGTGGACAAAAAATCGTCCCTCAGGGGCTTTACAGGCTGCGGAAAAACTCCTCAAGGGAGTTACTTTTTTTTTACATGGGATTGGGTATAGATAAGAAGCAT
>DATAVZ010000013.1:0-13008 GCA_036267475.1 Occallatibacter sp.
AAGCCGGGTTGTCCTTCGTGGTTTTCATCGCAGGATGCGGTTTGCTAACCTTCTTCATGGCTGGTCTCCTTTAGCACCTCGAGTGCGCTGCGGAAAGCCTAGCTCTCCGCGAGGCCAGCCGTCTCATCCCATCTAAAGCCCCCGATTTTTATGCGCTTTTTGTGGCACGACTCAAGTCGTGCCCTGACACTTCGTGGCTTCCTTGAAGCGTTTTGTCGGCTTGCAGCGGCGAGCGAAGTCCTGCCCTGTTACCAAGCTGTGGGCACAACCATATCCGGTTCTCCGTCTCTGTTCTCTACTCCCTGTTCTCTAGTCCCTGTTCTCTACTCCCTGTTCCCTGATCCATGTCCCGTGCCATTCATCCATTCCAATTTTTCGATCGCTCCACGGCTTTTTGCCACCGCGCGCGCAGTTGCTGGCGCTGCTGGGCTTCCATGCGCGGCGCAAACCGCTCGTCGCCGTGGCGTTTGGCGCGCAACTCCTCTGGGCCAGCCCAGAAGCCGGTGGCCAGACCGGCCAGGTAGGCCGCGCCCAGCGCGGTGGTCTCCGTCACCTGCGGCCTTACCACCGGCACGCCGAGAATGTCGGCCTGGAACTGCATGAGCAGATCGTTCACCGCCGCGCCGCCATCCACGCGCAGATCCCCGAGCGGCGTTGCCGTCTCGCTCTGCACCGCATCCAGCACGTCGGCCACCTGGAAGGCGATCGCCTCCAGCGCGGCGCGCGCAATGTGGCCCGGTTTGGTTCCGCGTCCCAGGCCGATGAGCGTTCCGCTCGCGTGCGGGTCCCAGTGCGGAGCGCCGAGCCCCACAAAGGCCGGCACAAAGACCACGCCGCCCGCGTCGGGCACGCTGGCAGCCAACGCCTGCACGTCACTCGATGTGGAGATGAGCTTGAGATTGTCGCGCAGCCACTGCACCACCGCGCCGCCAATAAAGATGCTGCCTTCGAGCGCGTATTCAAGCCGCTTTTGCGCGCTGGCCGCCAGCGTGGTGATCAGCCGGTGTTTCGAGCGCACAAATTTGGTGCCCACATTCTGCAGCAGAAAACATCCCGTGCCATAGGTGTTCTTGGCCTCGCCCGCGTTCCAGCAGAGCTGGCCGAAGAGTGCAGCCTGCTGGTCTCCGGCGATGCCCGCAATGGACGTGCCGGCCAAGCCGAGGGACGTTGTCACCTGGTCCACGCGGCCGCTGGACCACACAACTTCAGGCAGCATGGGCCGTGGAACGCCGAAGAGGTCCAGCAGCTCGTCATCCCACTCTCCGGTGACGATATTGAACAGCAAAGTGCGCGAGGCATTGGTGTAATCGGTCACGTGGCGGTGTCCGCTGGTCAGATGCCAGATGAGCCAGCTATCCACGGTGCCAAAGGCCAGCTCGCCGCGCTCAGCCCGCGCCCGCGCGCCGTCCACGTTGTCCAGAATCCACTTCACCTTGGTGGCTGAAAAATAGGGGTCGAGCACCAGGCCGGTCTTCGACGAGACGGTTTCTGCGGCTCCGCCCTCTTCGAGCGCCTTGCACTGGGCGGCGGTTCGCCGGTCCTGCCACACAATTGCCGGATGGATTGGCTTGCCGGTCGCGCGATCCCACACGATCACCGTTTCGCGCTGGTTAGTGATCCCGATTCCGGCAATATCCCGCGGCCGGGCGCCGATGGCGCCCATCACTTCGACCGCGCAGCTCATCTGGCTGGTGAGGATCTCCATCGGGTCATGTTCCACCCAGCCCTGCTGCGGATAGAACTGCTCGAATTCATGCTGCGCCGTGGCGGCAATGGCGCCGTCCTGGTTAAAGAGAATCGCACGCGAACTGGTTGTGCCCTGGTCAAGCGCAAGAATGTAGGCCATACGCACCCGTCTGCCTTTCGGAAACAAGTCAAACACGCGGGGCGCGGCGCGGGCAAGAAAGCCCGATCCGGGCGCGGAGCAAGGCACGGATGCCGAATCCAGCAGGCCACGGGGAAATTCAGGCCGAAATCGGCGCCTTTTGCAATTGCTGTGCGGCTACCCGGCAAACCAATCGCTTTCCTTATCGCCGCCTAAAGGATTATTGTGAAGTTCAAACTATTGAACCGCCGCTGCGCATTGCGAACTATAGGCGCAGGATATAGAGGAATGGAATGAGCCTTCCACGCGCCACGGGAATCGAACGCCTGCCATGGCTCGTGCGAGCGCTGATCGGGTGCATCACCGCGGTGGTCGCGATTCTGCTCACCTATGCGATCGCGCCGCTGCGCCCGTTTCCGCTTCTGTTTGCCTTTCCCACCGTTGTGCTTGCCTGCTGGTACCTGGGCATGGCCGGCGGCGTGGCATCTGCGCTCACCGACATCCTGCTGGTCGATCTCTTCCTGACCAGGGTAGAGATGCGCCTTGCTCTGGGCAACGCGGTGGAGGTGGTTCGGCTGGCCGGCTTCGTCGCCGTCTCGCTGCTGCTGGGATGGACCGTGCGCAGGCTCGCTCTGCAGCGGGTTCTGCTGGATAACAGGGATCTGCAGCAGCAGCTCCTGCTGGCCGACTCCGAGCGCCTTGTGGCTGAGGAGCGGGCGCGGGTGAGCGAGGAGCAGCACGACCGCGACGCGTTCCTGCGCATTGCGCTGCGTGCCAACCGGATGGGCATCTGGGTGTGGGACATCAAGCACGGCAGCTATCGCTGGTCTGACGAGATGTTTCGCATGGCCGGCCGCGAGCCGGGCTCCGTTGAGCCCTCCTTCGAGGCCTGGACCAGCATCATGCATTCCGAGGATGCCGAGCGCGTTTCCAATGCCCGGCTTGCGACCTGCGTCAACGGCAGCGATTACAACGAGCGCTACCGGGTGGTGTGGCCCGACAAGTCGATCCACTGGCTCGAATCCCAGGGCACCTGCCAGTTCGACGGCGACGGCAAGGTGGCGCGGGTGGTGGGCGTGTTGTGGGATGTGACGGATCGCAAACAGGCCGAAGAAGCGATCCTGCGGTCGGAAAAGCTGGCCATCGCCGGCCGGCTAGCGGCCAGCGTCGCGCACGAGATCAACAATCCATTGGCCGCGGTGGGCAACCTGCTCTACCTGGTGACGCTCTCCGACAACGTGGACGCCGCGCACGGCCATGCAAACACCGCGCTCACCGAGCTGATGCGCGTCTCCGCCATTACCCAGCAGACGCTCAAGTTCCATCGTCAGTCCGGCGCTCCGCAGAACGCAATGCTGTCGGAGATCGTCTCCACCGTGCTTGCGCTTTTCCATGCGCGAATGCAGGCCGCGCAGGTGGCAGTGGCCGTGCATGTGCGCGAAGAAAAGAGCGTGGCCTGCATGCCCAGCGAGGTGCAGCAGATCTTCGCCAACCTCGTGTCGAACGCCATGGACGCGATGCCGCGCGGCGGCCGGCTTGTCATCCGGCTGCGTCCCTCGCGCGACTGGCGCGACAGCACCGTCGAGGGCATGCGGGTTACCGTCTGCGACTCCGGCACGGGCATCGACCGCGCCGCAATGAGCCGCATCTTCGAGCCTTTTTTCACCACCAAGACGGAGACCGGCACCGGGCTGGGCATGTGGGTGGTGGCGCAGCTTGTGGAGCGCCACCGCGGCCAGGTGCGAGCCTGGAGCCGCCCCCGCCCGGAGCGCAGCGGAACCGCCGTTACCGTCTTTCTGCCCTACCGGCCGCAGGCGCCGTCCGAGCCGGAAGGCGGTGCGGCTCAACGCGAGCGGGACTTGCGCGCAGAGGGCGTAAACTTTCTCACCACGAACTCCTGAGCGATATTTTCAAGCGCGCTCCCGGCCAGCCCAATGCCCAGATTTTCAAACAGGAGCGTGGCATCGCTGCGGTTGCCCACAGGATAGTAAAGGTTGGCGATGCCGGCGGCCGCCAGGCCGCCCACAATGGACGAATAACTGAACTGCTGGTGCATGTTGTCTCCACGGCAGATGACCGCGGACGCGATGGCGTGTTTGAGACGCGCGCCGAAGCTGCCGGTGCCCATGTAGAAGTAGCGCGGATCCTGCCGGAACAGCGTGGGCAGAATGGCTCCGCCGATCTCGTTGCTGATGACCGTATCCGCATAGTCGGCGCCGAAGCGCTTGCTGTAGCCTTCAAATCCGCCGCCGTAGCCGGCATAGGCGTTGGTCGCCTGCTCCACGCCGGCGGTCGCTCCGGTGAGCAAAAACGTATACGGACTGATGCTCGAGCGGAATGCCAACCCGAACTTTTGCCGCGGGGTCAGCGGCACGGCATTCTTGTCATAGCTCACGTAATAATTGGGCAGAACGCCCAGCACCCGCTGCTTTTCTTCAACGTGGATTTGTTGTTGGGCAAGCTGCGCCTGCTGGGCCGCCGACACCCGTACTTCGCTTGTCGTCTGCTGCAGGGGCAGGACGATGGTCTTGGCGTCGAAGCTCTGTCCGGCAAGCAGTTCTCCGGAAACGGTCTGTGTGGCAAAGCCTTCCGAGGTCACGGTAACGGTAAACGCTCCGGCTGGCAGGTTCTTGAACTGAAACTCGCCGCTCGCGTCCGTCTGCGCGGTTCGGGCCAGCGCCGCGCCGGCCATGGCCAGCGACACGCGCACACCCTGGTACGCTTCGCCGTCCGTGCTCATCACGGCGCCGGTAATGCTTGCGCCCCCTGAGGCTGTGGCGGGCAGGCTCGACTGTGCGCCACAAGCGGTGGCCAGCAGAAGCAGGAGAACGGCCGCCCAGCCGTAACCATGGCGACGGCGGCTCACACCGCGGTTGAATTGGCTTGATTGTCGGTGTTGGATGGTCAGGCGCGTCCTCTGTTCTGCCCGGATCGGGTACACACGATCCCTTTCTTGAGCCTGCGATTCGCTTTCGGCCGCGCGAAAGTGAATCGCAGGCTCTATGTTAGACGAACTCCACCCGCCGGAGGTTGGGCGGGCGAAGCTCCCTAGCTTTAGACTGGAAGCAGGTCGAGAGAATCATTGGCGCGGCCCGTCCATGCGAGTTATCTGGACCGGTTATTTGGGCCGGTTATCGGGTCCGGTTATCAGGGCCGGTTATCAGGGCCGGGAGGCATGGCCTCTCAAGCATCTGGAACAGAAGGAGTTTTGCCTTGCCCGAAGCGAATTCTGAAGCTCTATACGACGTGGCCGTGATCGGTGGCGGTCCAGCCGGCTACAATGCCGCCATCCGCGGAGCCGAGTACGGCCTGAAGGTCGCGCTCATTGACGCCAGCCCCAAACTGGGCGGCACCTGCCTGCACGTGGGCTGCATCCCCACCAAGGCGCTGCTGTTCAACGCCGAAATCTGGGACCACCTGAAGCACGCGGCCGAATACGGCATCGCCGGCATAGGCACTCCGCAGCTTGACTGGGCCGCAGTGCAGACGCGCAAAACCGGCATCATCGCCCGCCACGTAAAGGGCCTCGAATTCCTGATGAAGAAGCACAAGATCGCTGTCATTGGCGGTTATGCGCGGCTAACCGGTGGCGCAAAAGACGGTGTGCACACACTGGATGTAACCCCCGCGGGCGACGGCGCCAAGAGCCAGGTGAAGGCGAAGAACGTGGTACTCGCGTCGGGCTCGCAGGCCAGGATGCTGCCGGGGCTGGGGGTCAGCGACCGCATTCTTACCAACATCGAGATTCTCTCGCTGAGCGCGCCGCCCAAGTCTCTGGTGGTGGTTGGCGCCGGAGCGGTCGGCATGGAATTCGCATCGATCTTCCGTAGCTTTGGCGTCGAGGTGACGGTTCTGGAATTTCTGCCGCGCGTGGTTGCGGTGGAAGACGAGGAGATTTCAAAGGAGCTGACCCGCGTCTTCAAAAAGCGGGGCATCGACATCAACACCGGCGCCAAAGTGGACAAGGTAGAAACCACGGAGGCCGGCATCAAGGTGTCGTACACCGATGCCAATGGAAAGCCGCAGACCAAAGACGCCGAAAATGTGCTGGTGGCCGTGGGCCGCGCGCCGCAGACCGCCGATGTGGGCGTGGACAAGACGCGCGTCGAGCTCGATCGCGGCTTTGTGAAGGTGAATGAGAATCAGGAGACGGCCGAGCCAGGCATCTACGCCATCGGCGACATTGTGGCCGGCCTGCCGCAGCTTGCGCATGTGGGCGCCATGAGCGGCATGGTGGCCATGGCCAAAATTGCCGGGCGGCCTTTCCGGCCCGTCCGCCGCGACCGCATTCCAAGCTGCACCTATACCGAGCCGCAGGTGGGCTCGGCGGGCCTTACGGAAGCCCAGGCAAAGGAAAAAGGCCATGAGGTGAAGGTGGGCAAATTTCCCTTCGCCGGCAACTCGAAGGCGACCATCGTGGGCAGCCACGACGGCTTTGTGAAGATCGTCTCCGATGCAAAGTACGGCGAGATTCTGGGCGTACACATCATTGGACCGCAGGCCACGGAACTGATTGCCGAAGCGGTAACCGTGATGCAGCTCGAAGGCACGGTGGAGGAGATGATGTTCACCATTCACGCGCACCCCACGCTGAGCGAATCGCTGCTGGATGCGTATGGAGCGGTGGAGGGGATGGCGATCAACGCATAACTTTTGGTGAATAGAGCCATTCAGTCCTTCCATTCGGTTTCGATATAATCGCCGCAACTTCTCACGAAAGTTGCGGCGTTGCCTTTGAAGAGCCAGAAATTGTCAAAAAGCAGAGCGCCACGCGCGCATGATAGCTTCGGCCTGTCGACGCAGGAACTGCGCACGCTGCGCTCGTTGAACACCCCGATGCGCATTCAGAAGTTTATCGATGCGCTGACCTATCAGTATGCAGATACGGCCGGATCGCCACGACGCGTGCTGCGCGAGCGCAAGGGACACTGCATGGAGGGCGCGCTGCTGGCCGTCGCAGCACTGCGCGTGAACGGCTATCCGCCGCTGCTGATGGACCTGGAGGCGGTGCGGGACGACGATCACGTGGTGGCGCTCTACCGTGAACGCGGCCTCTGGGGCGGCATCGCGAAATCGAACTTTGCAGGGCTGCGCTTCCGCTCGCCGGTCTACCGCACGCTGCGCGAGCTGGCAATGAGTTACTTCGAGCACTACTACAACCTGCGCGGCGAACACACTCTGCGCAATTATTCGCGGGCGGTAAATTTGTCTCAGTTGGACGATTGCCACTGGATGACTTCAGAAGAAGACGTTTGGTGCGTGCCGGAACGGCTCATCGAAGCGAAGCATTACGCGCTGTTCCCCGACAAAGTAGCCCGCGCGCTGCCACGGCTCGACCGCCGCAGCTTTGAGGCTGGTCTGCATGGACGGGTGAAGCACTGAGAAGAGACGTGAGCGACAAGGCGGATTGCAGAGGTCAAACCTGAAAAGTGCGACACTGCGGAAGTCCTTGAACGCAACACGACCAGAAGATATCCTTACCCTTGTTTAATCAATCTGATTCAAATGCAGTTGCCTGGAGGAATCGGCGATGCTGAATACGGATCAGTTGCTCAAGGAAAACCTGATTGAGGCGTTGAAGCAGATTCACCAGTATGTCGTCCTGGGTCTCGGTACCTCTGTGTCAGCGTTTGCATTGGCTCTCAAGACTGCACCAGTCGGTGCACAACTAAGTGTTACAGTCCCAGGCACGTTTGTTGCCGTCGATCCACAGTCGGCTCGTGCGGTTCTTTTGGCTCTTTGCTTTCTCGCCGGAGCCATGGCCTACTATTCGGCCGATGCGGCAAACCGGATCGCGCAGCGACTGGAAACTTCTCCGGAGTTGCTTCAGGCGGCTTGCACATATCCCAGCTTCGCAACTTCACGTTTTCAGGGTGTGCGATATGTTGCGGCCCTACTTCCCCTTCTTTTTTCAGTAGGCACGCTCTTGATTTCCGCGCTCCATGAGAGTCCGCACCAATGGAGTGCCCTCTGGATTGGGTTAATCTTTATCGGTTCCGCTTATCTTTCACTGGCAATCGAGATTCGCAATCCGATCGGCGCCGCTTAGATCGCATCGTCTAGCCGTTTAGAGCCCATCGTCTACGTGACGAGCGGTCCAGAAATTGGGCTGTCTGGCGTCAAGTTGAGGCGTAACGGCCGATCCGTAGAAGTGGGCACATGCCAGTCAGGTCAGTCGGTCGCCAGCCCGAAATTACACTCCCCATGGCCTGAAGTTCGTTTCCCTTTTGCGCGCACTTAGCAACCTTTTGAGCGCGCCATCCAACGTGGCAATCGACAGCAAGCGATCCAAATTTCGGATTACTGCCGGATAGGTTGGTCACTCGGGAACATTTGCGAGTTAGAAGACCCTGCAGAGAGATGGAGAACAGGCACCAAGCCTGTCTCCCCGCCATGTCTGAGAAAACTCCGAGCAAATCCAGCGGTTTTGCGTCTTTGTTGTGAACCGTTTCCCGAAGAGATGTGCATCGATGTTGATCCTGCTCGGGCGTGATCGCAACCGCTCCTGGAATTCCTGGCGCGGCCTGGTTTCAGTGGCAGCGTTCGCCGTCGCCATCGCAGTCTCTTCGGAGCCAGCAGACACACGGGCTCAGTCCGCGCCGGCGCCTGCATCCCAATCATCGCAGTCCATCCCCGCATGGCAAAAAGCTGCTGGCAGCAAAATGGAATTCGAGGTTGCGGCGATCCACGCCGCCGCCCCCGGCGCGAGCCCACGGCAGAATTTCGACATGAGCGTCGAAAATCTGAGCATCCCACCAGGCGGCCGCATTTCAGCGACAGGCGCCCTGGGCATGTTTATCCAGTTCGCCTACAAGCTTAGCGTGTCTCAGGATAAAGCAGCGTTCGACCACTTGCCCAAATGGGCAACCACAGAATATTTCGACATTGAAGCTAAAGCGCCCGCGACCAACGTCACGAAAGACCAGATGCGCCTCATGGTGCAATCGCTCCTCGCAGATCGTTTCAGGCTCGTCGTGCATTTCGAGACACGCGATGTGCCGGCGATGGCTTTGGTTCGGGTCAATCCGGACAAGCTCGGCCCGCGGATCCGGCCACACTCTGAGGGCCCGGCATGTGACGCTAAAATTCCGCCCATCAACCGCAGTTCGCCGAAAATCCCCGACGTTTGGATGCCTGTCTGCGGCACTACGCAGATGGTCGACTGGACAAATCACACAGTCATCCTTGGCTCGCGCAATACAACCATGGACATATTCTCAAATTGGATTCCTTTGATCGAGCCCTTGGGCCGCCCTGTCGTCAACCGGACAGGTCTTACAGAAAGATTCGACATCGAACTCAACTTCACGCCGCCGTGGGTAGAGGCCAAACAGCAAAACGCTGACGCGCAGCTTGACCTCACCGGGCCCACCTTTCTTGAGGCTCTCAAGGATCAGCTCGGCATGAAGCTCATATCCACACGGGCGCCCGTGCAAACCCTCGTCATCGACCACGTCGAACAACCCTCGCCGAACTAACCCACAGACGTAAGATGGCTGAGGTTCCCGCCAAAGTGCATTCCTGTCGCGGCAGGGACGAGCATTGCCGGTCCGATGCAACGATCGCGAGACGCTTCTTCGAGGCGCTTACAATGTACAAGATTCAACGTCGCACCGAGGTGATCGATGTCAGACCTTTTCCTAACGGTTGGGGGCGTATTCGTAGCCACATTGACCGCCGGCTACTCTACGGTTATCGATAGCACCAAATCGGCAATGCAGAGGTCGATTCTTGTTGCCATCGCCGTAATCGGCCTCGGCCTGGGAATTCTGGGCGCGGTAAATCAGGAAAAGCAAAGCGACAAGGCCGGCAAAGCGCTTGCTGATCTGCAGAACCGCGTCGGCGCGCTAAATGAAATTGATGAAGAAATTCAGGCTAAAAGTGAAGACCTTACCAAACTGAACTTGCTCGGTGGCGCCCACTACTATGTCGTGATTGGGACTTACCCCAACACCCCGCTCGGGCGTAGCGACTACGATCATGTTCTTGGGAATATTGAGGCGTTTTTCCCCGATGCGAGAAAACACGGCATGATCTGGGAACATCCTGAGCCGAACGGACATTATGAAATGGGGTTTGGCCGGCATCTATCGCCCGCTGCCGCGGAAGTCTACTTGCGCCTCGCCGATTATCTTGCCAAGGACCAGCACCCCATGATGCGGCTGGAACGCTGATGGCTTCGCGCGATTCCAGACGGCAAGGTGGTTCCCACAGCCCGCAACTGAGACGGAGGCGACCCTGATGCGCTTCGACGAGCACGCGTTACCCAATCACACAACCACCGGATCGGGGCGTGACATAGCAACATTCCCCGCGCGATCGATTCGTTCTCGATCTGCGCGGCTTGCGAGAAACGCGGCGAATATCAAGCATGCCCCGATTGCGGTCAGATTGTATACGGCAGCGCCCCATGTCGCCTGATTGTGCACGCGGATAAAAATAGGAGGCACTTCTACAAGACCTTCAAACAGCAACAGCATTAACGCAAGAAGCCCGGCGGCCATGACATCTTTAATTCCCGAGCAAATTGCAACTCCTGCCATTAAGAATGCGATTCCTGTCAACACCGCCCAAAAATTTCCAAACGGTATCCACCGCGGGACGATGCTCGCGAATACGTGCATGCCGACAAGGTGGAGTAAGCCGAAGACGATGGGTGGCAATCCCAACATCCAGCGTGCCGCGATTGTGGCTCTCGCTCGCAACACAGAATCCGCTGAGCCGAGGGACGCGTAAACAAGTGCTGCCGGAGCCACCAGCAATAACTGTTGTGCGAGCCCGAAAGAGATGCCGAGCAAGACGTCGATTCGCCAGCCAAGCACATGAATCCCGGCATAGTACCGAGGCAGCCACATGGCTACAAAAATCAAGTAGGCGGTGGCGGATGCCGCGGCGCCAAACCTTGCGCTGCGCCGCCACAGGATTGCAAGACCAGCCGCGACCAGCCAGACGCCCGCGATGCAGGCCAGTATGTTTTGATCGGGAACTTTCCCCAGAGATTGGATGGGTTGATGAGAGGCATCGAATGCACGCCACGCGATATCTAGAACGCCGGTGAGAGCGGTGCCCAAGCCATAAAACCAAACTCCAACTTTCATCTGTTGATCTCCCATGAGTCGCTCAGCGAGAAGCCGGAGCTCGGTAACGAGACATGCGTTCCTCGATTCAGGAACTGATACTATAACGCCAGTGGTTCATCGAATAGAGCCATTTTCACTATTTTTACTGGACCATTCGAGATGCCAAAAGCCATCAGCTCGTTCGAACTCACGCTCAAAGGCCGGCCGCGCCATCAGTCTCTGACTAACTGGTTGTATGGCGAACTGCGTTCTGCCATTCTTGAAGGCCGACTCGCGGCGGGCGCCAGGCTGCCGTCGTCAAGAGATTTCGCCAAACAATACGAACTCTCCCGGGGCACGGTGGTGAGCGTTGTGGAGCGCTTGCAAGCCGAGGGGTATGTCACCTCCCGTGTCGGATTCGGTACGTGGGTCAATCGTGTGGGGTCGCCCCGGCCGGCCCGCCAGGCAACTACGACCCCGGCATACATTCGTCGCGTCATTTCGACATATAAACGGCCGCAACCCTGGGTTGACCTGGCTTTTGTCGACGGGATCCGCCCCTTTCGGATCGGGGTTCCAGCCATCAACGAATTCCCGTCCGAGGTTTGGGGACGTATTGCCGCAGACCGCGCGCGTAATTTCAGGTCATGGCTAAAGAAAGAGGCTGATCGGCGTGGGTATCGGCCATTGCGCGATGCAATCGCCGAGTATTTGCGCACCTCACGCGGGGTGCGATGCACTGCGGAACAAATCGTCATCGTCTCCGGAATACAACAGGCGCTCGACCTGTTGGCACGGCTGCTCTTGAAAAAGAGCGATCCGATATGGATGGAGGATCCTGGATATTTTGGAGCCAGAATCGCGTTCGACAATGTCGGAGCCAGGATGATTGCCGTGCCAGTGGATGACGAAGGGCTGTCTGTTTCCGCCGGAATTAAGATCTGTCCGGATGCGAAGGGAGCCTACGTAACGCCGGCTCACCAATTCCCGCTGGGGGTAACGATGTCGCTGGAACGGCGGATGGCCCTTCTCAGCTGGGCCTCACGCGCCGGCGCTTTTGTTATTGAAGATGACTATGACAGCGAGTATAGGTTTGAGGGACCGCCTTTGCCTGCCTTGCAAAGCCTCGACAATCACTCAAGCGTTATCTTCATCGGATCGTTCAGCAAGACGCTGTTCCCAGCCCTACGGGTGGGCTACGTGGTATTGCCTGCGCCGTTAACAGACTTCTTTCTGGGTTTCCGTTACCGAACCGATTTCCGGAATTCATCCTTTGACCAGGCGGTGCTCTGCGACTTCATCGTAGATGGGCATTTGGCGCGTCATCTGCGGAGGATGCGGAATCTGTATGCGGAGCGCCTCGCAACACTCATGGAAGGAGCCAGGCAACATCTGGGTGGATTGCTTGAGATCTCTAACGTCAGGGCAGGCCTTTACACAATCGGGTACCTCAAGAATGAAATGACTTCACGACAGGCGGAAAAGTTGGCGGCGGCCCAGGGTGTTGAGGTCCTTGCCGTCGATCGATGCACCCTGAGACGTCCTGATCCGAATGCGTTGCTCCTCGGCTTTGGCGGATTCGACGAGCTTGCGATACGGCAGGGACTTATTCGACTCGCAAAGGCATTCACTAACCAGACTTCGGAAGATGGGACCAGTTAATTTTGGGATTACTTTTGTTTAGGCGGTGACACGGCCGGAGCTGCGGTGTGCACCTCTCAAATACCGACCACAATCAAGTTTTCGTGCTCACATTCGGCTCATTGGTTTGTATCGGGCTCATCTCATGGCTTGAGCGGCGAATCCACGGTAGTTGAGAGCAGATATTGCCTTCCGATTGGATGGTCGGCCACTCGGAAGTTACACTCCCCTTGGCCTGAAGTTCACGTCCCCTTTGCGGGCGCCCTTGAACCTGTCCAGGAACTCTGAGGAGATGTCGAACGTGGACAAAAAATCGTCCCTCAAGGGCTAAACAGGCTGCGGAAAAACCCCGAATGGATAGCGAAAGGGCCAAATTTGGGGGATACAAAATCATCACCCAGGTCCTACGGATCGATTCTAGGGGCACTGTGGCGCGATCAGTTTTTGTCGCTTTCCGAAAAATTGAGTTTTTCCGCAGCCTGT
>DATAVZ010000014.1:0-107606 GCA_036267475.1 Occallatibacter sp.
AGAATCAACTAATACGTCCGGGCGTGTTCGACCAGGACTTTGACAATTTTGACCCTGATAACCCATACCCTTCTATTCCGGAGCGGCGATCTGTGAACGAGGATGGTCAACAAATTTCCGAATGGTCGGTATCCTTCACTCAGATCACTCCATTGTCACCTCTAAAATAAAGAACGAATTACTCACATAGGGAATTAAGACATTGCTGGACTTTTTAGGCACACTGACGCGCACCCACACCTGTGGAGAGTTGCGAGCGAGCGACGCCGGTAAGAGCGTCGTGCTTCTCGGCTGGATCAACCGTCGCCGAGACCACGGCAACCTCATCTTCCTCGATCTCCGTGACCGCTACGGCCTCGCCCAGATCGTCCTCGACAAGGACCTGAGCGCCGCTGCGCACCTCAAAGCCGAGCAGTCTCGCCCCGAGTACGTCGTCGCCATCCTCGGCAAGGTGCGCCTGCGTGGCAAAGACGTTGTGAATCCAAAGATGCCCACCGGCGAAATCGAAATTGTCGCCGAAGAGCTGCGCATTCTCAACGACGCGAAAGTTCCGCCGTTTTCGCCCTCCGAAGACGCCATCGGCAACGAAGAAGTCCGGCTCAAGTATCGCTATCTTGACCTGCGCCGCCCTGAGATGCAGCACAACTTTGAGGTGCGCCACAAGGTCGCGCTCGCCGTGCGCCAGTATCTCTCTGCACAGGGCTTTTTCGAGATCGAAACGCCCTTCATGACACGCTCCACGCCCGAAGGCGCGCGCGATTACCTCGTTCCCAGCCGCGTGCATCCCGGCGAATTCTACGCGCTGCCGCAGTCGCCGCAGTTGTTCAAACAAATCCTCATGATCTCCGGCATGGACCGTTATTTCCAGATCGCCCGCTGCTTCCGCGACGAAGACCTGCGCGCCGACCGCCAGCTTGAATTCACACAGGTCGATCTCGAGATGAGCTTTCCGCGCCGCGAGTCGGTCTTCGCTGTCGTCGAGAGCTTTCTCTGTGCCGGCTTTGCCGCTGCCGGCGTCACCCTGCCGGCGCCCTTTCCGCGCATCACCTATGACGACGCCATGCGCCGGTTCGGCACCGACAAGCCCGACCTGCGCCTGCCCGGACTCACCGACGTGCGCCCCGCGTTCACAGACGAAAATCTCGCCACCCTGCAGATCGATCCCGCGCTGCCCGTTGTCGCCCTGCGCATTCCCGGCGTGGGCGAGCTCAGCCGCAAGGAACGCGAAGACAACCACCCCGCCTTCGACCAGAAAAAGGGCGCAAAGTTCATTGACGATTTCAAGCGCCTCGCCAAAAGCTTTCCTGAGGCCGCGGCCAAAGTGCGTGAGCTCACGGGCGCCGCGGAGGCCGACTTCGTCATCGTCGTGGCCGGCGATCCAACTCACCACATCAAAGCCAGTGACACTAAGTTCCCCGGCCGTTTGTCGGAGCGCGAGATCAACGTCTACGCCGCGGCAGGCAACTTCCGCACCGAGCTGGCCAAGAAGTACGCCGACCGCCACGGCGCTTTCGGCGTTACCGAGAAGGTGGTCGCCGACGCGCACACGGCAACCGGAAAGATAGATGGCTCAGCCGCATTCCATCCCATCTGGATCGTCGACTTTCCCATGTTCGAGTACGAACTGGCTTCCGGCAAGTGGGTGCCCGCGCATCACCCCTTCACCGCTCCCTATGAAGCCGACATGGCCAACCTCGTCAGCGACCCGGCCAGTGTGCGCGCCGACTGCTACGACCTGGCCATGAACGGCCTGGAGCTCGGCTCAGGCTCCATCCGCATTCACCGCAAGGACGTGCAGCAGCAGATTTTTTCCTCGCTTGGGATTAGCGAGGAGGAAGCAAAAGCGAGATTCGGCTTCTTCCTCGACGCGCTCGAATACGGCACCCCGCCGCACGGCGGCATCGCCCTGGGCCTGGACCGCATCATCATGCTGCTGACCGGCGCCGCCAATCTACGCGAAGTGATTGCCTTCCCCAAGACCGCCAAGGCCATCGACGTAATGGCCGACGCCCCGACCATGGTAACCGAGCAGCAGTTGAAGGAGCTGCACATTCGGGTGGCGCTGAAGAGCTAGAGCGATTCAAGGGTTTCGGCGCGCGCCGGGCACGGACCTCTCTCGAATCATAAATACACGCGGACGCGAATCACTGCCCGACAGGCGCCGCTTGATGGAGATTTCTAAGCTCTATCCAGCTCCGCAAATACCTCGCTCAGCACCACGCGAATCGGTGTTTCCGGCACGGTCAGCTCGCCGTTCACGACATTTTCGAGGCCCCAGTCCTTAAAACGGTATGCTCTCCGCCGCTCAGGATCGATGGCCCAGATATGCTCTACGCCGAAGCGCTCAAAATCCGCAAACTTCTCGATCTGTGCACAGAAGCGATCTTCGTCATCCAGCACTTCAATCACTGCTAATGGCGGATGAGTAAGAATTTGTTCTTGCCCGCTTCCTCTCTGGATCACGCACACATCGGGAACTCGCACGCGCGTGGGAGAAACGCGAATGCGCAAGCTGGGGAGCGGCAGAACACTCCATGTGTTCCATTCCTGCTTACCTGACAATATCCAGAGAAGAGATGTGACGGTGCTGGAGTGAGCGAAAGTGCCCACATTGCGCTCTACGCTGCGGCCATCGATGAAGTCGCAATCCGGGCTCCAGCTTGAGTGGAGATATTCTTCCAGCGAGAGCTCAGCCGGAGGCCGATCGTCTTCCGAAAGCTGGAGTTTCATGCAAGGATTATCGCGCCAATTAGCCAGTCAGGCTCACAAAATCAAGCAAAGACCTACTCCGACGGCGTATCTGTCCCGGCGTCGTTATCGCCCTCGACAGAAATCCGCAGCGAGCGCAGAAAGTGCAGATCGTTCTGCGTAAACGGACCGTCGGACTCGCTATCGGACTCAGTACCCGCCTCAGCGGACTCCGGGTTCTTCGCGCCCACTTCGTTCAGGCCGATCGTGGCTTCCAGCATCAGCAGCACGTCAAAACCGTGCTTGCGAATATCCTGCACAACACCGGCGATCTGTTCGCTTTCGATGACCGACTCGTGGATAGCCTCACCCAATTGCTGAATCAGTTCGCGCAGACGGGATGTCAAAGGGGTACCTCCATGAGCGGCATCCGACCCTCGACAGCGGCGCGGACACGGTGCGCAATCTCTCTACCTTACTTCCAACAGGTCGCGGTCGCAACCAACCCCATTCGCTGCAGCGGAGGCGGGTTCGACGCGGGATCGCTGCTACCATCATAAACGGGATGAAACCGGAGAAGATCGGACGGGTTTTCGGCGTCGGTATCCGCGTGGCTGGGCGCATGGCCGGCCAGCGGCTGGCGGGCAGCGAGCAACCCTCGCAGACACAGCGGGTTGCGGGAGCGGCCGCGTCTGCTGCTGCCACCATGCGCTCCGCCGGCAAGGCGTCCACGCGTGCCGGAGGCGGTGTCGCCAAGGGCATCGGCGGATTTCTGCGTCCCTTCCGCCGCGTGGGCGGCATTCTCTGGCTTGAGGTCACCGGCGTTTTCTTCCTGCTTCCCGTCGCCGTCTTCGCGCCTACCATGTGGCGCACGCGATTCAGCTGGGCCCACGGACCCGACCACCGCACCTTCGTCGCTTCCACTATCGTCGTTGTGGTCTTCTGCTACCTCGGAGTCACGTCTTTTCTGCGCGCCCGGCGTAAATAGCCTGCGCGGCCGGCATGGATTCGTGCAAGGCCGCCGCAGAAAGAACCAGCCAGCGCAGCATAGTTTCTCGCCGGTCTGCGGACTTACGCCGACTTCGGCTTCCGCCACCACGCCCGCGGCGCAATCACGTAATTCAACTGCACCAGCACAATGGCGGCAATGCTCACCCACGTGCTAATGAAGCACAGCGCCGCGCCCGCCGCGTAGAGCGACTGCGCAATCACAATGCGGCGGCAGATGCTGCCCCGCACCTCGTCTGGCGTATCGGTTTTAACCAGGCCTGCGCGCGTGGCATACGACCAGCTCCAGAACAGCATCGCGCCCGGCGCAAAAATATTCAGCCAGTAGATGCCCAGCGCCAGCCGGAAGGTAATGAACTCCGCCAGCAGCCGCGTGGAAAGCGGCAGCACCGTAATGGCAAACAGAAACCCGATGTGAATCCACGTCAGGTCGCGCGTGCCTTCTTCCAGGTGGTTCAACTGCGTCTGTTGCCCGGCCCAGAAGATGCCCAGCGTAAGAAAGCTCATGCCGTAGGTGAGCCACTGCGGCCCCAGCGCGCACAACGCCACGGCCAGTTCGCGTTCGGAGTGGACCTGTGCAGCCATGGGCAGATGCAGGTCCAGCACCAGCAGCGTCATGGCAACGGCAAAAATGCCATCGCTCAGCGCCGCCAGCCGCTCCAGATTGCGCCCCTGAATCCGGTTGTAAAGAGTCGGCATACGCTTGTGAATTGCTCCTCTACTCCTGATTGCGTACTCCTGATTGCACTCCGGATCGCAGCTCGTGAACTGCGCGCGCGACGACTACAGAATTACACCCGCGGCCGCGGCCGTCGACGCGTAAAGTGCCACGCCGCCAGTCCCAGCGCGGCCACACCCAGCCCATAGGCCAGCCACGCGGTGTGCCCAGTATGAATCTGCCAGCCGCGCCAGAAGGCCACGCAAGCGGCCAGCGCCATGAATACGCCACGCACCGGATTGCCGCGCTCCGCTCTCATCCTCTTCATCCGCTCCAAGACCGTTCCCATCCGTGCTGAAAATCAAACCTGAATGCGGGCCTGATTGCGGACTTGAATCCGGGCCTGCATTTCATCTTGAATTCCGGGATGAAAGCCAGCCTGATCCCGCACTGCCGCATCATGCGCGCATTGACCCCGAAGCCTTCCAATCCCTATGGTGAGTAAGAGAGTACAGCGCTCACGAGGAATCCGCATGGCCACATCCGCTTCGCCCACGCCGCTCAAAAAGACCGCGCTCAACGCCACGCACCGCGCACTCAAGGCCAAAATGGTCGATTTCGGCGGATGGGACATGCCGGTCGAATATCCATGCTTCACACCCCAGCGACAAGGACCCGTCGCCGGGGGTCCCGGTTCCGGCGGCGGCCTCATCGCCGAGCACATGGCCGTGCGCACCGGCGTGGGACTCTTCGATGTCTCGCACATGGGCGAAATCCAGTTCCGCGGCCCCGGCGCGCTGGCCGCCGTGCAGCACATCACCATGAACGACGCCTCCAGGCTTGAGGACGGCCAGGCGCACTACTCCGCCCTGCTCACGCCGCAGGGCGCCTTCGTCGACGACATCCTCGTCCATCGCCTCAGCCCCAACGATTATCTGCTCGTGGTCAACGCCGGCACCACCGAGAAAGATCTCGCCTGGATCCGCAAGACTGCCGGTGCCATGCCGTCCATCCACATCGCCGACTACTCGAGCTATTACTCGCAGCTCGCGGTGCAGGGTCCACGCGCGCTCGACACGCTCGCCAAACTCACCAAAGTCGACCTCGCCGCCATCAAAAATTACCGGTTCACCTGGGGCGCCGTCGCCGGCATACCCAACGTGCTCATCGCCCGCACCGGCTACTCCGGCGAAGACGGCTTCGAGCTCTACATCCCCTCCGACGAGCCCACCACCGTGAAAATGTGGAACGCTCTGCTCGATGCGGGGCAGGAGTTCGGCATACGCCCCTGTGGCCTGGGCGCGCGCAACACCCTGCGCCTTGAAGCCGGCATGAGCCTCTACGAACACGAAATCTCCGAGGAGGTCAACGTCTTTGAAGGCGGCCTGACCCGCTGGCTCAAGCTCGACAAGGGTTCCTTCATCGGCCGCGACGCCTTGCTGGCGATTCAGGCCCAGGGCGGCCCCACGCGCAAGATCGTCGGCCTTGAAATGATCGAGCGCGGCATTGGCCGCGACGGGTATTCCGTACTTTCACTCTCCGGAGAAGAGATTGGCAGAATCACGTCCGGCTCGCCCGCGCCATTTCTCAAAACCAACATCGCCATGGCGCTGATCTCTACCACTGCCGCCGACTCCGGCAGCGATGTGCTGGTGGACGTGCGCGGCAACCGCGTCCGCGCCAAACAGGTGCCTCTGCCTTTCTACAAGCGGCCCAAAATATAACCGCTGGGCTTTCGCAGCCGGTTCAGGCCCTGGCCGGTTCAGCTCGTGGGCGCAGCCTCTTCCAATACCGGCCCACGCTTCACATTCTCCGCAACCACCCACGCCGCCGCCGCAATCACCCAGGAGATGAAGAACGCGGTCCAGGGCAGCCGTGTCCGCGGCGCGGCGGCAATGGCCGGAGCCCACACCAGCAGAGTAAACAGGCCGATCATGCCGGCCTCGACCGACGCGGCCACGCGCGGCCAGAGCCGCACCAGTACGCCCACGCCGCAGGCCATCTGCCCCACGCCAGTGAGATAGGCCCAGAAGATTCGGTGCGGCAGCCACGCCGGCACATACCCGGCCGTAGCCTACGCGTACACCAGATGCGAGAGCCCGATGGGCAACAACGACACCGCAAAGACGATCCGCGCAATCCGCACTCCCCGCTCGCCCGCAAGCCACGACAGCTTCGACGAAGCCGGAATTTCGCCGAGCCTGGCAAACAGCGTCCAGCCGCCGGCCAGCAGCACGGTCAGCTCGCCCACCCCCAGCCACACGCCCTCAATCTGCGGCGCAACCACCAGCGCGGGTACCTTCAACAGCACCCACGCAATGAGATAAGGGAACAGGATGCGCACCGCCCAAACCGCGGTAGCCCGGAACAGCAGGCCGGCTCCAACCGCCAGCATGAGCACACCCGAGCCGTAAGCCAGCGCCGTCCTGCCCGGCACCCACGTCGCCACCGGCTGCCACACCAGCGCAAAGTCGCCATAGACCAGCGCAAGAACGCCCAGCCCCATCATGCCGATGACAAAGAAAGTCAAAGCCGGCTGCTGTGATCGATTCATGGTGAACCATTGTAGACGAGCGATTGTCTGGGTGGTAAGAAGCGCATCGACAAGGGGGTTGTCGGCGCCGTGGCATCGGCCTTCGCGTTTACAGGTCCTTAAGAATACTTTCTTTCGGCGAGTTCTTGTGCGCGGCTACGCTGGCAACAATCGCGTTCAGAGTACCACCCGCAAGGGCTTGTACGCAGGCACAGAGATACGATGATGTGAAGGATCTTCGGTCTGTAGAATCACGTGGCTGCCAATCTGATGAATCTTCGTGTAGCCCCAGTGCTTTATGAGGTGCGCGATCAGTTCCGCGCCGTTCAGGTCACGCGGCAGCTTCATGCCACGGCCAGAACTTCGTCGCGCACTAAACGCAAACGAATCGACGCCGGCGGCGTGGAGTCGAAGTAGAAAGCCTGAACCGCCTCGCGGACGTTGCTTCTCAGTTCATCCCAGGTATCGGCCTGCGTAAAGATGCTCTCGCCAATGGCTTCGGCGGTATAGCCGCCATCTGCGTCCTGCATAATCTCAAAGACGATTTCCTTCATGGCTGCCGCCTCCCGTCTCGCAACTCAAACTCACAACGCGGAACCCGCAACTCGGAACAACCGCGAGCGTGGCTCCGCTCAAACCTGCATCACTTCCGCTTCTTTCCGCTTCGACATCTCTTCCATCTTGCGGATCTCTTCGTCGGTCATCTTCTGCACTTCTTCCAGGGCCCGCTTCTCTTCGTCCTCGCTGATCTTCTTGTCCTTGGCCAGCTTTTTCAGCGCGTCGTTGCCGTCGCGGCGCACGTTCCTCACCGCCGTGCGATGCTCCTCCAGCACCTTGTTCAGGTGCTTCACCACGTCGCGCCTGCGCTCCTCAGTCATCGGCGGCACCGGCACCCGGATCACCTTGCCGTCGGAGATGGGATTGAAGCCCAGGTCCGAGGCCTGAATCGCCTTCTCAATCTCTTTCAGAACGGTCGGATCCCAGGGCGAAATCAGAATCGTCTGCGGCTCCGGCGTCGACAACTGCGCCATCTGATGCACCGGCGTCTGCGTGCCGTAATAGTCCACCTTGATCTGGTCCAGCATGTGTACGCTGGCGCGGCCGGTGCGCGTGGAGGCCAGGTTGGCCTGGAAATCCGCCACCGCCTGCTCCATGCGCCGCTTCAAATCGCTCGAAAGGTCCTTGAGCGCCGGAATGCCACCCATATTCGTTGCTGCCATCGCTTCACATCCTCGCTAAGCTACAGAATGCCAACGGCTATTTTACAACCCGGGCCGCAGCCCGCCCGACGCCTCGATCCCCGCCATCCCCGTGGCCGCCGCCTGCTCGTGCGCGTGATAGCTTGACCGCACCAGCGGCCCCGACTCCACGTGGCGGAAGCCCATCTTCAGCGCCTCCGTCTTCAGCTCGGCAAACTCACGCGGCGTGTACAGCCGCGTCATCGGCAGGTGATCGCGCGAAGGCCGCAGATACTGGCCAATGGTCAGAATGTCGCACCCAACCGAGGCCAGATCGCGGAAGACGTCCAGCAACTCCCGCGTCTCCTCGCCCAGCCCTACCATCACGCCGGACTTGGTAATCCCCGCCGGCCGCAGCTCTTTGGCGTAGCGCAGCAACTCTAAAGACCGCTCGTAGCGCGCCCCGGAGCGCACCACGCGATACAGCCGCGGCACCGTCTCCGTGTTGTGGTTCAGCACTTCGGGCCGCGCCTCCACCACTGTGCGGATCGCCTGCCGGTTGCCCTGAAAATCCGGAATCAGCACCTCCACGCGGCAGCCCGGAGCCTGCCTGCGCACCTCGTCGATCACCACGGCAAAGGCGCGCGCGCCGCCCACCAGATCGTCGTCGCGGTTCACGCTGGTAATCACGGCATGCCGCAGACCCAGCGCAGCCACCGCCTCGGCCACCCGCCGCGGCTCGTCCAGATCGATGGCTTCCGGCCGGCCCTTGGGCACCGCGCAAAACCCGCAGCGCCGCGTGCAAAGGTTGCCCAGCATCATGAACGTAGCCGTCTTTTGGTGCCAGCACTCGCCAATGTTGGGGCAGTGGGCGCTCTCGCACACCGTGTGCAGACCCAGCGAGCGCGCCAGCCGCTTGAGTTCGTGGTAGTTTTCGCCCATCGGCGCGCGCGTCTTCAACCACTCCGGCTTGGGCGCCGGCAGTCGCCGCGCGGGCTCAATCTGCACCAGTTCCATCATGCATTTACCGTTACAGCTTTCATTGTACCGGCTGCCGAATCTGCGGGCTCCCCAAACCTTTTCCCCGAGGAACGCATCTGTGTTTTCAGCACCACTTGAAGCAGAGTGCGCCACAAAGCAGTAGAATTTCCGCTCAGTAGAATTTCCGCCCGTGGCGGAATAAGGAGATCGCGATGAGATCTGATCGTCCACTCATTGTGTCCGTCATCTTTTTAGGCGTGGGCCTGGGACTTATCCTCGGTTACTGCCATGGAACAACGGGCTTTAATGCGGCTTATCCGCTGGCCGGCTCCAGCCTGCATTTTGACCTGACCACCACCGGACCCGCGGTGCTGGGCGGCGTGCTGTGTACGGCCATTGGCTGCATCATGCTGATCTGGGCTTTTCTGGCCGCACTGGTGAGTCTGTTTACCTGGAAGGAAAACACCCGGGAGCGCGTCGTCGAGCGGTATACCACTGTGCAGACGGCGGACGGAACCACCCACGTGGAATCACCCGACACCGAGGTTGTCGAGCGTAAGCACTTCTGGTCCAGGCCAGCCCGCACCCGCATCTGACCGCTGATGCATAGCTTTCGGCAGCGGCTCCAAAACTTGCGACGCTCCAAACTTGCGAAGTTCAACACTTCCGGAATGCAGCATTGTCCGAATCCGTTCGGCTGAAAATGCTTCAGCGCAGTACTTCGCGCACTTCGCTCCGGACCAGGTACAGGAAAAACACAAGGTTCAGCAACCCCTGCACCAGCGCCGCCGCCTGGTGCTCTCTGGCGAACACAAACAGGTTGTAGCCGGCCAGCATCATCACCGCGGCCAGCGCCAGCGACCAGGCCCAGCGGAACAGCATCAGCATGCCCGCGCTCGAGGCGATAAACAGCACCGAGAAGATCAGGAACACCGGCGGATAGTGCCCGCCCGACACCACTCCCAGAATGATCACTCCGGCCAGCACCATCAGGTAAAGCGCAATCGCCGCCAATCCCGGCAAAGGCAGCAGACTCCGCGCGCCTATTCCGCCGATGCGGACTGCGCGCCCGATCCGGTCCGGAGCCTGGTCATTGATTTGGTCCTTGATTGGATCATCTATCTGATGATGGATTGGCCCGCCAGCCGGGCTTCCGGCCCGGTTCCCCGTTCCCGCGTTTTCCGTTTCCTTGGTCATAGCGTGTGCAGATAAGCCAGCAGATCCCGGAGTTGCGGGTCGTCCAGCCGGGTGGCCGGCATCATCCCGCGCCCATCCAGAATCACTGCGGCAATCCGTTCATCGGTGGGCGGCGCGCCCGACGGCATGGCCTTCCCCTTCGTAATCGCCTGCAATCCCGGGCCGTTCATCCCGCGCGTCGACGTAGGATAGTGGCACCGCGCGCAGTGGCTCTCAAACACCGCCGCTCCGCGCGCCTGCTGCGCCGTCCACTCTGACGCCGGCATGGACGGCGGCAACTGCCTGCAGCCGGCCAGACCCAGCGCCGCTGCCGCGCCGATCAGCCCGGCACACGATGCAAATAAAATCCGGGTGCCCACTCGCTACTGATGATACAGGGTGAGCCGGCCTCAGTCGGCGGCGGCAATCGCTTGCGCAATGCGGTCCACAGCCTGTTCCTCGGCGTCGCTGCCGGGCCTGCGCCCGTTCACCAGGATGGAAAATGCCAGCGTTCTGCCGCTTGCCGCCGTCAGGTAGCCGGTCAGCGCGGTCACTTCATTCAGGGTGCCGGTCTTGGCCCACATCCGACCCTTGAGAGGCGTGTTCGCAAACCGGGCTTCTAGCGTTCCGTCCACTCCGGCCACCGGCAGCGTGTTCCGCCATTGCTGCCCCCACGGCTGCCTGGCGGCATAGTCCAGCAGCCGCGTAAAGGCCCGCGGCGCAATGCGGTCCTCGGGGCTCATCCCCGAGCCGTCATAGAGGAAAAAATCCTGGTCGCTCACGCCCGCGTCGGTCATGAACTGCCGTACCACCCGCGCACCCTGCACAAAGCTGCCGTCGGCGCCATCGAGCTTGCCCAGCAGCCGCAGCAGCAGCTCCGCGTGCAGATTCTGGCTGGTCTTGTTGGTGACCTCGATGTCTTCGGCCACCGGCACCGAGATATGCGCCGCCAGCACCCGGCGTCCTTCCGGCGCGCCGGCCACCGTGTTCAGCACAACCGGCGCAAAGCGCAGCGGCAGCTCGCGCTCGGCAACAAAGTTGCCCGTGTCGTCGGCAAACCGGTGGCGCGATTCGGCCGCATTCTGGGCCAGAATGCCGCGCGCGGCCAGCGCCTGCTGAAAGGCCTCGGCCGTGAACTGCGCCGGATCGATAATGGCCAGCCCGGCATGCAAGCCAGCCGCCGGCACGGTTCCCCATGCCCGCACCAGCATGCTCCCCGGCCGCCGCTCCAGCCCCGGATGCGCCGTCTCGCCGGTCGGGGTCGGCGTCATGCTGTTGTCCAGCGAGTAGTAGTCCACATCCGGCGTCCACGAGCCCAGCGTCGCGCCCGGCGCCGAGGCATCCGCCGCAATATTCAGGCGAATCGAATTGTCGTTGAAGGTCAGCGCCGACACTGGCGCTCCATACGCCCATTGCAGGTCGTCCCAACTCCACCCCTGCGCATAGGGTTGGTCCAGAAAGAACGTGTCGTCGCCCACCACGCTGCCGGTAATCGCCCGCACCCCGGACTGCTCCACCTGCTGCGCCAGCAGACTGAGCACGTTCATCGGATTCCGCGCCGCTTCCGCGCCCGCACTGGCCGATTCCTGATTTGCCGATTCCTGACCGGCCGATTCCCGACTTGCCGCCGCCCGCGCCGCTTCCGGCTCTTCATACGGGTAGCGCCGCGCGCTCAGCGTTGGATCCCCCACTCCCAGCACGATCAGGTTGCCGTGCAGCGTGCCGCCGCTGTCCACATCGCCGTCGCCCACCACATACGTCGTCCAGGTGAGCTTGTCCACCGGCAGCAGCGCAAAAGCCGCCGCGGTGGTGGTGAGCTTGGCATTCGACGCCGGCATAAACAGCTTGTCGTCATTGAGCGCATAGAGTGGCCGCCCATCCAGCGTGGTCACGCTGATGCCGAACTCCGCGCCGCTCAGCGCCGGCGCCGCCAGAATGCCCCCAATCCGCGCCGCCAGCGTGCCTTCCGCCGTGCCCCGCCGCTGGGCCGCATGCGCCAGATGCGCGACATGGGCGTGATGCGCCTGCCCCTGCAGTTTGCCCGCAAAAACCAGAAGACCCGCCAGAGCCATCGCCGCCATCGGCCTGAAGATTTGCATGCCCGGAGTGTACGGCATTGGCAGCTACGATTTGAAGCACTCGCGCGGCCATCGCACCCGAAACCATCTTCGAATCGTCCTCAAAACGGGAATCCACATTGCTCCCATACCGGGAGCGGAGTACACTCGACAGGTGCGAATCATTGCGCGTGGCACCCTGAACGGCTTCGTTCGGAACCGGGTCGAGCGCCGGCTGCGGAAGTTCGTGAAAGACCACCTCGACTCTTGGCACGCAATGGTCTCCCGCGCGGCGTGGAAGAATTCGGCCGAGCTGAAGGCGCAGTTCGGCGCAGCCAGCATCGTTTCCGCCGAACGCGTAGTATTCAACATCAAGGGCAACGAATTTCGCCTGGTCGCCGCGGTCGATTACGGGCATGGAATCATACTGATTCTATGGCTCGGGACACATCGCGAATACGACCGGATCGATGTAACCAAAGTGAGGTTCGACAAGGAGCGCTATGCGAATCCATCCGGTTCGAACTGAGAGCGATTACGATGCCGCGGTTGCGCGGATTGCCGAGCTGATGGGCTCCGGGCCCGGAACCGCGGCCGGCGATGAGCTCGACGTGCTTGCCACCCTCGTCGATGCATACGAAGCCCGCCGTTTTCCCATCGATACGCCCGAACCGGTCATAATCCTCAAGTTTCAAATGGAGCAGAATGGGCTTACAAGAAAGGACCTGGAGCCGATGATCGGCAGCCGCGCGCGGGTTTCCGAGGTCCTGAACGGCAAGCGCGCGTTGACCCTGCCCATGATTCGCCGCCTGCACACCGGCCTCGGCATTCCTGTCGATTTGCTGGTGGGTCCAATCTCCGATGTTCAGCGACCCTCCGCACGCCGCCGTAAAAAATCTCCGGCTGCATCCGTCCGCGCTGGACGCCAGGTTGCGGCCAGACTGAATCGTCTCCAATTGACTCGTCCTCAATTGACTCATCCCTGACGCCGTGGCTTCCTTTCCTGCACGCCCCAAAAATAGATGGCAACTCCGCACCCGCTCGCTCGAGCTTGGCGTGCGCACGCTGGTGATGGGCGTCGTGAACATCACGCCCGACTCCTTCAGCGATGGCGGTCTTTTTCTAGACCCCGAGGCAGCCATAGCCCGCGCAATGCAATTGCTCGATGAAGGCGCGGACCTGCTCGACCTGGGCGCAGAAAGCACCCGGCCCGGCTCCCGCGCAGGTGGCGAAGCGCCCACCGTCGGCAGCGACGAAGAGCAGGCCCGTCTGCTGCCGGTCGTCGAGGGCATTTTGAAAAACCGGCCCGACGCGATCCTCTCCGCCGACACCTACAAAGCCGCCACCGCCCGCGCAGCCCTCGCAGCCGGCGCTCAAATCATCAATGACGTCAGCGGCTTTACCTGGGACCCGGCGCTGGCGCAGGTGTGCGCCGAGTTCGATGCCGGTGTAATTTTGATGCACACCCGCGGCCGCCCCGAGCAGTGGCGCGCGCAGCCTCAGTTCGCCGCGGACGCGCTGCTTGAAACCGTGCGCAGCGGCCTGGCCGCCAGCCTGGCCATCGCGCAGGCCGCAGGAATCCCGCCACACGCCGTGGTCCTCGACCCCGGCTACGGCTTCGGCAAGCGGCTCGATGAAAACTACGCCCTGCTCGGCCGCCAGCGCGAGCTGCTCTCCCTCGGCCGCCCGCTGCTCGCCGGACTCAGCCGCAAATCCTTTCTGGGCCACACCCTCGCGCCGCTCCACGGCGGCCATCCCGCGCCGCCCGACGCCCGCGAATACGCCGGCCTGGCTGCGCTCACCGCCGCCATCCTCCACGGCGCTTCCATCGTCCGCGTACATGCGGTGCGTCCCGCAATCGAGGCGGCACGTATTGCCGACGCCATTCTCGCCGCCTCTCTGCCGCCTCCTGAGCACGAGTAAATGACCGCGCGTAAAATTGAACACGAAGGGCCGCGCCAATCGATTCGATGAACAAGACCCGTTTCGCCTTCGGTAAATCCGGCATCGACGTTTCGGTTCCGGGCGTTTCCGTTCCCAGCGCGGTCGCCATCTACGTGGCGCACACCCGCTCCGCGCCGGCGCTTGCCGACGCAGCCACCAAGCTCGGCGCCGCGCTCGACCACCCCATCGGTTGCCCGCCGCTCTCCGAGCTGGCCGCAGGCAAGCGCACCGCGGCCATCTCCATCTGCGACATTACCCGGCCCGCGCCCAACCGCGTTACCCTGCCGCTGCTGCTCGCCCGCCTTCACGCCGCTGGAATCCCGGTAGAGGGCGTAACCTTGCTCATTGCCACCGGCCTGCACCGCGCCGCCATGCCTGAGGAGATTGAGGTCATCCTGGGCCCGGAGATCGCGGCCAGATATCGCGTCGTCAGCCACGACGCGCGCGATCTCGCCGCGCACCGTCCGCTCGGCGCCACCCGCAGCGGCACGCCCGTTTATATTGACGAGCGCTTCATGGCCGCCGATCTCCACATCACTCTCGGCTTCGTCGAGCAGCACCTCATGCTCGGCTTTTCAGGAGGCCGCAAGCTCGTCGCGCCCGGTCTCGCCGCGCAGGAGACCATCAAAGTCATCCACTCGCCGCGATTCATGCGCGAGCCGCTGGCCACCGAGGGCTCCATCGAGAACAACCCACTCCACGCCGAGCTTCTCGAAATCGCTGCCATGGCCCGCCACGACTTTATCCTCGACGTCACGCTCACCCGCGATCGCGAAATCTCCGGCGTCTTCGCCGGCCATCCCGTCCAGGCCCACGCCGCCGCGGTCCGCTTTCTTGAGGCCACTTCGCTCGCGCCTGTGCCCGCGCTGGCCGACGCCGTAATCACTTCGGCCGCGGGCTACCCGTTAGATCTCACTTTTTATCAGACCGTGAAAGGCATCACCGCCGCGCAGCACATCCTCAAGCCCGGCGGCCGCATGCTGGTGCTCGGCGAATGCGCCGAAGGCATCGGCTCACCCGAGTTCGCGCGCATGCTCGCCAGCTACGCCGGCCACGCTGCTTTTCTGGAGGAGATTCGCGAGACCCGCGTCGAAGTCGATCAGTGGCAGCTCGAGCGCCTGGCCCTGGTCGGCCTCAAGCACGAGCTCTACTTCTACACGCCCGGCGTTGCAGCCTCACAACTCGGCGCGCTCGCGCCTCGAGTCTTCGCCGATCTCGGCGTGGCTGTCGCCGCCCTGCTCCACGGCTTGCCGCCCGATGCGCTCGTGGTGCTGGTTCCCGAAGGCCCCTACACCTACGCTCGCCCCGAGCCCGCCTTCGCATAAGCTTTACTTCTTCTGCCCCGCCTGCTGCTTCTGCGCGTCGATAAACCGCCGCAGCCGGTCCAGCGTCCGCGCCTTGCCAAAGATCAACATGCTCTCCAGCAGCGGTGGACTCATCTGGCTCCCGGTCAAGATCGCGCGCAGCAGCATGAAGTTCTCTTTCACCGACCAGCTTTGCTGTTCGCCAAGCTGCTTCAGCGCGGCTTCGAGCGCCGCCCCGGTCCAGCTCGTCGCTTCGAGCATCGTCAACTGCTCGGCCGCAAACGCCAGCGTCTCTTCGAGCGTGCGCTTCTTGGGCAGAAACACCTCAGGCGACGGCATAATATTGTCCGCGAAGAAGAATCCCGTCAAGTTGCCGAACTCGCTCAGCGTCTCAATGCGCGTCTGCACCAGCGCCGCAATCGCGCTCAGGTACTCGTCCGACAGAACCGATTTCCGCAGCTCGGCGTAAAATCCCTCCGGCGTAAGCGCGCGCAGATATTCGCCGTTGAGCCAGCGCAGCTTGGTCAGGTCAAACACCGGGCCGCCCAGCCGAATGTTGCGAATATCGAAGTGCTCCTTCATCTGCGCCAGCGTAAACTTTTCGCTCGCGTTGTTGATCTCCGCGGGCATGCCGCCGCCCATCAGGCCCAGAAAGTTAATCACCGCGTCAGGCAGAAATCCCGCCTGCCGATAATACACCAGCGATACCGGATTCTTGCGCTTCGATATCTTGCTCTTGTCCTGGTTCCGCAACAGCGGCATGTGCCAGAACCGCGGCGCATTCCATCCAAAAAACTGGTAAAGCAGCACGTGCTTGGGCGTCGACGAAATCCATTCCTCGGCACGGATCACATCCGATATCTGCATCAGGTGATCGTCCACCACATTGGCCAGGTGATAGGTCGGGAACCCATCGGACTTCATCAGCACCTGGTCGTCCACATTGTTGTGGTTGAAGGTAATCTCCCCGCGCAGTTCGTCGCGAAACGCCGTCGAGCCCTCCGTCGGAACCTTCATGCGAATCACGCACGGCTTCTCTGTGGCCAGGTTGGCCTCGACCTCGGCTGTCGAGAGATTCCGGCACGTGCCCGGATAGCGCGGCGGAACCTTCGCGGCGATCTGCTGCCGGCGCGCCGCCTCCAGCTCCTCGGCGGTGCAAAAGCAGCGATACGCGGTGCCGTTGGCCAGCAGCCGGTCGGCATGCTCGCGATAAATCGCCGCCCGCTCCGACTGCCGGTAAGGCCCGAACGGGCCGCCCACATCTGGACCCTCATCCCACTCAATGCCCAGCCAGCGCAGCGCATCGAAGATCATCTGCTCCGACGTGGCCACAAAGCGCGCCCGGTCCGTGTCCTCAATGCGCAGCACAAATTTGCCGCCGCGCTGCCGCGCATAGAGAAAGTTGATGAGGCCAATGTAAGCGGTGCCCACATGCGGATCGCCGGTGGGCGACGGCGCAATGCGCACCCGGATATTTTGCTCGTTCTTCTCGGTCGAAATCGTCATAGCTGCCAACCTTTGATGTTAGCAGCCGGAGCACGTTTCGTTTACCCGCGCGTTTCGTTTACCATGGAGCGCGGCGCGACCGGCAGAGGGCGGCTGGCCCACCCTTACATCAGTCATTGCAGAGGTGGCTCATCGAATGGCCGCGCAATTTCTGCCCGACAGTTACCAACTTCAAAACGCAAATGTCGAGTCGTCGGAATGTGTGCAAAGGATGTGCCAATTGAATTGGAGAATGAAGATGCACCCGCAGATTCGATCGCTCGCTGTCTGGCTTTATTGCGCTGTTGCGTTTCCCGCGGCGCTCTGCGCGGCTACCGCTTCAAGCCCTTCACAGACCTACGACATCGTCGTCGCCGGCGCGGGAACGGGAGGCGTGTCTGCGGCAATCGAAGCGGCGCGGATGGGCGCGCACGTTGCGCTGTTAGAGGAAACCGACTGGATCGGAGGACAGATGTCGGCAGCCGCGGTGAGCACCATGGATGAAGGGAAAAATCTGACTCCGCCCTCCGGAATCTACCGTGAGTTCCTCGGCCGCATGGAAGCCTACTATCGCGCCCGCGGAAAATCCGTCGGCACATGCTACTCGTCCGACACATCGCATTGCTTTGAGCCGTCGGCAATCCGCAAAATCCTGAACGAGATGATTGTGGAGGTGAACTCGGGCGCAAAGCCAGGCAACAAAGGGCATATCGATCTTCGCCTCGAAGAGCGTGTGGTGCGCGTTCTCTCCAACGGCAATACGGTCACCGGCGTTGTGACCAATCGCGGAGCCATGCTGAAAAGCAAAGTATTGATCGACGCGACAGAATTTGGCGACGTGCTGCCTTTGACGCCGGCGCGATACCGAAGCGGCCGCGTGATTGGCCCCGACCGCACGCACACCTGCACCCAGGACATCACCTACACCATGGTGATCCGGAAATATCCGCACGGCGTGCCCAAAGAGCTGCAGATGCTGCATCCTCCGCCGGAGTACGACAAGTGGCTGCCCAAGCTGCGCAGTGAACTGCGGATTGACGGCAATCCGAACAGTCGCACCATTCCCGCAAGCTTTGCGATTCACAACGCCTATCGTGGACTTCCCGATTCAGCAAACCCCGCAAACTACGTATCGACCGATAGCCGGCAAATCACGCGCACCGTGCTCAACTGGTTCAACGACTTCTCCGTCAACACGGACATCTACGATCGCCGCGCCAGAAAGCAGATTCTGTGCGAAGCAAAACTCAAGGCGCTGGCCGACCTTTACTACATTCAGCACGAGCTGCAGCAGCCCGACTGGTCGATTGCCAACGATGAGGGATACGACACCGCGTTCAACCGCAGGGAAAATGCGTGCCCGAATATACCCGAGGAGTTCAAGGCCATCGAACGCAACTTCCCGCCGCTGCCCTATGTTCGTGAAAGCCAGCGGCTCATCGGCGAATATACGTTGACGGGCGGCGATATTCGCAGGGAGCGGCAACGCGGCATGTCGGTGATTGGATTTCCCGATGCAATCGCGGTGGGCGACTACCCAGACGATCTGCATGGATGCAGCGATCCGGGCGATTTCGAAATTGAGCTGGAGCACTTCACCGATCTTCCACCCGAGGCTCGCTCCGGACCTTTTGAGGTCCCGCTTCGTTCGCTGATTCCGGAAAAAGTCGACGGATTGCTGGCCGCGGAAAAGAACATCTCGCAATCGCGGCTGGCCAACGGCGCCACGCGGTTGCAGCCCATCACCATGCTTACCGGCCAGGCCGCCGGCGCGCTGGCAGCCCTTGCGATTGCTGAAGACGTGCAGCCGCGCATGGTTGCCGAGCAGCGGGTGCAGGTGGCCCTGCTGCAGGCGGGCAGTGTTCTGGCGCGCGAGCCGATGCCCGATCTCGCCCTCGGCTCACGGCCCTGGCAGGCAGCGCAGTTTGCGGTTACACACCAGTGGATGACGGCGGAGCCGGGGGGTTTCGCACCTGCCAATGGAGTAACGCGGGCCCAGGCCGCGGTCATTCTTGCACAAGCATTTGCGCTAGCTCCGCCTCCTCAAGCCAAGCTGTGGCGAGCCATTGTTCAGCTCGACAAGTGGCCCAAGCCCGCCCAGTCGTCCTACGCCGATGTCCCCTTGTATCTGGACTATTCGGCAGCGGTTGAAGCCTGGCATGCCAGGGGCCTGGTGCCGCCATGCAGCAGCGCCCCGGCCCTGTTCTGTCCCGGCGCTCCTCTCACGGTGGGCGAGTTCATTCAGTCGGTCGCCGCGCTGAGTACGGAGAAACAGGACGGCCCGTCTTTGGGCAGGAATGTGTTGGGCAGAGATGTTTTGGGCAAGGATGTATCGGGCAGAGATGACGATCCGCTCACCCGTGCAGATGCCGCCTTGATTCTGTACAACAGCCTGCGCTGATCGTGATTTCGCAAAACCCTGACGGAGCCCTCGGCGACTGGACCGCCTTTCGCCGCTCCACAGAGCATCTTGAGGTTTGCCAACGTCCAACAGGCGTTCGCGCTTTCCTATCCTGTAGACTTGGTGAATCTCCGGGGCAGCGAGACACTATGAATGTGGAGTAGCGCGAACCTGAATCTGCGAAAATCGTGCGGTCGGAGAATTTAGATGAAAAACCAAATTCCGCTGAAGAAACCCGTGAAGGATCGCCTTCCTAAAATCGCCCAGCAGGTGGCAGCCGAAACCAAGGGCGATGCATTCGGCAAATTCTCCAGCTCGGCTTCGGCGTGGCTGGGTTCGAAGTGGGCGTTTCTGGGCGCAGTGGTCGTCATCCTGGTCTGGGCAGCGATGGGTCCCGTTTTCCATTATTCCAACACCTGGCAACTGGTGATCAATACCGGCACCACGATCGTCACGTTCCTGATGGTCTTCCTGATCCAGAATACGCAGAACCGCGACGCGCGAGCCATCAACCTCAAGTTGAATGAACTGATCCATACCAGCGCCGGAGCCGGCAATCAAATGATGGATATCGAGAAGCTGAGCGACGAGGAGTTGGACGTGCTGCAGGCGCGCTACGAGAGAATTCGCGCTGAATATATGGAACGGCAGAAGCGCGGAAAGTCTAAATAAGGAAGATTTAGGATGGGCCGAAAGCGATCGGACCTACCTGCCAATCGAGGTTTCCCAGGTCTGCATTTTCAGACCTGGGAAACCACCCAGCCCAGCCAGCCTTGGCCGAGCTTGATTAAATAGCCAGCTTAAATACTGATCCCCACCTTATACCGCGGCCAGAGCGGACGCTCCGCCGCGTGATCGATCGTCGGCTCGCCGTCGCACTCCACCTCGATCACCGTGGCCGGTGTGTCGGGCGCTTCCATCGGCAGCCCGGTGAGCCGGAAGGTGAACTCGTCCTGCGTAAACTCCACCTTCTGCCCGGTCTTCAGCACCTTGGCCGAAAGCACCTTCGGCTTCAGTCCGCCGATGGCCACCACCACTTCCGGCTTATAGAAGTCCAGCCACTCGGCTGCCGGCGTGTGACCCGGCCATCCATGTACGTGGACGTAAAGCGTGTTCCCGCGCCGCGAGTAGTTGCAGCTCGCGTTCGGGCCCAGCTTGCCGCGATCGGTGCCGTAGATCGTGGCGCCGTTGGTGTCAATCCACTTGCCCACCGCGTCCAGCACTTCCACGGTCGCCGGCGGCACTGACCCATCCGGCATGGGGCCGATGTTGAGCAGATAATTGCCGCCGCCGCGCGCGCAGGTGGTCAGGTTGTCCACAATGGTCTTCGGCGTCTTCCACGCGTCGTCGGCCCGGTTAAAGCCCCAACTGTCGTTGAGCGTCATGCACGACTCCCATGCGCGCCCCACCGCCGAGGCCTCAATGTGCTGCTCCGGCGTGGAAAAGTCGCCTTGTAGTCCATTGCGGTTGTTCACAATAATTTCAGGCTGCAGATCGAAGACCATCTCGTTCATTTTTTCCGATTCCCACTGCTCCGGCGTCAGCGGCCAGTCCACGTCATACCACAGCACGTCGACCTTGCCGTAGTTTGTCAGCAGCTCGCGGATCAGCCCATGCGTGTAGTCCACAAACCGCCGCCGCGCGGCCTCGTCGGTCTTGCACCGGGCGCCGTCGGGATGGTGCCAGTCCATCAGCGAGTAGTAAAAGCCCACCCGCAGCCCCTCGGCGCGCGCCGCTTCCACATACTCGCGCACCAGGTCGCGTCCCGGCCCCTGCTGCACCGCGTTATAGTCGGTCAGCTTGGTGTCGAAGTTGCAGAACCCCTCGTGATGCTTGGTGGTCATCACCATGTACTTCTGCCCGGCGCGCTTGGCCAGCCGCGCCCAGTCGCGAGCCGCATTGGGCTTGGGCTTGAAGTGCTTGGCCAGAATCTCGTACTGCGGAATCGGCACACCCTCCTGCTCCTTCACCCACTCATGCTGGCCGATCACGCTGTACAGCCCCCAGTGGATGAACATGCCAAACTTGGCCTGGTGCCACCACTCCATCCGCTGCGCCCGCGTCGCATCCTGTTTCTGGTCAGCGGCCGACTCGCCCGCCGTCGGCGCATCCGCCTGTCCGCCAGGCAATCCCAGTCCCTCGGCATTGGCCGCCGCCATCGCCATCGCTCCGGCCGCGCCAAACTGCTTCAGGAACGACCGTCGTGTGCTCTCATTCCACTGCATAGTTTTCTCCTCGTCTCTCGCTGAATGTGCAGTTGGCCGCGCTTCCGTTAGCGTTTACGAAAATAGGCCGTCTTGCTGACCGTGCAACTATATCAGACGGGCCCATGCCAGGTTTTCTGAGAGCTTTTCGATCTCATCCGCTATTGCCGCTCCGAAACCAGATAAACAATCACCCCGCCCAGCAAAGTAAGCGTGGCCGCGGCGGCCAGCAGCAGCCAGTTCCATCCGGAAGAGGAGATATCGGCAAGCTGCGCCGTGGCCGCCTGCGGAAACCCTTGCAGCCAGCCCAGCCATGCCGCGCCGTGCCGCGCCTCAAAAGCCGCAAAGCCCGCCGCGGCCAGCAGGCTCACCGCCAGCGCAAAAATCTGCGCGCTCATCAGCGGCCGCTCCATGCGCTCCACCGCCGCGCGCCGCCGGCGAAGCTGCGCGCGCCACCACAGGGCTCCGGCTGAGCCCAGCTTTACCTCGCCCGCCTGTGCGGCCGCCATGGTCTCGGCGCGCGCGGTTTGCATTGCCAATGCCACCAGCGCCAGGTCGGCGCAGGCGCGGCACTGGCGCGCATGCTCGCGCAGCTCAGGAGCTGAAGCCTGCGGCCACTGCCCGCGCTCCACCAGCTCGCTCACTTCCTTCTCGCGTGCACAGCCGTGCAGTGTCATTGGTCCCTCCACACGCCCATTTTCGCCGGCCCTGGCGCGCCTGCCTCCTGTGCCCGCAGCAGCTTGGCCATCTTGCGCCGGGCGCGAAACAGCAGCAGCCGGATGCTGGCCGCCGCCAGCCCCGTGGCCTGCGCAATCTCGCGATGCGAGTAGCCCTCGGCATGCGCCAGCCACAACATCTGCCGTTCGCGCGGCTTCATCTGCCGCAGCGCCGGCGTCAACACCGCCCGCGAATCGAACTGCGCCGCGCTGCCCTGCATGGCCAGAAACTCCTCGCCCACCTCGTCGATCGACGCCGCCTTCGGCCTCCGCCAGTGATCGCGCAGCAGGTTTGAGCCAATGCGGAACAGATACAGCCGCGCCGCTACTTCGCCATCCGCAGCCGGCGAAGGCGCCTGCCCCGCGCACAAAAAGCGCACGTAGCTCTCCTGCATCAGATCTTCGGCCAGCGCCGCATCCCCTGAAACCCGCGCCAGATAAGCCCACAGCGGCCGCGCCGACCGCTCGTAGAATCCCGCGAACGCCTCGCTATCCATCGACGGCGCCGCATGCGCACTCACCCGCGCCTCGCGTGCCAGCGCTTCCGGTAGCGCAATCTCCCAGCTCATCCGTCTCCTCTTTCCCGCCGCCATCGCCGCGTCCCGTCCGGCTCACAGCGATTCCCGCGATCCGGACGGCCCCGCGGCGCGGTCCGGCAACATCCCCAGCCGCCGCGCCAGCACCCACGTTGCCGCTGCGGAGAGAATAAACCCAACTCCCGGCATGAGCACGATCATGCCTAGCACGAGCATGGGCTCATAGGTATCCGGTCCCGCGTGGCGCAACGCCAGCAGCCCCGCGCCCAGCAGCGCCATCACCACCCCGATCTGCAGCGGTGTCAAAATCCGCGCCACCGCATTCGGCATCCGCGAACCGGCCTCGGCGCCCAGTTGAACGGGCGCGCCTTCCAGGAACCGCTTGCCCGCCTCAGTCTCCATATACGCGGCCAGCTCCTGGCTGGTGCTGAACTTGTCGATCAATTTGGCGTGTACGTCGCTCTGCAGGGTAAATGCGCGGCTCCAGCGGCGGCTGTCCACAAACAGCCGCACGATCCACACCACGGCCAGAAAAAATCCGATCACGCCGATGATCGGACCCGCCCGGTCCACAAATTCGACGGCCACGGACTGGCGCTGCGGCGCGGAAAACTCCGGCCACACCGCACGCTCCAGCGCGCGGTCCCGCCGTCCGTCGTGCGGATCCAGATTGCTGAACAGATAGAACTCCGGATTCTGCGCAATATCCGGATGCGCCGTGAGAAACTGCGCCAGCTCGGGATTGTTGCGCTGCACATACGGCTGGTCGGCCAGCAGCGACGGATCGCGCGCCACCACCGTGGTCAGCGTGGGGCTCAGCCGCAGCAACTTCAGCAACTGCTCCTGCGCATCGGCCACCTCCTGCTCGCTGGGCGGTGTAGAGGATGTAGGCGGTGTTGCCCGGCTGGCCGGAGCCGCCTGCATAGCGGCTCGCCGCGCCGCAGCGCCAGTCGGCGTCTGGACCGGCGTCTGCGCCCCGCCGCACACACTCATTGCAGCCGCCATCGCACAGCAAACCAGCCATGCGCCAACACAATTGCTGTTTTTCATCTCGTTCCCTCGCTCCCCAAAGTCCTGTTCATGCTCTTCTGCACATATAACGAACCTGCCGGGGAATTGGTTAACAGGCCCTCCGCGCCGGCGCTGGTTTATCATCGTAGAGGCCGCGGGCCGATAAGGTCCGCATACAGTTCTCGCTCGTGCGCTTCACCTTTCGGCTGCCGCGCCGGGCCATATTTTGTGGAAACGGGAAGACATGCGAGCAAAGACAGCGGTAGTGCTGGGCGCCCAGTGGGGCGATGAAGGCAAGGGAAAAATCGTAGACGTGCTCAGCGAGCGGTTCTCCGCCGTGGCGCGTTACGCCGGCGGACACAACGCCGGCCATACGGTCATCATCGGCGGCCAGAAGTTCGTCCTGCAGCTCATCCCCTGCGGCGTGCTCCGGCCGTCGTGCAAAGGCGTCATCGGCAACGGCGTGGTTCTCGATCCGCTGGCGTTTCTGGTCGAGGTCGAGCGGCTGCGCGAGTTCGGCGTCGATGTCGACTCGCAGTTGATCGTCTCCAATCGCGCCCAGGTCATCCTGCCCTATCACCGCATGATCGAGCTGGCCGCCGAAAGCGCCCCCGGCCGCAAAAAGATCGGCACCACCAGCCGTGGCATCGGCCCCGCCTACGAGGACAAGATGGCGCGCAGCGGCCTGCGCGTGGTGGACCTGCTGCGTCCGGCGCTGCTCAAAACCCACATCGAGGCGGCCTGCGCGGAAAAGAACGCCATTGCCCATGCCCTGTTCGGCACCGATCCGCTCGATCCCGCCGCCATGTATGACGAGTACGCCGCCGCCGCCGAAAAGCTGCGCCCCTTTGTCGCCGATACCGGCCGCCTCCTCAATAACATCCTCGCCCAGGGCGGCAGCGTGATGTTTGAAGGCGCGCAGGGCACCATGCTGGACATCGACCACGGCACCTATCCCTTTGTGACCTCGTCCTCGGCCACCGCCGGCGGCGCAGCCACTGGAACCGGCGTAGGCCCCACCGCCATCGGCACCGTCATCTCCGTCACCAAGGCCTATGTCACCCGTGTGGGCGAAGGCCCGTTCCCCACCGAGATTCACGACGCCTCCGGCGAGAGCCTGCGCGCCCGCGGGCAGGAATACGGCGCGGTCACCGGCCGTCCGCGCCGCTGCGGATGGCTCGACATGCCCCTGCTCCGCTACTCCAACCAGGTCAACGGCGCAGAGTGGCTGGTGGTCACCAAGCTCGACGTTCTCGACGAGCTGGACGAGATCCCCATCTGCATCGGCTACGAAATCGACGGCAAAGTCACCGACGAAATTCCCGCCGACGTGTTTGGTATTGAGCGCATCAAACCCCGTTACACCGTCCTCAAAGGCTGGCGTCAATCCACGGAAGCAATCACCGACTTTGAGAAGCTGCCACAGGCTGCGCGCGAGTATCTTCGTTTTCAGGAGCGTGAAAGCGGCGCGCGCATCGGCATGGTTTCCACAGGCCCTGACCGCGACCAGACTATGATTCTGCCCGAATTCGCGCAGGCGCTCGACAGCCTGCAGGCATAAGCCGGCAGGCGTATATCGGCATTCAAGGTACAATTCAGAAACCTTCCCGGTCCGCCGTGGCGGGCTAAAAAAGGAAACTTACCCCATGATCAGTTTTGCTGTCTGGTTCAAGTTTGCTCAGGAAGATCGCAACGAAGTGGCAGAGATGCTGCGCCTGCTGGCCGACGCATCCCGCCAGGAACCAGGCTGCGTCAGCTACATCCCGCACCAGTTGCAGGACGATCCCGACACCGTGCTCATCTACGAGCAGTATCGCGACGATCAGGCGCTGGCCGCACATCGCGACTCCCCCCATTTCAAGAAATATGTGGTGGGCGGAATCCTGCAGAAGATGCGCGAACGCAAGCTCGAAAATCTGACTGCTCTCGTTTAAGCCTCCCGCGCCGTCCAACGGCTGAACGCTTCCGCAAGCTGCGGACTGGTTCTTGAAAAAAACCAGAGCTCACTCCAGGCGGATGGAATTTTGCCTGATATTTCCCTGACACGCATTGACCGCAACACCGGTTCAGGGCTACCATCCGTTACGCTTATGACGGGTTCGGTAAGTTATTCCTGGAATCGCGCGCGGCGCTTTTGGGCCGTCACTGCGCTCCTACTGGCGGCTTGGTCGCTTCCGCTGGCTGCCATGCCGCTCGCGCAAAGGCATGAGCGGCGCCACGAGATCGACCACCTCGAAGAGCTGTGGCGCGTCGCCATGCTCAAAGACGACACCACGACCATGAGCTCTCTGCTGGCCGACGATTACATCGCCATTACGCCGGCGGGCACTCTGCAAAACAAAGACGAGGCTCTGGCCAGTCTTCGCGGCGGCCGCAGCCATTTCACAACCCTTGACATCACCGACCGCAAGATCCGCTTTTATGGAGCCACGGCCATTGTCACCTCCACCGCGAACGTGCAGGGCGCCACGCCGGAGGGCAACCTCTCCGGCACCTACCGCTACACCCGCGTCTATGCCCGCGACGCACGCGGCATCTGGAAGATCGTGAGCTTCGAGGCCAACCGCATCCTCGGCCCCGGTGAAAGCCACTAACCGCTCATTCGGCAATGGCCGGGCATCTTTTATATTGTGGCGGTCGGTTCCGGTTGCCGCTCAGATGCAACCCGTCCCTTAAACTGGATTCATGCCTGAGCTGCCCGAAGTGGAGACCATCGCCCGCGGCGTCCACGAGCGTGTGCGCGGCGACCGCATCCTGCAGGCCTGGTTCAGCAGCCTCGCCGAGCCTTTCAAAACCCCGGCCGCGAGTCAATCCGCGGGTCTCGCCGGACGCGCCTTTCTCGCCGTGCATCGCACCGGCAAGCACATCGTCTGCGAGCTCGGCTCCGCCGCCGCAACCCAACCCGATGCCCAGTGGATCGTGCACCTTGGCATGACCGGCCGGCTGCTGGTCACCGTACCCGACGCGCCCATTGCCCCGCACACCCACGCACGCCTCAGCCTCGAAAGCGGCCGCGAGCTGCGCTTTGTCGACCCCCGCCGCTTCGGCCGCCTCGAATTTCGCGCCCTTGCGCCTTCTGGATCAGCCGGAACAGCCGCATCGCCGAATTCCTTTCGCGCCCCCGGCGCCGACCCGCTCGCCATAGGCCGCGACGAGTTCGCCGCGCTCTTTCGCGGCCGCAAGCTGGCCATCAAGGCCGCCCTGCTCAACCAGACTCTGCTGGCCGGCGTCGGCAACATCTACGCCGACGAAAGCCTCTTTCACGCCGGCATCCGCCCCCGCCGCGCCGCCGGCCGGCTCACCCGCGCCCAGCTTGAGCGGCTCCGCGAGGCGCTGCGCACCGTGCTCCAGCACGCCATTCGCCTGGGCGGCTCGTCGGTGTCCGATTATGTCGATGCCAACGGCGTCCGCGGCTTCTTTCAGCTCGAACACTGCGTCTACCTGCGCACCGGCGAGCCCTGCCGTCGCTGCGGCACGCCGATCCAGCGCATCCTGCTGGCTGGCCGTGGAACCCATTTCTGTCCACAGTGCCAGCGCTGACCACCCCTCGCGGGCGGTGTAGAACCGAGGTCTAATAAATATAGGTAACACGCCATATCAACTTATTTGCGGTTCGCTTGTCCGCAGAATATGGAACCTGACTAGTCACCAGCGCCGATTATTTTCTGCACATGATCCGGTGCAAAAGTCGCGCGAGACGCGGAAAACCAGGTCAGAAGGAGAGTCATTCTTCGGGTTTTCCGGGGATTTGGCGGAAATCGGGGGTATAACACTATATTTTCTGGACAAATCCACCGTACCATTCCGCGAAATCTCTGCTATATTCTCTCTCAGTAACCTGTGCTTGCCACGCAGGCGCACACTCGCCTTTGGCTGGCGAGTGTGGTGTTTTTTTGGGCGGGGTTTTGGAGATTGGCTTAGACGGGAAACGATAGGTACGGCCTAGACACCCTTACCTTATCGCCCCCGTCGAAAAAAGTCAACCCTCCGAGCGAACGGTAAAGTTCTGTCTAAGTATTGGATGATGTACGTCGCGAAGACAACGGCAAACTCATAATTCTGGGGATGTATATCGGAACCATCACAGTTCCCCAATTGCCGACGGTGTTGCCCACCCTCACAATCTTGTCCCTGCTGGAAGCAGATCGACCAGATTCGTGGTCCTGGAGGCTGTCGATCCAGAATCTGGAGCGCGGCAAAATTATTACGGAAGCTCGGGGATTTGCTAACTCTACGCAGCGAGGCCCCATCGTGATGCCCGTAAAGTTTGCCGGTTTGCGTTTCGATGAGTCTGGTTCGTACAGCGTAGTCCTGGAACATGAAGGGCAACAAGAGCCAGCGGCCGTCGTCCCATTTTCCGTGATTCTTATGCCGCAGTCCATTCCCGGTCAACAGGGGTTCCCGAGGGGCTAGTTTCCTGCGCTCCAACAAAGAGAGGAGCAGGGCTGGCCGTGCCATAGGAGTAAAACGGGGGAGCGACGCTACCCCCGGAGTAGAAAGGTCGTAGCTCAGATGAAACTACTACAGCGGAGTAATAGAACGGCTGCGCGGCGAAAGCGAACTTCGCCCCTGACTCCGCTGTCGGAGCCTCACCCGGCGTATTCGCGAAGCCGAGGAGCAATGCCTTTAACTCTTCCGCGCTGTGAAGACCTTCTGCAGCATCGGAAAACGCCAAATGGATTGAGCGCACGAGCCGTTCAACCTGCGAATCGTTTTCTTGATTTATGTCGATCAATAACGATGCAAACCAACCGCGAAATTCTTTGTCGGATCGAGGATCATCCAAGAACTTCCGTAGACGGATCCTTAGATCCTCAATTGAGGTCGCCATGGGAGTAGCTCCTGAAAATCAAAACTACATTTGCCTTTCACAGGCAGAAATCGACGCCAAGTTCGTTGAACTTGACATGAAAACACACTTTAAGAATACATGCAATCCTCGATCGGTCAATATCACGGAAGACAAAGCGAGCTTACCAATCGTCGCGCACAAAAGACGCGCCGCATGGAACTTCCTAGAATTCAGAAGCAAAGTTGATGACTCGATACGAGGTAAAAGCAAGTGGCGGCAAACGGTAATCGGGGAAGAAGAATCCCGCGCTATTTGGTTCAACGGTACAGACGGAAATGTCTATGTCATTGACAACTTGGATATTAGCCTCTTGGGCTTATAGCAGCATTTGTGAAGAAGCCAGCTGATTTGCCAGAATTCGCCCACTTCAGCGAGGCATTAAAGCGAATCCTTAAGGTTCCCGAAGCTGAATTGCAATCCCGTATTGAAAAAGAGAGGCGGAAATCTAAGACTCCCGCTTTCCCCGTCGCTGTCGCTTCCGCTTGGCGGGTAAATTAGACAGGTTGACCCCTCCACTTTGCCGGTCAGTTCCGCATGGGCTAGTCTCTTCCCTGAAATCTGCGACACTGCCAGCGTGAAGCGATCCGCGTAAATTGCTTGCGGCATTTTTCACCAGGCACTTCCAGATGCGCCACGATTTTCAGGTAGGAGAGTCACTTACTCTCGCAATAAGGGCATACTGGACTCCTAACCATCGCATAGAAGCCACAAATTCCACGCAAAGATCAGGGTCAGAGAGATACCGAACTGCTTCCATTAGGCTTTTGGGAAATGCGGCTGCGCCTTTCGTGAATTTGAGGTGCTAGAAACACCATGGCGTGTCAGGTATATTCTTTGTGGAAAACAGGGACTCTATGTTTTTTGGAAGGAATGCAGCCAATAACCTCCCATAATCGAGACTTGCTAGCGCACGATTCGGGCTAAGTGATTGAAAACAGGAACAGTGTCAAACGGCACGCCGATTGCTATTAGGAGGGTGCCAGTGATGTTCCGGCGGCCCGCAACAGAGAGGCAGCCAAAGCACAGCGGGCACCCGAGCAAGAGCAACCGCCATGATTCATCATGAGCGGCCCTCAAAAAGAGGGACCTGCCAGCCGGGAGAGCTCGCAAACGGTGCGGTGGAACAAACCATCGCCCACCCTGTTCACGGAGGCCAGTGACCAGTGCAGGTAGTTAAACGCCACTCTCCGGAGTGGCGTTTCGCACGTTCAGGGGCATTTTTACGCCCCGCCCTGCCTGGCATCTCCGCCACCCGTGCCCTTCCGATCAACATGCCCGCTGCAAACTCCCCTTGCCAGCCGTGTGCCTTCGCTGTACTATCAGAGTTGCCTATCGAGCGGCTGACGCGGGCCACCCAGGATTCGGGGGGGAGTGCAAGCTCGCCGCAGAGCCAGCAAGTCTCGCCGACATGCTCAACTTCTTACCAGGCTGTAGCGCGGCGAAAGCTCACATAGGAAGGGCATTACCTGCGAAAAGCACCGGCCGCCACGCACCACCCCCGGATGATCGGATGGAGACAGAAACAGCGTCTCCGGTGTAGTTTGTGGCAAGGGAATTTTCCAGCGAATGGAAGGCGCGGGGCTTACTGGAGCTGTGCCGGCTGAGTGCCGGCGGGAGAATTTTGCTGCGCGAGCGCGATCTCAGCCGAACCCGGAAGACGATATCTGGAGCGGGCGATCTGGAAGCTGGAATCCGGAGCACAAGATCCGGAAGGCAGATCGCTACGGTCGCACTTTCCTTTGCCGGAATGCGATCGTATGGATGCGATCCGGCGCTCCGCCGCCAGCCGTGGCTGCTGATCCAGGCTTCAGTTCCAGGCTGGACCTGTGCTGAACCAGGGCGCGAATCAGGGCGCGGCCTGGGGCGCGTGGATTCGGTCCACATTCGGGCATCTGCATGGGTTACCGCGCAAATGGGTTACCCGGCAGCGGGGAAAACTCCCCCGGATAGGGAATACCAGGGTTCAAGTCAAACGAACTATATTGCAATGCACCAGGAAGTACACGCATGACCACAGAATCGACGCAGTCTCAGCCAGAGCTGGGGCCCGCACCTGACAATGGCCAGGGGCAGTCGCAAGGACACCGGCGCCGCCGGCGCCGCCGCAAAAACAAAACCACCCCGCAGGGCGCGCCCCAGACCCCGCAGCAGCAGTCGCAGCCGCAGCCGGTCCAGTCCAAGCCCGCGCCGCAGAGTCAAGGCCGCAAGAAGAAGAAATTCTTCCAGAAAAGCCAGGCTCCGCAGCCGCAGCCGGGTAACAACATGATGGGCGGCCAGGGCAAGCGAAAAAGCCGGCAAAAGGGCCCGCGCGAGTTCGTCGGCCCCATGGATCACAGCTACCGCGCCGTGAATGGCAACATCGCGGACGGTCCCCCTTCCACCATTCAGCTCGGCCAGCTCGGCGGCAGCAGTGGTGGCAGCAACAGCCACGGCAATTACTACAACGACAACTACACTCCCCAGGCCGCCGCGCCGGTGCGTGAAGACGCGCCCACCCGCATCTTCTGTTTCATCGAGGACCTGTTCTTCCTCGCCAAGATTCAGGAGAGCGCGCGCAAGCTCGGCGTCAAGGTCGAGTTCGTCAAGGGCGACAAGGAAGTGGTCACCCGCATCCTCGATGTGCCCGAGGGCGAGCGGCCCGCCCTGCTGGTCTTTGACCTCAACAACCTCGGCGCCAAGCCCATGTCGCTGATCCCCAAGTTCCGCACCCGGTTCAAGAAGTCGGTTTCCATCATCGGCTTTCTCAGCCATCTGCAGGGCGACCTCAAGCTCAAGGGCATTGAGGCCGGCTGCGACGTCGTCATGCCGCGCTCGGCCTTTTCGCAGAGCCTGCCCAACCTGCTGCGCCGCTACGGGGTCGAAGAGGAAGAAGAATACGAGCCGCAGCCGGTTTAAGTTAGTGGAAATGGCCTGAGCCGCCGCACCGCGCAGCTCGGACCTGTTTTCCGCCAGCTCCAGCCCGCATGCCGATTTCGCCGCGGACCTCACTTCCCATTTCTCAACCAGTCCGTCCAACTCTTGCCGTTCCGTTTTTTGCCGGGTTGGCCGCCATGCACTCTTGGCGGATACAATATTTCTACGCATAGAAACACAGCGAGACGCGATTCTTCTTGTGAGTTTGGAGCTGGTCTACGTGAGAGGTAAGAACCTTGAATGGGTTGCCGGCATCGGCATGGCGCTGGCCATGGCCTTGCTGCCCGCAGCCGCGGCTGCGTCGCAGAACGTGGCGACCGATACGACACTGAATGTGAGCACCAGCGGCCCTGCCGGCCGCACCCAGGCCACAGCAACCATTTCCGTCACCGACGAGTACGGACTGCCGGCGGCAGGCGCCGTGAGCATTGAGGACGGAAGCCGCGTCCTGGCCGAAGTGCCGCTCAACAGTGCCGGCCAGGCCACCTCGACCGTCAGCCTGCTGGGCGGAGCGCACGCCTTGCGCGCCGTTTACTCCGGCGACGACACCCGCATGACATCCGAATCCGCGGTGAGCGACGTGCAAACCGACGCGGGCTCGACTCCGGGCTACGCCATCAGTCTCACGCCGATCTCGCCCTCGTCGTTTCCCATGGTGCTTAAACAGGGAACCTCGGGCACCGCCGAAGTGACCGTGACGCCGGAGAACAACTCGGCGCTGACCGCGCCCATGTTTGTCACGCTCTCCTGCTCCGGGCTTCCCAACCAGTCTTCGTGCACCTTTACGCCGCAGACGGTCGAAATTCTACCCACCACGCCCGCCAGTTGTTCCAGCGGCTCGCCCGCTTCGGCCTGCCCGCCCATCAGTTCCATGCTGGTGCAGACGCAGACCGCCGGCACCGCGGCCAGCGCCACGCTGCCGCATAAAGGCAGCCCCATTGCCTGGGCCTTCCTGCTGCCCGGCGTTATCGGGTTCGGCGGACTGGCCTGGGGCGCGCGCCGGCGCGCATGGCTCAGCCGCTTCGCTTTGCTGGTCATGCTCGGCATGGTTACCACGCTCGGCGCCACCGGCTGCGCGCCGCTCTATCGCTACTATCAACACGGCCCCGGGCCGCCGCCCGCCACGCCCACCGGCACCTTCAACGTCACCGTCACCGCGCAATCCAGCAATGGCGTCAGCGCCACCGTCAACTCCACCACCATGGTCCTGACCGTGCAGTAAAAAGCGCACGCCGATCGAGCCAGCATGAAGCGCCGGCACACCCTTCCCGCCGAAGTCTACGCGCTGGTGGATGCAACGCCGGGTTCGGTGCTGCTCGAAGGCGGAGTGACTGAAACCAGCAAAACTTCCCAAACCCCCGAGGAGCCGTGGACGCGCCTGTTCACGGCTCCTTTGCACGTACACACCGCGCACCGCCCCGCGGAAGTTGACGCTCTCTTCGACGCGGTCGAAAGCGCACTCGCCGCCGGGCTCCACGCCGCAGGTTTCTTCTCCTACGAGTGCGGCGGCTGCTTTGAGCCCAGGGCCGCCGCGCACGCCGCCGGCAGCGAGCCGCTCGCCTGGTTCGGCATCTATGACCGCTGCCATCCGTTCGATCACTCAACCGGAAAATTTGTTCACGGCGAGCCGCCGCAGTTGGCAGCCTTTCGCCAGCCGCCTGACCGCATCGAGCCCGCGCCCCAGCTCGATGCGGCATTTGCCCTCACCGAAGACCAGTATGCGCAGCGCATTGACCAAATCCACGAGTGGATTCGTGCCGGAGACATCTATCAGCTCAACTTCACCGCGCCCTGGAACTTGCGGATTCACGGCGGCGCGGCCGCTCTCTATGCGCAGTTGCGCGAGCGGCAGCCCGCACCCTACGGCGCATTTCTCCACTGGCAGAACAACCGCCGCATCCTCTCCTTTTCGCCGGAGCTGTTCTTCCGCGTCGATCCCGCCCACAACGCGCGTCGCATCACCACCCGCCCCATGAAAGGCACCGCTCCGCGCGGACGCACTACCGTGGAAGACCGCGCGCAGGCCGAGTGGTTGCGCAACGACCCCAAAAACCGCAGCGAAAACGTCATGATCGTCGATCTGCTGCGCAACGATCTCGGCCGCGTGGCCCGTTTTGGCTCCGTCCGCGCCACCGAGTTGTTCGCCGTGGAGCGCTACCCCACGCTCTGGCAGATGACCTCCACCGTCACCGCCGAGTTGCGCGAAGACGTCGGTTATCAAGCCATCTTCCGCGCGCTGTTTCCCTGCGGCTCCGTCACCGGAGCGCCCAAGGTGCGCGCCATGCAGCTCATCGACGCGCTCGAAGGCTATCCACGCGGCATATACACCGGAGCCATCGGCTGCTTCTCTCCACGGCAAGCGGTCTTCAACGTCGCCATCCGCACGCTCCAGCTCGACGGCGCGCACGGAACCATGTGCGCCGGCAGCGGCATCGTTATCGACTCCAATGCTGCCGACGAGTACCGCGAATGCCTGCTCAAGGCGCGTTTCCTCACCGACGCCGATCACCCGCCCTCCAGCTTTTCGCTTATCGAAACCCTGTTGTGGAACGGCGCTTTTCCGCTTCTCGATCTGCACCTCGACCGGCTCGCCGACTCCGCCGGCTACTTCGGCTTCGCCTGCGACCGCGAGCAGGCGCGCGGCGCGCTCGTGGAATACGCACGCGCATTCGCCGGGAGCGCCGCGCAGAGGGTCCGACTTCTGCTCCACCGCGACGGCAGCCTCGCCATCACCGCCGAGTTGTTACCGGCCATGGCCGCCGGCGAGCGAACGGATATGGGCCGCGTGCGCATCGCGACCGAGCGCACCGACTCCGCCGACCCGATGCTCTTCCACAAAACCACGCACCGGCCGCTCTACGCCGCCGCGTTCCAGCAGGCCGTCCGCGACGGCTTTGCCGACACGCTCTTTTTCAACCAGCGCGGCGAGCTCACTGAAGGCGCCATCAGCAACGTTTTCGTTGAGAAAGACGGCCGCCTGTTCACGCCGCCCATCGAGTGCGGCCTGCTCGCCGGCGTTTACCGCAGCCATCTGCTCGCAACCCGCTCTGACTGCGGCGAGCGCGTGCTCCACGCAGACGATCTGCGCGGCGCCGATGCAATCTATCTCGCCAACGCTCTCCGCGGTCTGCGCCGCGTCCGCATCGAGTGGAACAACTGACCCTGCTCGCGCCGCAAAGTGATACAACGTTAGCGAGGGGTTGGAATGCCCAAACGCACATCCGCTGCGTCACGCAGAAAAATCGCTTTTGTAGAATGTTTTGCCTGCATCGCGCTATTCGCTGCGCCCGCGCTCCACGCCCAGTCCGCTGACTCCGCGTGGCTCCGCTACGCGCCGGTGCAAAGCCGCAGCAGCGTCCCCTCCCGCGTCCGCGCTCTGGGCAGCGGGACACTCGAACAGACTGCCGTGCGCGAAATGCAACACGCGCTCCCGCTGCTGAACGATCATGCCAACCCAACGGGCGAAGAAGCGGTCATTGGCACCACCGCCGAAGTCCGCAAGGCCTTTCCATCGCTCGACCTTCCCGGCAGCGTCGCGCCGCAGGGCTACTGGCTCGCGCAGATCCACGCCCATGGCCGGCCGCTGATCGTCATCGCCGGAGCCGACCAGCGCGGCGCCCTCTACGGCGCATTCGGTCTGCTCCGCCGCATCGCCACCGGCCAGGACCTCACGCATCTGCGCGCGCTCGAGCAGCCCGCCATGCCCATCCGCTGGGTCGACGAGTGGGACAACGCCCGCGGCACGGTCGAGCGCGGTTACGGCGGCCGTTCCATATTTTTTGAAGGCGGAAAAGTTCGCGGCGATCTCACCCAGGCCGGCGACTACGCGCGCCTGCTCGCCTCCGTCGGCATCAATGCCTGCAACGTAAACAACGTCAACGGCGCCGCAGCTTTTCTTGAGCCGCAGATGCTCGAAGGCCTTGCCCGCGTGGCCAACGCCATGCGGCCCTGGGGCGTGCGCCTCGCCATCAGCGTCGACATTGCCAGCCCGCAAACCATCGGCGGCCTCAAGACCTTCGATCCGCTCGATCCGCAGGTCATAGCCTGGTGGCGCGCCAAAGTCGACGCCATCTACGCGCTCATTCCCGACTTCGCCGGCTTCACCGTCAAAGCCGATTCCGAAGGCCAGCCGGGCCCCGCCAGCTATGGGCGCAGTCCGGCCGACGCGGCCAACGTGCTCGCCGCCGCGCTCGCGCCGCACGCCGGCGTTGTGCTCTATCGCGCCTTCGTCTACAACAATCACCTCGATTACAACAACCTCAAGGCCGACCGCGCCCGCGCCGCCTATGACATCTTTCATCCACTCGACGGCAAGTTCGCTCCCAACGTCATCGTGCAAACCAAAGAGGGGCCCATCGACTTCCAGGCGCAGGAGCCGGTTTCGCCGCTCTTCGCCGGACTGCGCGCCACCAATCAGGCCATGGAGCTGCAGATCACGCAGGAGTATCTCGGCCAGCAGCGGCATCTGGTCTACATCGCGCCCATGTGGAAGTGGGTCCTGGACTTCGATCTGCACGCCGAAAATCGATCCACGCCCGTAAAGCAGATCATCGCCGGTAAAACCTTCCATCGTCCGCTGGGCGGCATGGTCGGCGTGGCCGATGTGGGCCGCGACGGCTGGCTGGGCGCGCCGCTGGCCATGGCCAATCTCTACGCGTTCGGCCGGCTCGCCTGGAATCCCGATCTCTCCGCCGACGCCATCGCACAGGAGTGGACGCGGCAAACTATAAGTAACAGTCCCGCCGTCGTCGCCACCGTCGACAAAATGCTCATGCAGTCGTGGCCCGCTTATGTGGATTACACCGGCTTCCTCGGCACCCAGACGCTTACCGACATCACCGGCAGCCACTACGGCCCCAACATCGAGTCCAGCGAGCGCAACGGCTGGGGCCAGTGGCACCGCGACGATGCAAACGGCATCGGCATGGACCGCACCACAGCCACTGGCACCGGATTCATCGGCCAGTACCCGCCTGCGGTCGCCGGCCTCTACGAGTCGCTCGCCACCTGCCCCGACAATCTTCTGCTCTTCTTCCATCACGTGCCCTGGACCTACAAGCTGCACTCCGGCAAAACCGTAATCCAGTACGTCTACGACAGCCACTACCAGGGCGCGAAAGAAGCCGCACAGTTGGGCACGGAATGGGCCACGCTCAAAGACAAAATCGATCCGCGACTTTTCAATGACGAGCGCGCGCGCCTCGAATATCAGGCCGGCCACGCCATCGTGTGGCGCGATGCCATCGTGCAGTATTTCCTCAAGGAAAGCGGCATTCCCGATGCCCAGGGACGCGCGGGCCACTTTCCCGGCCGCATGGAAGCCGAGGACGCGCGCCTCAACGGATACACCGTCATCGATGTGCGCCCCTGGGAAGACGCGTCGCGCGGCAAAGCCGTCTCCTGCGCTCAAAAATCCTGCTCTGCCGCATGGACCTACGCGGGCAAGCCGGGCCGCTTCAACATTGCCGTGCAATACTTCGACCTGGCCGGCGGCACAGCTCATTTCACGCTCAGCGTCAAGGGCAGCGCCGTTGCCTCGTGGGCCGCCGACGCCACGCTGCCTTCGCGCCGGCCCGACGGCGACAACTCCACACGCTTCACCGCGCCCGGCATCGACCTCAAGCCCGGCGACACGCTGCGCGTTGCGGCAGCGCCCGACGCCGGCGATTCCGCCGCACTCGATTACATCGAGATTGAGTGAGAGTTAACTCGGATAAGTGCAGCGCTCGTTTACGAAACACACTAACTTTCGTCTAACTTCCCAACTTATCGCAAAATTTGTCGAGCGGAATCTCGACCTGGGCGTCTTTGTCTTCAGAAGATGCACGCAGACCTCTGTGAGACCGCGCCGCGTTCTTCCGGGAAAAATCACTTTGAGAGGCGAGAGATGAAACTGAATCCTGTTCGCACGGGCAGACGAGTGATGCTGTCTGTCTTGTCCCTGATCGTCCTGATGCTCACACTATCCGCTCTCACGCAGCGCGCATCCGCGCAAGCCCATCCTGCAGATTCCAATCCGGCAGATACGGGACCATATCAGATCTTTCACCTGACCAATGTAACGGAAACGCGCGACGCGCGCGACTTAATCACCGACCTGCGTAACATGCTGCCCATGGCCAAGGTCTACTATGTTGAATCGCAGAACGCCATCTCCATACGCGGCTCGGCAGAAGATATTGAGGCTGCGCAAAAGATGCTTGCCGATCTTGACCGGCCGCACAAGATCTATCGGCTCACTTACTCGCTTACGGAGATGGACGGAGACAAAAGCCTGGGCACGCAAAGGGTCTCCATCCTTGTTCCGGATTCGGGAGAAAGGACGACCCTTAAACAAGGCAGCAAAGTACCCATTGTTACTGGAGTCCTCGATACCAACAGCTCTGGGCAGAACTCGCAGGTACAGTACATCGACCTTGGCCTGGCCATCGAGGCATCTCTAAACAGCTCTACGGCTGCTCTGCACCTGCAAACAAAGGTCGAACAATCCAGCGTTGAAGATGCACAGGCTGGCGCGCACATTCCAGACCCCACCATTCGGCAAACAGTCATTGACGGAACGACAGCGCTCACGCCAGGCAAGCCGCTTATCCTCGGCTCGCTCGACATGCCTGGCAGCACACACCGCGAAGAAGTCTCAGTAGTCTCTGAGCTAGTTCATTGATGCTCTTTTGCTGCACCTGCAAGTGAATCTTGTAACCGCGCAGAAGGAATCCGCCGCGGGCACATTGTAAGCTGAACGCGGAGGCACAACCATGCGGCGCTTTTTCCTGATCCTGGTCATGATTTGCGCGGGAGCAGCCCTGTGGGCGCAGGGCGGGGACGAGACAGCCATTCGCGCCGTCATCGCCGGCCAGGCCATGGCCTGGAACCGCGGCGACATCGCCGCATTCATGCAGGGCTATGAAGACTCGCCGCAAACCACCTTTGTGGGCGCCGACGCGGTGCGCAAGGGCTATCAGCCCATCCTCGAACGCTATCGCAAAAACTACGCCACACACGCGCAGATGGGCACGCTCAGCTTCTCGAATATCGACGTGCGGCTGCTGCCCGGCTCCTGCGGTGCAGCCGACTATGCCGTTGTCACCGGCAATTTTCATCTGGCTCGAAAGCAGAAAGGAAAATCCGCCCGCGACAGCGGCATCTTTTCGCTGGTCTGGCACAAAGGGCCCGGCGGCTGGAAGATCGTCCTCGATCACACCGGCTGACCCGCGCGTCCTGTAAACTGATTGCGCCATGAGCTGCATCTTCTGCAAGATCGTCGCCGGCGAAATCCCATCCACCGCCCTCTACCAGGACGACCGCGTCTACGCCTTCGCCGACATCGGCCCCAAAGCGCCCACACACATTCTCATCGTGCCGCGCGAACATATCGCTTCCATCGCCGAGGCCGGCGAGAGCCACAGCGCGCTGCTCGGCCATCTGCTCCTCGCCGCCGCGCAGATTGCTCGCGACAAGGGCCTGCACAACGGCTATCGCATCGTCATCAACAACGGCCCCGACGGCGGCCAGACCGTCGATCACCTCCACGTCCATCTGCTCGGCGGCCGCGCCCTCGCCTGGCCGCCGGGATAGCAGCAAAAGTTCAACACAACCAGGAGTTCTACACAACCAGGGGTTCTACACAACCAGGGGTTCTACAAGAAAGCCCAATGATCGCTCACCTGCGCGGCAAGCTCATCTACAAACAGCCCGGCCAGGCCATCGTGGAGGCCGGCGGCGTCGGCTACGACGTGGTCATCTCCGTGCCCACCTTCACTGCGCTGCCCCCGGTGGGCGCTGAGGCCGCGCTGCACATCCACACCCAGGTCAGCGAAGACCAGATCGCGCTGTTCGGCTTTCTCGACCGTGAAGAAAAGCGGCTCTTCGAGCGGCTCATCACCGTGAGCGGCGTGGGTCCCAAACTTGCCGTCAAGATGCTGAGCGGCCTGTCGAGCGAGCGCACCGTGCAGGCCATCCGCGGCCAGGACCACGCGCAGCTCACGCGCATTCCCGGCGTGGGCAAAAAGCTCGCCGAGCGGCTTGTCGTCGAGCTCAAAGACAAGCTCGACGACTTCGCCGTAGCGCCCTCGCAGACCGCCGTCCACGGCCCCGCTGTCGACGACGTGCTCTCCGCGCTCGTCAATCTCGGCTACCAGCGCCCTGCAGCGGAAAAGGCTATCGAGCAGGCCATCGCCAAGGAAGCCTCCCTCGCCGCCGACTTCGACGGCCTCTTTCGCGGCGCGTTGAAAGTGATTCGGTAGCGACGATCGAGCACACTGGCGCATCTTGTAGTGAGGGGGATTTGTCATGGCCATCGTCCGAAACTGCGCATCCTGCGGAAAGCCGAACCGAATTCCCGCAAAGCACATGGCTGACACCGGCAAATGCGGCGCCTGCAAGCAGCCTTTGCCGCCCATGGCGGAGCCCGTCGCAGTGGGCCCGGCGGAGTTCGACGAAGTTGTTCGGGACAGCAAGGTTCCCGTGCTGGTCGATTTCTGGGCGGCGTGGTGCGGTCCCTGCCGCATGGCCGCGCCGAATGTCCAGCAGGTGGCGCGCGACCTCGCCGGCCGCGCCGTGGTGCTCAAGGTAGACACCGAGCAGTTTCCCCAGCTCGCCGCGCGCTTTCACGTGCAGGGCATTCCCAATTTCGCGGTGTTCGCCCGCGGCGAGCTGCAATTCCAGCAGGCCGGCCTGGTGGATGCGGACACTATGAAGGGCTGGCTTCTCCGCGCAGCATAAATCGGAAAGCCGTCGCCGGCCGCGCCTCACCGTCCTCCACGATACACTTTTCTTTGTCATGGCTCTCAAACAAAAATCCGCCGCACCCGAGGCTCTCCCTTACTTCCGCCCGGAAGCGCTCAAATTCCTGCGCAGCCTCGCCAAACACAATGACCGCGAATGGTTCCAGCCGCGCAAGCCGCAGTTTGAGGCCGAGCTCAAAGAGCCCATGCTGGCCGTCATCCGCAAAGTCACAAACGCCATGCTCGACTTCGCGCCCGGCTTCGTGCGTCCCGCTGAGAAATCCATCTTCCGCATCTATCGCGACACGCGCTTCGCCAGCGACAAGCGCCCCTACAAAACGCACGTGGCCGCGTGGTGGTCCCACCAGGGCCTCGCCAAAACCTCCGGCGCGGGCTTCTACTTCCACGTCAGCGCCAAGGAAGTGGTCATCGCCGCCGGCGCCTACATGCCAGAGAAAGACCAGCTTGCGCAAATCCGCCACTGGCTCCTCGACCATCACGCCGAGTTTCGCAAGCTGCTTCAGGGCGCCGCCGTCCGCAGAGCATTTGCGGAGTTTGAAGGCAACGCGCTCACCCGTCCGCCCAAGGGCTTTCCCGCCGACCACCCCGGCATGGACCTGATCCGCTGCAAGCAGTGGGGACTGGCCGCCACGCTGCCCGCTGAAGCCGCGCTCAAGCCGGATCTCGCCGCCACCATCATTCGCCATTTCAAGATCGCCACGCCGGTGGTCGACGCGCTCAACACCCCCATTGCCGCCGCGCAAAAGCCCGGGAGAAAAGTGCTCTTCGGTCTACGCTAGAGAGCCGATTTTGCGCAGTCGCGCAATCGTCCCGAGAGCGATTCCAGCCGCTTTTTGCGGTATGGTCCGGTCAAAATCCAGCAAAATAGGCCTAAAAATGGCTAATTTGGGGCAAAACCCAAAGAAAACCTGTGGAAATCAGACTTTTCGCCTTGACTTTGCCTGCCCCAAAGCCGCAAGGTAACCATCGGCAGGGTTCTTCAATAGCCGCATGAATACAGGTGTTTTGCCCTGAGGCAGTCTCTGAGCGTACTCCCCCCATGCGGTGAAAGCCCGTCAACAAGGCAGCCCCGAGGGCTAGCCCAGAAGGAGAACATCTCATGGCAACTGGACTGACCAAGACCGCCCTTACGCGGCACCTGGCCGAGAAGCTCGAACTCACCAACAAGCAATCGGCGGCGTTCCTTGACCTGCTGGCTGAGACCGCCATCAAGGAGACCAAGAAGAACGGCGTCTTCGTGATCCCCGGCATCGGCCGCCTAGTAAAGGCAGAGCGCAAGGCTCGCATGGGCCGCAACCCCCAGACCGGCCAGGCCATCAAGATCAAGGCCAAGACCGTCGTGAAGTTCCGCGTGGCCAAGGCCGCCAAGGACCTGATCGCCCCTCCAAAGAAGTAATCAACCGGACCAGGGACCGGCAAGGGAGAGAAGCCTGCGCGCTTCTCTCCTTTCGCATTTTTTGCGCACGCTCTGCAAACATTCTGCACTCCGCGGCCGGTTTCGTTCATCCATGAAACATGGCAACTGGTCCCGTCGTCCGCGCTAGTTCGACCGCACCGCCCGGGCGGCTCTCGTCCGTAGTTCTGCTGCAGCGGCTTGAAGGGCTGGCTGTGGCTGCCGTGGCAGCCGTGCTCTACGCGCGCACTGGCGCCAGTTGGTGGGTGTTCGCCGCGCTCTGGCTGGTGCCCGATCTGTCTATGCTGGGCTATCTGGCCTCGCCCTGCACCGGCGCGCGGCTCTACAACGCCTATCACAACTACGTCGCGCCCATCGCGCTCGGCCTGGGCGCCGTGCTGTTCCACCTGCACGGATTGTGGCTGCCCGTAGCGCTCATCTGGATCAACCACATCGGCGTGGACCGCATGCTCGGTTACGGCCTCAAGTATGGCGACGGCTTTGGCTACACCCATCTGGGCCGCCTGGGCAAAAAGCGCGCCTGGCTATAGAAAAATCAGAGTTGGTGTAATCAGAGTGAGTGCAAGGCTGAGCCGATGCTGTTCAGTGCCGCTTTCCTCAAGAAAACGGCGCCCGGCACGATTTTCGCGATACCCATATTCAATCTGATCCACTCTGATTTTGCTCTACGCCGGCTCTGCCCTGGCTTCTCCACGCGGCATCAGCGCGCGCACCACCAGCGAGATCCCGAACCCCACCAGAATGCTCTTGATCATGAGCTCGTTGTCATACCACCACGACACCACCGCCAGCGTAATGAACACCGCAACCGGATTCAGCTCGGACCCGATGGCCGCAAGCCAGTGCGGTTTGTGGCCTGCCGCCGGAGGCGCTCCGCGGAAACGCGGAATCACCCGCGGCACCGTGCGCAGATAGGCGCGATACGGCTCGCCGAGCTGCGCCGTCAAAAACACCTCTTCGCCCAGGATCAGCCGCAGCAGAAACAGCGTGAGCAGCGGCATGGCAAACAGCGCGCCCGTCGGCGGCATGGTGAATGCAATTGCCATCATCATGCACCACGAGCCCAGATAGAGCGGATTGCGCACGTAGCGATACGGTCCGTCGGCCATCACTCCGCCGGCCTGCATCTCCGCATGCTGCACCGTGCCGAAGCCCAGGTAAGCTGAACCCCATGCGCGCAGCGCCACGGCCACAGCAGCCAGCAGCGCTCCGGCCACAATCACCACCGGCGTGGCATAGGTAAAGCGCAACAGCCCCGCGCGGCTGATCATCAGCGCCAGCCACTCCAGCAGCGAGATACGCTTGCCCAGGTCCCATGTCTCGATCCACGGCGCCCAGAAACCCACCGCGATAATCGCGACCATAATCAACATCCGCAGTCGAAACTCAATCGCACTTGCCCGCATTCCTGCTCCCACTTGCCGGAGTGTACCATCCGGCACAATGACAGTACGCACGCCCTGCGGTTCCGGTTCGCGCGCGCCCGCAACGCGCCTGGCTACTCCGCCCGCAGCGCCTGCATGGGGTCAACGGACGCAGCCCGCCGCGCGGGCACAAAAGCCGCAATCAGCCCGCACACCGCCAACAGCAAACACACCAGCAGCAGCGTGATCGGATCGTGATCGCCCACCTGAAACAGGAACGCGTTGACAGCCCGCGTTGCAAACCATGCGCAGCCCACGCCGATGGCCAGACCCAGGCCCAGCAGAGCCGCCGCATTGCGCAGCACCAGCAACATCACGCCGCTGCGCTGCGCGCCCAGCGCCATCCGGATTCCCACCTCCCGCTCGCGCCGGCTCACCGAATAAGACATCAGGCCATAGATTCCGGCCAGCGCCAGCAGCAGCGCGATTCCGGCAAACAGGGTCAGCAGCGTAGTTTGAAATCTGCGCCGCGCGCTGGCCTGCGATTCCAGCTCGCCCATGGTGTGAACGTCCGCCACAGCAACGTTGGGATCGATGGTCTTTGTCACTGCGCGCGCCTCCGAGGCAATCGTTGCGGCTGGCAGCGCGGCGCCAACCGCAATGTAGGCGCTGTCGAACTCGTAGTTCGGGTTGTAGATTTGCGGCATGGGCGTCTCTTCCAGGCTCGCATGGCGCACGTCGCCCACCACTCCCACAACCGTCTCCCAGTGGCTGGCATCTCCGCTCATGCTGATCCGCGCGCCAATCGGATCGCGATGGGCAAGATAAAGCCGCACGAATCGTTGATTCACAATGGCCGCGCGCGCTCCACTCGAGTCGTCTTCCTCGCTGAACAGCCGCCCGGCCAGCAGCGGAATGCCCATCGCGCTGAAATAGCCGGGCGTCACTCCGCGCCCTTCGGCAAACTGGTCTTTCATGTGCGCGTCGCCCTGCACCCACACCATCGACAGGCTCTCCGAGCCGCTCAACGGCAGATCGCTGATGGCGCCCACCCCGGTCACTCCCGGCAGAGCCCGCAGTTTGCCGATGAGGCTGTGAAAGAACGCGCGCCGGAACACTGCGCGCTGCGCCGGCGCGCCGGGCTGCTGCCCCAGTGAAATTTTCATGCTCACCGTCGATCGTGAAAATCCCGTCTGGATCGACTCCACGTTTACGTAGCTGCGAATCAGCAGCCCCGCGCAGACCATCAACACCACCACCATCGACGCCTCGGCCACAATCAGCGCGCTCTGCAGACGGCTGTGCCGGCCAGCGGCGGTGCGGCTGCTGCCATTCAGCACTGCGGTAAGATCCAGCCGCGCCAGCGTCAGCATGGGCACAATACCGCTCAACAGGCTGGTGCCAACTGACACCGCAACCGTAAACAGCAGCACCCGCGCATCCAGCCTCGCCTCTCCCAGCCTGGGAATATTGCCCGGATTGAGCCATGGCAGAACCCGCAGAAAGGCATACGCCAGCCCCACGCCAATTGCGCCTCCGCCCAGCCCGATCAGCAGCGACTCGGTAAGCAGTTGCCTGGCGATGCGGCTGCGCCCCGCGCCCAGTGCGGAGCGCACGCCCAGTTCGCGCAGCCGGTCCGATGCTCGCGCCAGCAGCAGGCTTGCCGTATTGGCGCAGGCAATCAGCAGTACCAGCAGCACCGCGCCCGCCAGCATACCCATCAGCGGCCGCACCGGGGCGATAATCGTTCCCGGAAAGCTCTTCACCAGCGCGCCAAATCCGCGCATCCGCGGATCGTGCAGCTTGTCGAGCTGCTGCATGATCGTGCCGAGCTCGGCCTGGGCCTGCTGCACCGTAACTCCCGGGCGCAGGCGTGCAATCGCCGCGTCCGCCGTCGAGCCTTCGCGGTTGGCCATCTGCTGCGGCGACAGCGCCAGCGGAATCCAGACCTGCGTGGTTTTTATCTGCGCATTGCCATAAGGCAGCTCGGTATCGCGCGGATAGCCAAACTCCGGCGGCATCACGCCAACGATCCGATACTCGGCTCCGTCCAGCGAAAGCGAATCCTTCAAAACCGCGGAGCTGGCCGCGAACATCGACTGCCAGAGCGCATCGCCGATGACCGCCACGCGGTTGTGCCCCGGCTGTTGATCGTCTGCCGCCAGCGCGCGGCCAAGCTCCGGATAAGACCGCAGCGTGGCAAAGAAATTGGCGTCCACACGCGCCGCGCCGATCCGCTCCACCGATCCCTGCGAGGCCAGGTTGAAAGTGGACTGGCCCATAAAAGTCATCCTCGCAAACGAGTGGCTTAGCCTCTGGATGTCGTAGAAGTCCGCGTTGCTGGGGCTGAATATCTCCGCGGGAAGATGCAATGCCGGGTCCGGCGTGTAGAGATACACCAGGAGGCCCGGATCCCCATAGGGCAGCGAGCGCAGAAGCACGGCGTTCACCATGCTGAAGATGGCCGTGCACGCGCCGATGCCCAGCGCCAACGTCAGCACGGCGGCGAGCGTAAAGCCGGGGCTGCGGCGCATTGTGCGCACGCCATAGCGCGCATCCTGCGCAAGATGTTCCAGCCACGGCAGCGTGCCGCGCTCGCGATAGGCCTGCCGCGCCTGTTCGGCCCCGCCCAGCTTGATCAGCGCCTGCCGCCGCGCCTCCTCGGCGCTCAGCCCCGCGCGCATGCCATCTTCGGTGTGCAGGGCCACGTGGCTTTCAAGCTCGGCCGCAAACTCGTCCTCGCGGCGCCCGCCGCGCCACAGGCTGCACAGCCGCATCCACAAAGCGCGCGCCTGTCGCATCAGGCTTCGCCGCCCTGCGCAAGAAACCGCGCCAGGATCGCGGTCGTCTGCTCCCACTCCGCCGCCGCCTTGCGCAGTTGCCGCTGCCCGGCTTTGGTCAGCTCGTAAAATTTCGCGCGGCGATTGTTCTCCGACGTGCCCCAGCGCGCGCGGATGATCCCCTCCTGCTCCAGCTTGAGCAGCGCCGGATACAGCGTGCCGTAGTTGAGCTGCAGCTTGTCGCCGCTCACCTGCTCAATCCGCCGCGCCAGCCCGTAGCCGTGCTGCGGCCCCATTGTCTCCAGCGTTTTCAGCACCATCAGCGCCAGCGTGCCCTGCCACACATCCGTTCGCCCGCCCATCGGCTCTCTCCTATTGCCAACCCATAGAGAGCAGCATACGCCACCCTCCTATGGGGATGCAATATGAGAATGGAAAGTCTGCCGCGACAAATCTTTATGACGAAGATGCAGACTGGGGCACGCGGCTCTCCAGTGTCGATCGGATGAAGGTCGGATGTCCTGGTTTCGCGCAACGCCGTGTAAACCGCCGCGTGCCATTGTCGCGCTGCGCAACCTACTTCGATGGATCCACCAGCGCCTGGTACACCGTGCTGCGGCTCAGATACTCCACGTTGGTCACGCCGCCGCGCAGCCGCTGAATCATGCCCACAAACACGATGTCGTTGGTCGGATCCACCCAGAACCACGTGCCTGCCGCGCCATCCCAGAAGAACGTGCCCTTGCCGTCCGAAAGATTCGCCTCCAGCGGATCGTAGAGCACGGCGCAGTTGTAGCCATAGCCGAAGCCGGGTCTGAGATGCTGCAGCCCCACGCCGAACTCGCCGCTGAGCAGGCCCTGCGGCACGTGATTCGTGGTCATCAACCGCACCGTGGATGGCGCAAGAATCCGCACCCCGTCCAGCGCGCCGCTGTCGCCAAGCATCTGCGCAAGGCGGTAGTAATCCTCCGCCGTCGATACCAGGCCGCCGCCGCCCGAGGCCGCTCCCGGCTGCGCTGCAAAGTCGCCAAAGCCGATGCCGTTTGTCGCATCCGTCTTCAGGCCGCCGTGGCCGTCGTTTTCATACAGCGTGGCAAAACGCGCGCGCTTGTCCGCGGGCACATAAAAGCCCGCATCCCGCATTCCCAACGGCGTAAAAATGTGGTCGCGCGTGAAGTCCGGCAACAACTCGCCCGAGAGCTTCTCCACAATATAGCCCTGGATGTCCATCGACATGCTGTAGATCCACTTCGTGCCCGGCTGATAGAGTAGCGGAATTTGCGCCAGCCGGTTGATCATCTCATGCAGATTCGGCGCCTGCTGCACCTTCAACTCGGCATACATCTTGTCCGGCGGCGTGTCGCCGTTGCCGTAGCTGAAGCCGGCCGTATGCGTCATCAGCTCGCGCATCGTCGGCGCATGATCCGGATCGACAAGAATCATCTTGCCCCCGCCGTCGAAGCCCTTGAAGACTTTCAGGTGCGCAAACTCCGGAATGAACTTCGAGATCGGATCCGAAGGCAGCCACTTGCCCTCTTCGTACAGAATCATCATGGCCACGCCGGTCACCGGCTTGGTCATCGAGTAATCGCGGAAGATCGTGTCTTTGGTCATTGGCGCGCCGCTGGCCAGGTCGCGCACGCCGTAGGCGCGATAGTCCACGATCTTGCCGTGCCGCGCCAGAATGGTCACCGCGCCGGCCAGTTCCTTGCGGTTCACCGTATCCTCAATCAGCGCGTGCAGCCGCTCCAGCCGCTGGGAAGAAAAGCCGACAGATTCCGGCTTGACCGACGTCATGTCCACCGCAGGCGCCTGCTGCGCCGTACTGATTTGCGCTGCGGCCAGCAGCGCAACGCAGGTCAATAGCAGCCTGAGCAGCCCGCGCACGAATCCATATCCCTGAAATTTCATCGCAATCCCCCGCGGCGCATAAAGATCACGCCCTCGCATCGCCGGACCTTTATAACAAATAGGCTTCAGTCAAGCCAGCAGGAACAACGGCTCGGGCTCAATAAATCAGCTTCAACGAAAGCTGAATCTGCCGTGAAGTCCCGGCCGTCTTCGAAATCACGCCGAACCCCGAGCCGGTGAGCGTATTGGCCGGCAGCCCCATATTCACAATGTTGAACAGGTTGAAGAACTCGCCGCGAAACTGCAGGTCCACGCGCTCGGCTCCGCTGGCGCGCCGCCCAAAGGCCGTGTCCTTGATCAGCGCGAAGTCGAAGTCGTAATACGCCGGCCCGCGAAGCGAATTGCGTCCCAGCGTGCCGAACCGTCCCTGGTTGGGCCCGGTTCCGCCGGCCACGTGAATAGGAATCGAGAAGAACGCGCTTGCGTTTTTGTCGCCCTTGCCAAAGTAGTCCGCACGGGCCTTGCGCGCCGTCGACAAGCGCGGCGTCGCAATCTGATCCGGCCGGTCCGTGCCGTTCGATCCCGCGCCCGTCTGCTGAATCCCCGAGTAGACCGTGAACGGCGATCCCGACGACAGGCTCGAAATGCTCAGCAGCTCCCATCCATCCGTAATCTTGCGCCCCAGCGGGCGCAGAAAGTCCACGCTCTGCAGGTGCAGATCCTGCGCCGCGCTCAGCCCGAATCCATTGGTCACGTCGAACGACGATGGCCCTTTCTCCGCGTGAGTATCATAAGGATTCTGCGGAAACCCTGACGCCACCGCGCCCGTCGATCCTGTTCCGCCAATCACGCCGCTCGTATCGTCGATCGACTTGCTCCACGTGTAGCTGGCCTGGATTCCCGGGCCGCCGTGTCCCACTGTTCCGGAGAGCGATGTCTGCAGCGCGTGATAGGTCGAGTGCGCCGTCCCGGTAATCACGTTCTCCGTTCCGAATCCACCAATCACGTTGCCCTGGCTGTCGAACGTCGTATGCGACGCAAACTGCGCCGTCGCTCCCGGATACGCATTCGGAAAACTGATGCGCGGCAGATGCTCGCTGGCGGTGCCCACGTAATTCGCATCCGCTGTCAGATTGCCGAAGCTTCGCTCCACGCCGGCGGTCCAGGTATACAGCTCCGCATTCCCAAAGGACCGATCCACGCCGCTCAGGTTCAGGTCGCTCACCACGTTGCCCGCCGTCAGCTCCGCCACCTTCTGCTCGTACTCGTTCACATCCATCACGGTGTTGGGCGCAACCGCCTTGGTGCGCCCGTCGGCAAAGATGTTCGTCCCCGCCGGCGTTTCGGCCTGCGGCAGTTGCGCCGGCGTAATCTTGAATCCGTACGGGATCGGCGCATTCGACGCCGAAAGCAGCCGCGGCATTACCGCGAACGGCGCGCTGCCGGTCAAAAAATTATCCTGCCAGATGTTCGGCGGAATCACCGTGATTCCTCCGCCCGCATGGGCCTGCAGATTCTTTGTCACCTGCCACGCCATCTGCACCCGTGGTCCCCAGCCCTTCCACTCCGTTCTGTAGCCCGGCTGCGGATTCACCACGTACTCCTGGGTTCCCTGCGTCCACAAGAAACCCGCCGTGCGCCGCGCCCGCTCGGTAATCGGCGTGTACAGCTCCCAGCGCACGCCGTAGTTGAGCGTAAAGCGGCTCGACACCTTCCACGCATCCTGAAAGTAGGCATTCACATTGTTGCGGTTGATCGCCGCCGGTCCAATGTGCTCGCCGCCCGAAAAGTACGGTGGCGCAACCGAAATCGTGTACGCGAAAGGGCTGCCCGTCAGCAGGCTCGAAAGCGTATCCGGCAGCGGGTCGCCGGGATAAACGTCATGCGTCCCGCTGGCCGATGGAATGTATGCATTCGCGTAAGCCGTGCCGCCGCCAAAGTCGTACTCGCCATTCGGGCTCATGCCGTAGTAGGTTGTGTCGCGGTTGGCGCGCACCTCGGCGCCGAACTTGAACGCGTGCTGTCCCCGCGTGTACGCCACATTCTCCCGCGCCTGGAAAAGATTCCCATACGCCGCCTGCACACTTCCCGCCGCCGAGTTGAACGCTTCAAATAATCCATCGTTGAACTTCAACGCCGCGTCCGTCTGGTTCGGCGCGGGAAATCCCGGCGTGGCCCGCTCGATGCTCAGCGACGACTCAAAGATCAGCCGTGGCGAGGCGGTGTGCGTGTAGGTGCCCACCACATTTCTCTGCCGGTCGATATACTGCACGCCAAACGTCGGATCGATCGCCGTCTGGTCCGGATTGGTCGTCGGCCCGGTCAGGTTATCCATCACAAACCGCGCCATGAACTGGTCTTTTGCCGAAATCCTGTGATCGAGACGCAGCGAGAACTGGTCGGCGTTCGTAACCACCTTCGAGGCCGTCGCGTAGGTGTGCGCCCCAAACGATCCCGACGTATCGTTGGGCAGCGGATACCGCGCCAGATCCGCCGCAATCCCCGCATCCACGGGCACCATCAACGTATCCTTCGTGCCGTCCGGATAGGTCACCGCGTCCACGCCCGTCCGCTCCAGCGCGGTCGGCACCGGCAGCACCTGGGTGGTTCCCAGCACCTGCCGAAAGCCCTGGTACTGCGTAAAATAAAACGTCCGCCCCCGCCCGTCATACACGTGCGGCAGCAGTATCGGGCCGCCATTCGTAAAGCCGAATTCGTTGCGGCGGAAGGGTGGAATCCGCCCCGGATACGCGGGCGTCGCATAGTCGAAATAATTCCGCGCATCGAACATCGAGTTGCGCACAAACTCGAAAAACGATCCGTGAAATCCGATCGCGCCCGATCGCGTAATGATGTTCGTAAATCCTGAAGCTCCGCGCCCGATCTCCGCCGGCATCCATCCCGAACTCGATTGAATCTGCTCCACCGCGTCCACGTTGAAGTTTGAGAAGGTCGCGCCGCCCATCTCCGGATCGCTGATGTCGGCGCCATCCATGGCAAACACCGCCTCCACGCCGCGCTGCCCGTCAATGGCAAACTGCGCCGTAAAGTTGGTCGCGCCGTTGGCGTCGCTCATGGTGCCCGCCGCCAGCAGCAGCAGCGAGCTGAAGTCGCGCTTGTTCAACGGCAACTCGCTCACCGCCGCGCTGGAAAGCTCTTCGCCGCCGGTCCCAACCTGTCCTTGCAGCACGCCCACCGTCAGTTCGCCGCGGTCAGACAGCGTCAGCGCGGCCGCCGGCCCATCCGGCGCCAGCTCCACCGGAGCCTCTGCATTCACCCGCCGCCCGTTCCATTGAATCGTCAGCCGGTAAGTGCCCGCCGGCAGCGCTTCCATGCGGAAAAATCCATCCGCGCCGGTCTCCGTCTCAGCCCGCTTGTTCTTCGCCGCCAGCCTCACCTTCGCCGCCGCAATCGGCGCACCGCCAGGGTCGCGCAGCACTCCGCGCCAGGCAATGGGTGCGGCCGGTTGCGCGGCCAGCCCCGGAGCCATGCACAGCGTCAGCACCGCTATGCACGTAAAAAACGCGCCAGACGCGCACCTGTCTTTCAATACGCCTGTCCTGCAGCCAGGCTGGGTGAATAACCGAGTGAGCAAACGATTCAGGCCTTTTGAGGGAGATGTACGCGGAACAGAACAAGACCCGCCTGTTAATGAAGAGGAAGCTGGCCGCGTTGCCAAGGATTATACCTTTCGTCGCGGCCGCACTCACAACGCCCCGCTCTTGCCGTCGCACTCCTGCGGGTGTACTCTCGATGCGTCGCTCGATAGTCGAAGCTCGCCGAAGGTAACCGATGATGACAGTAGCTCCTCGATCTTCGCTCCTGCTGCGCATCCGCGTCTGGCTTGCGCTCTTTATCGCCGGCCTGGTCCTGAGCGGGCTCTCCGCATTCCCGCTGCAGCGCGAAACCGTACTGCTCGAGCGCATCTTTCACGTAGCCCCCGTTCCGCCGCCACAGGGTGAGACCTCGGTGCAAACCTGGCTGCGCTTCGTCCACAACGGAGTTGTCGCTACCGATCGCGATTATCCCTTCATGTCCTACGGAACGGACTGGCTGGGCTTTGCGCATCTGGTCATCGCCATCGCCTTCATCGGCCCGTTTGCCGATCCCGTCCGCAACAAGTGGGTGCTGGTCTTCGGCGTCATCGCCTGCGTATGCGTGTTGCCGCTGGCCTTTATTGCCGGACCCATTCGCGGCATCCCCATCTACTGGCGATGCTTCGACTCCTGTTTCGGCCTCTTCGGCGCCATTCCGCTGCTCTTCTGCCTGCGGGATGTACGATCGCTTGAAAAAATCGCCGCTTAAAAGAGTCGAAAGAATCGCCTGAATCGCTACGCCCCTGGCGCTTCTGACCTACGCCGTCCCAGACCCTTGCCGCTTCAAACCCACGCCGTTTCAGGCGCCCGTTCCCTACAATAAGAATGTCGCATGACCGAGCCCGCAGAAAATCCCGCCGATGCCGCTAGCCCTGAAGCCGTGGCGACCGACACCATAGCCGCGGTCTCCACTCCGCCCGGCCGCGGCGGCATCGGCATTGTGCGCCTCAGCGGCCCGCAGTCGGCATCCATTGCCGCGCACCTGGTTCGCCTTCACCAGCCGCTGGAGCACGCCCGCGCCCGCCTCGCCGACGTCCTCGACAACTCCGAAACCGACGCCGAGCCCAACGCAGAATCCGACGCGCAGCCGGACCATATCGACGAAGCCATCGTCACCTTCTTCGCCGCGCCCGGCTCCTACACCGCGGAAGACATCGTGGAAATCGCCGCCCACGGCTCACCGGTTGTCCTCGACCTGCTCCTGCGCCGCGCGCTTTCCCTCGGCGCGCGTCTCGCCGAGCCCGGCGAGTTCACCCAGCGCGCCTTCCTCGCCGGCCGCCTCGACCTCACCCAGGCCGAGGCCGTCCGCGACCTCATCGACGCGCAAACGCTCACCCAGGTCCGCCAGGCCGCCAGCCAGATGGGCGGCGCGCTCAGCCGCCGCGTTGCGCCGCTCAAGCAATCCCTCGTCGACCTCATCGCCCTGCTCGAAGCCGGCATCGACTTCGCCGAAGACGATGTCGACGTCACGCCACCATCCGAGATCGCCCGCCGCATCCACGCGCTCACGCCGCCGCTCACCGCCCTTGAGGCTTCCTTCGCCCGCGGCCGCATCGTCCACGACGGCCTCACCCTGGCCATCGTCGGCCGACCCAACGCCGGCAAAAGCTCGCTCTTCAATCGTCTCGTCGAGCGCGACCGCGCCATCGTGACTGCCACGCCCGGCACCACCCGCGACCTGGTCACCGAGCGCATCTCCCTCGATGGCATCCCGCTCGAGCTGGTCGACACCGCCGGCCTGCGCGATGCACCGCGCGGATATCTGGAAGAAGCCGAGCAGATCGGCATCCGCCGCAGCCGCGAAGCGCTCGCCGACGCCGCGCTCGTGCTCATCGTGCTCGACGCGACCCAGCCGCTCAACCACGAAGAGCGCGGCCTGTTCGCCGCCGTCCAGGGCCGCCCCGCGCTGGTCGTCCTCAACAAGTGCGACCTGACCAGGCAAGCGGAGCAGCCACCCGATACGATGGCCGATACCTCATCAGGGCATTTTCCAGATTTAGCCGAACCTTTGAGAGCATTGCAAGCCGGCTCTCAAGCTTTGGTAGACAGCGATTCGGAAAATGCCATTGCCCCCGCGGTCAGCTTGACAACCATCGCCGAGATGCCCACGCTCCACACCTCCGCGCTCACCGGCGAAGGCATTCCCGCCCTGCGCCGCCGCATCCTCGCCCTGGCCACCGGCGGCGCCGCGTCCGAGCCCGGGCTGCTCACCAACCTCCGCCAGCACCAGGCCATCTCCACCGCGCTCGCCGCCCTGGCTGACGCCACCCACGCCAACGACTCGTCCATCCCGCACGAGATGATCCTGCTCGACCTCTACCGCGCCCTCTGGGCCCTGGACTCCCTGACCGGCCAGACCACCCCCGACGACATCCTCAATCTCATCTTCTCCACTTTCTGCATCGGAAAATAGACCGCCCTCCAGTAACATCCAATGAAATGTCGAGAACGCTCCAGAACCATTGCATGAGAATCGGCTCTGCACCCGCTGGAATTGCAATCTCCTCTCGGGAGAACTAAGCGGATACGATTCCCTTTCCCTCTACGATGTGAATGTACCGGTTCGGCGCGAGACCGGTTAGCGTATCGATGTGCGTACTTGGGCCAGGCCAATGTATTTGCAGTTCGTCAATACGCGTGGCAGAGCCAATGCCAAGTACTTCGCGCGGATCATGACTCGATAAGTAACTTCCCCCCGCATTTTTGAGACGTTGCCGCGTCTTGCCATTTGCCTTCCACACAATGCGGGCTCCGATTGCATCGCGATTACAGGTAACTCCTTCTAACTTCAACCCCAGCCAGTTATTTGCTACTGCTGCGCCATTTCGGAGCAGGACAGGCGCTCCGCCGTTGATGCCCACAATCGCGTCCACGGCGCCATCGTTGTTGTAATCGCCCACGGCCATGCCGCGCGCGGCAAAGTCCTTCTGAAATACAGGACCAGCAGTCCTGCTTACATCATGCAGCTTTCCGTCTTCACCGTGATGATAAAGAAACAGTGGCTCTTTATATTTGACCTGGATTGAGTAAAGGTCGATCATGTCATCCGGATGGCCGTTGGCCAGAAGCAGATCGATCGCGCCGTCGTTGTCGTAGTCAAAGAATTTCAGTCCCCACCCGCTCATCAGCCGCGTATCCTGCGCAACATCATTCGCGTAGGCCGCATCGTTAAACGTCTCGTCCTTGTTATTCATATAGAGGGAATATCTCTCATGATCCACGTTGGCCACAAAGAGATCCTGCCATCCGTCGTCACTCAGGTCTGCCGCATCTACGCCCATGCCGGAACGTGGCCGTCCGCTTTCGCTGAACCCAACCCCGGCTTGCAAGGCAATCTGATCCCATTTCCACTGGCCATTCGCACCGGGCCCGCGATTCACATAGAGAAAGTTCTGCACTGTATCGTTGGCGACGAAGAGGTCCATGCGGCCATCGTTATTGATGTCGGTTGCCACGACACCAAGCCCCTTGCCCAGAGATAATGCGATAGGTGTCCCTTTGCTTACCTCGGTAAATCTGCCATTCCCATCATTGTGATAGAGAAAACTGGAGGTAGGACTGAAGACGCGCGGTACGCAGTAATAGTTCCGGCCTATCTTGTTGTTTCCGCATTCCAGCTTGTGCAAACCCTCATAGTTAACAAAGCTGCAAACGAATAAGTCCAATCGGCCGTCATTATCATAGTCAAACCAGACTGCACTGGTAGTCCAACCCGGCGTCGCAAGGCCGGCCTGATTCGTAACATCGGTGAATGTGCCATCTTGATTGTTCTTATAGAGAGTGCACTTCCCGTAAGCAGTTACAAAGATGTCAGGCCAGCCGTCGTTGTCATAATCTCCGACTGCAACGCCCATTCCAAAATAGGCTCCGCTCACTCCCGCTTTCTCAGTTACGTCAGTGAATGTGCCGTCTCTGTTGTTGTGGTACAGCGCATTGCGGACAGGTGCCGACGGCTTCCAGAAATCGCAGGGGCCACTATTGACCAGGAAGATATCCATCCAACCGTCATTGTCATAATCGAGAAAGGCGCAACCAGGTCCTAGCGCCTCGGGCAGGTAGCGATTCGGCGACATGGCATTCTCATGCTTCCACACAACGCCGGATTCGGATGGAGGGACCTCGACAAACAACGGCGGATTGCCCGGCTGTTGCGCAAGGGAGGGCAAGCCCAGTAACCGAGCCGCTCCAATCCCCAGTCCCGCCTGCAAAAATCCGCGCCTTGTATGCATCATGCCAGCCATTCTATCGTCGCAATCTCTATCAAAGTCCAGATTCCTTTCTCGATTTGAGGTACATGGAGCGCGCCCACGCTATCCGGGATATGGCTCGCCGGGTTTCACGATGCGAATTCGATGATCGGTAAATCGATAGTGAGCGCCTGGTAGTTCCAGCTTTGGCATATGACAGCTAACGCAGTTCGATTTGGAGACGCGGCAAGACATGGCGCCAGGCTTGCCGCCGTCGTGACATGCCAGACATTTTGCGGTGTAATCCGTCGATACCGCATCCACCTCCTTGTGCGGATCGTGGCATGCGAGACAGCTAATCCGCTTGTCATAGGGATCGAAGCACTTGCTTTCAGTAAGCCGGTACGGCTGGAAGCGGACATTTGCGATGCTTGGATTCCCTTGCGTCGCAATTTCTGCCCAGGTACGGTGGCAATTGCCACAAAAGTCGGCGACTGCCTCTGCGGATGTGTCCTTTAGCTGAAAAGCCTGGCTATGTATTTCTTGCGGAGGTATCGGCAGACCCTCTTCCGCAGAGACATGCGCATCCAGATTGGCATGGCAGTGAGCGCACTGCACGCCAGGCACCAGAGTTTGCAATGTAAGCCTCCGCCCGGAGACGGCATCCGTCGAATGGCAATCCATGCAGCGAATCTTTTCGTCAGGACTGATGCGTCGACCAGCAGCATCGGCCAGGTCGATCGGTTTATAGTTCTGGCTTCCCAGGGTGGGCCCGAGCCCTTTCAACTCTCGAAACCAACTGACCCGGCTTTCGTACCACTCGCCATTTTTTTCCAGAATGTACGTTTGTCCAATAGAAAAGCTGGCGCCTACTGCCCAGATAATCGGCATGGAGATGGTCTTGGCTCCGTCCGACACCGAGTAGATGCTCCGGTCTCCCTCGCGCACGATTCGATAGGTATATCCGGCTTGGACGGTTGTCAGCGTTTGGTGTGAGGCCAGGACTCCGCAATCTTTGACGGTCTCCAGCGCGTGCCCCATGGTTGTGATGGGCTGCGAGGTCGCTTCCCAGTGGCAATCGCGGCAATCCGTAGCTGTCTCCCGGCCCGACTGACAGGCGGCCGCGACACTGAGAAGGAGACAGAGAAAAAGACTGGAACGGAACCGCATAAGCATCCATATTCCACTGCAAACAGCAAAGGTCCGCTGAGCCGGTGCGAGGCTATTTCTGCGCGACGCCAGGCTGCTTCGCCTGTGCCTCAGCTGTTAATTTGAGTACGATTTGACGCTCGCGCTTACCGTCCTCTGGACGGTTCAGGCGGTAATATGCCAACGCAAGGGAGACGTGCGCCTCAATAAACTGCGGCCATGCCTTCACGAGCGATTCCAGAATACGGCGGCCGTCATCCAGCTTGTCCTTGTCTATATCTACCAAGGCCAGTTGGTAAAGCACGCCAGGATCGTCAGGCCGTGTTTCCTGTGCCCGGAGTAAGTAACGTTCTGCGCTGTCGTAATCGTCCTGCTGCCGCGCGGCAGAGCCTAACTGCAGATTGGCATCGAAGTTATAGGGTTCGGCTGCCAGCGCGTCTTTGTACTGCTGCGCCGACAGGTCTGAATCTCCAGTCATCATCAACGCCTTTGCGTAAAGCGCATGCGCATCGCCCAGCTTCGGATTCAGCGCAACGGCCTTGGCAAATTCATCGCGAGCTCCCGCAAAGTCCGACACGTTCATCTTCGCCTCGCCCATCATCAGATGAGCTTCGGCGGAGTCGCCGTTGCGCAGGATTCTATCCACCAGAACCTCGCCCTCTTCAACCTGCTTTGTTCGTATAAGAGCTGTTCCCAGCAGATAACAGATCGCCAGATCATTGGGATACTTACTCTGCTCCGGCTCAAGCACACGAATCACATCCTTCTCGCGGCCCATGCGAAGGTAACAATCGCCAAGCAGGAGAGAGGCTTGATGGTTGGCAGGCTCTTCGCTATGAACCTTCTCGAGCTCTGCCGCCGCTTCGTTTATGCGGCCCATCTTGTAATAGGCGAGAGCCAGGTTCAGACGTGCGCCCGCAAGTTTTGGAGATTGTTTGAGCGCGGTCTGGTACTCGGGTATGGCTTCTTGAAATCTGCCAAGATCAACGAGTGCCGCGCCAAGATTGGAATGGATCGCCGGAGCATTAGGAACTAACTTGAGGAATCGCCGATATTCGGCAACCGCCTCATCGAGCTGGCCCGCATGCTGTTTCTGCATTGCGTCCGCCACCAGCTCCTGAGGAGACTGAGCCTGGGCGAAGACGCCCAGGCTCAAAATCATGCAGAGAATGACATTTCGCATGGCTACCAACTCACGTGAAGCTTATCAGAGAATTGCGAAATGTCATCCACATGCTATCGGCCCGTTTGAAACATCCCGTTTGCTAGAAGTAGAACTTCGATACAAACTCCAGCACGCGGGCTCCTTGTTTTTCTGTCGTACGGCCAAAATTCGGGTTGGCCTGCGTTATCTGCTGTGTTACCGGATCCTGCGTGTACTGCAGAGTCAGGTTCTGGCTGTTCGGGAACGACCACAGCGGGTGGTTGAGGAAGTTGTACGCCTGCACGCGGAACTGCAGACTTCTACTCTCCGACATCTTGAAGTTTTTGAATATGCCCAGGTCGGAATCGAAGAACCAGGGACCGTAGGTTGCGGGCATCATGGCCGGCCCGTTCTGACCGACAGCCAGGTTCGGCGCAAAGCAGGCTCCGTTTATGTATTGATGCGCACCGCTGTGCCCGGCTGGATTGCAGATCACCCGAGGATTGAGCTGTTGTGAGCTGGTTCCCAGGATCGACTGGTTGTTGATCGCAATGCCGGTTGGGTTTTGCGCACTCACAGAGCCGGGAATGATGGCCGCCGATTGCGGGCAAGTAGCCCCGACGCAGGTGTAGGAAACGTTGAAGTTGGAGTTGGAGGTATACGCGCCGGAGGGAGTAAGGTTTGCCCCGCTCTCGGACTGGGTGACACCGGAGATCTGCCAGCCGTTGACCACCCCGTCCACGAGGGAATTGACATGAAGGCTGGGTAGATTGATGGAATACGCAAAATTGAGCAAATTCCTGCGATCGGTCGGCAGCGGGCCATAGTCCGCGCCCAGATTGAACGGGTCCACAGTCGGGCTAATGATGCCCAGCGCCTTCTGCCAGGTGTAGTTCGCCTGGATCGTGTAAGCGCCTGCATGGCGAGCCCAGCTAATCTGCAAAGCGTTGTAGTTGCTGTACAGATTGTTGGTCGCCAGATTCAGATCGGTGTATCCCTGCAATGGGCGGTACAGATTGGAATTCGCCGATCCGGGATTAGTGGCGGAAAGCATCGAGCCGAGTGGAACAAGATTGATGTTGCTGCCCGCGCCGCCTTGCGTGTTTTGCAGATCGCGGCTGCGATTGCCCACGTACGACAACTCCATGAGGCCCTGAAACGGGGTTTGCTGGTCAACGGATGCACTCCAACTGTCGCTATAGGGCTGATTGTCATCCTTCGCGTCCACCGCTGCCGGGCTTGCCGGAGTTGCCGCCAGGTTGAGACAGCTGAGGTATGCAGTGTACAAGGGTGAACCGGACGAAGAATTGGGCGGGCACCCGGTTGAGCCCACCCACGTGGTGGGTGAGATGGTAGCCGTAGCGACGCCTGCTGACGCATCCAGACCGTTGGTGAACTGGCCCGAATGATAGAAGAAGCGGCCCCAGCCTCCGCGGATTACGGTTGTGCCAACGCCTGAGACGTCATAGGCGGCGCCAAACCGCGGCTGATAGAACATGGCTCGCATTGGGAATCCGCTCACAGGAACAGCCGAATCCTTTTTGTGCCACTCGAAACCGCAGTAGGTCGGGGCGGATGCGCAACTTGGCGCGAAGTTCGCTGTGTCGAAGATCGAATACCCGTCGCCCAGCGCGTCTATCCACGGTTGGAACCGAGTGAACCGGATGCCGTAATTGATCGTCAGCTTTCTGGTCGCTTTCCAGGAATCCTGAACGAAGAACTCCGTGGTGCCGTAGTGAATGTCGTTGAGGCGGTTAAAATTTGACTCCTGATAAAAGGACAGGTTGCCCGTCAAAAGGTCCGCATATTCATTCCCGTCGCTGAACTGGTTGTTGGCCGAAACCGACAGCAGGCCATTCGTATAGTTGTTGGCCGGCTGGGCGTTACGGATCCACTCGTAGAAGAATCCAGCCTTGAGCGTGTGGGTAGTCACCACTTTGGTCAGCGTATCGCTCACGCTGGGCATGTATTTATTCGCGAAGAGACCCGCCGCGCCTCCATCTTCAAAACCACCGGGATTGAAGACCAAAGCGGCTTCGCTCGATCCGAAACAGCCGGAGCAATTGCCGCCATCGCTGTCGCCAAAGGACGGAATCTGCTTGACCTTGTTGTTAAACAGGCCGGTATAGTCGTAGCCCACGTTGGAGCGGTCCACCTTCGACGGATTCGCGAATACGTTTGGAAACCCTACGAATGTATATGCAATGACCGTCTCATTCGTCATGCTTGGGCTGAAGACGTGGGTGAGTGTCCCGGTAACCGAATCGGATCTGTTCTTACCCTCGATCGCGCTGGGATACGGAACCTGGTCTCCGTTACGCCACCACAAGCCCACCGGAAACTGCTGGACTTCACGCTGATAGTTATACCTAACAAATACCTTGGTGTTGTCGCTGATGTTCCAGTCGCCGCGGACGGTCCACTGCCGGTTGTTCTGATTGAAGATTTCCGACTGAACGTAGTTATACCCGCCGGTGGAGTTCGGGTCAGCATTGGCCTTTGGATACAGATTCACCAGGGCAAGCATACTTGGATCGATACAGGCTCCGTTCGGTGTGCCGGAGCACATCGGAATGGTGGTGCCGCCAAATTTAGCAATTGCTGCTGTGGTAAGTTCTCCAGGAGCCTTGCCGGATGCGGTAATGGTTCCTTCATTGGCCACTTCGCCAGGCGAAAAGTTGCCGGTCAGTTCGCCGGGAGTCGGCACAGTTGCCCGCAACAGTCCGGTATCCAGCACCTGGTAGAAATACTCAAACCCAGTGAAGAAGAAGAGCTTGTTATTGCCCTTCTTAAGCCGGGTTCCGGGAATGATGATCGGGCCGCCGACTGAGCCGCCGGGATAGTAATATTTGTCTGCCGGCGCCTTGACACCGCTGTAGTTGTTCAGCCAGTCATTCGCATTGAGCGCGTAGTTGCGGGCGGAGAGGAACGCATTCCCATGGAAGGACGGGCCGCCTGCCTTGGTCACCGAAGTGATCAGGATGGGGCCTTTCTGATCCTCCGCCTGGAAGTTCGAAGTAAGAACCTTGAACTCCTGCAGAAAGTCTGAGTTAGGATTCACGGGCGTATCGCAATTACATCCGGGATCGGAAACATGCGCTCCGTCGGCGACAATGTCCAGCGAGTTTTGCGGTAGACCGTTGTAGGAATAGGCTGCGTTCAGCGGGCTCTGGCTGCCGGAGTCGCCGTTTGCGTTGATGCCAATAGTTGCGCCGTTGTAGTTGGATTTATTTTGCGTGCCATTGGAAATGCCGAAGCCCGGCATAATCTTGACGTACTCGGCCGCATTGCTTCCCACCTGGGTAAAGTTCTGCAATTCCTTCGTCTCGAGCGTAAAGGATTTTTCGCCCGAATCGGTCGTAGCAATAGCGATCGATTCCGCGTTCACTTCTACCTGTTGAGCGGCCGCACCGACCTTGAGCGGAACATTTACATTTCTCTGCTCGCCGCCGCCCAGCCTTATGTCAGAAATCTTATAGGCCTGGAAGCCTTGCGCTTCGATGCTCAGGTTGTAACTTCCCACCGGGACAGAGGCAAACGTGTAATAGCCCTGGTCGTTGGTCCTCGTCTCGCGGCTGGAACCCGAGACAGCATCCGTGAGCGTGATCGTAGCGCTTGAAATCACGCTTCCCGAAGGATCCGACACGACTCCGGTGAGTGTTGCGAAGATGCCTTGAGTCCTGGCCGGAATCGCACTGACGCCCAATACACACAAAAGTGCAACAAACCGCTGCACGCTCTTGACTCTCACAGAGGCCTCCACTTTTAGGATCACTGCCGTTCTTAAAAAGAAAGCCGAGAACACGGGTATCTACCGCTGGATTGCATACCACTCAATACCGAGGTGATATCGTTGTCAAGCTTTATTTGGCCTGCTCGGCACTATTCTGTGGGCGAGTTTGGTAAGTTAGCGAAGCTCTCAGGACATTAGAGATTTTGTATTAAGCGCGGAGTTAGTCTCGGCCAACATGAACCAGCATTGATCCGGGATTTTTCGAATCGTCCAGGGATCAAAGAGTGACTTCATCCGCACAAATTTCTGATCTGAAGCGGGGCTCCCATCGCAGCTCGTGTAGTGTCCGATAAATGGATGGACGTTTAGAGCGAGAGTCGGCACAAGGGCAGCTTATATCTCCATAACGCGCGCGGTTTCTGAGCACACTATAGATGTTCGGGATTTGCGATATAGGTATTGGGGATTGGCTGCGATTCCACTTTCTACATCGGCAAGTAAATCTCGCCGCGGCGCGGCGCTTGACAAGCTCGCCCGGCCTCTGATCTGATCGGGAACGGCTCGGGGCCACTGCAGTTTTCTCCTTCTAACAATCGTTTGTCTTTGGTTGGAGATGAAATCCGATCCGGCTCCCGGCCCGCGAGGTTCTTCCATGCATTCCCAGCCGATTCCCGTTTCCCTGCTCGCCGCCGTGCTCTGTCTTCCCGCAGCTTTGCTCTGTCTTCCCGCTCCATTGGCCGCGCAAAACGTTCCCGACGCGCAGCTCTGGCTCACCACCCTGGACCGGTCTTCGCTCTTTGCCCTGCAGCCCGCGCCGCTTCACTTTTCTGCCGCTGTCGAAACCGTTCCCGCCGTCACAGTGAATGACATGCAGCAGTTCCAGCCCATTGAGGGCTTCGGCTTCGCGGTCACCGGCGGAAGCGCGCAACTGCTCATGCGCATGTCGCCGGAAAAGCGCAGCGCTCTGCTCAAGCAGGTCTTCTCGCCGCAGGGCGGCGGCATTGGCGCCAGCTATATCCGCGTCACCATCGGCTCGTCCGACATGAATGACCACGTCTACTCTTACGACGACATGGCCGCCGGCCAGACCGATCCCGATCTGAAACACTTCAGCCTCGCGCCCGACCATGCCGACGTGATTCCGGTGCTCAAGGAAATTCTGGCCATCGATCCGCAGATTCGCATTCTCGCCTCGCCCTGGTCCGCGCCCGCATGGATGAAGACCAACGACGACGTGCGGGGCGGCGAGCTCAAGCCCGAGTGCTACGGCGCCTACGCGAACTATCTCGTCAAATACATCCAGGCCATGCAGGCCGAGGGCATTCCGCTCACCGCCATCACCGTTGAGAACGAGCCGCTCAATCCCAAGAACACGCCCAGCATGGTGGTCTTTGCGCAGCAGGAAGACACGTTCATCGGCAAGTATCTCGGGCCCGCCTTTCAAGCCGCAGGAATCAAGACCGAGATTCAGCTCTACGATCACAACCCCGACGTGCCTTCCTATCCGCTCTCGATCCTCGCCGATCCGGTGGCCGGCAAATACGCCATTGGCACCGCGTTTCATCTTTACGGTGGAGACAGCAGCACTCTCACCGACGTACACAACCAGTATCCGAATAAGAATCTCTATCTGACCGAACAGTCCGTCACCGAGCGGCCGCACTCGTCCTCCATCAACATCGCCGAGCCGGTGAGCCGCGTGCTCATTGGCGCCACGCGCAACTGGAGCCGCAACGTGCTGCTCTGGAACCTCGCCGCCGATCCACAGGCCGGCCCGCACACCAACAACGGCGGATGCGGCGGATGCTTTGGCGCCATCACCCTCGACGGCGATAACGCCACGCTCAACCTGGCCTACTACGCGCTCGCGCACTTCTCCAAATTCGTGCGCCCCGGCTCCGTTCGCATCGGCTCGAGCGAGCTGGAGCAGCTTTCCACCGCCGCCTTCCTCACACCCACCGGCAAAGTGGTGCTCGTCGTCTCCAACACCGGCAACTTCGCCATCCCTTTCGCAATCCACTATCATGGCGAATCCGTGCAAACCAACATGCCCTCGGAGTCAGTGGGGACCTATGTCTGGTAACACTGTGTCACCTCGCATCAGGCACAAAGCGGCAGCAGTCGTCACCTGCCTTTTGGGCTGCGCCTTCGCCGCTGCTGCCGCCGCGGGCGCGGCGCAGACCCGGCCCGATCTCGGCTCCCATGCGCTCATCTTCGATCCCTCCATGCCCGCGGCGCAGATCCAGCAGCAGATTGACAAGGTCTACGCCATTCAGCAGCATAGCGAGTTCGGACCCGAGCGTTACGCGCTCCTGTTTCTGCCCGGTACTTATCATGTCGATATTCCTGTCGGTTTCTACACCCAGGTGCTCGGCCTCGGAGCTACGCCCGACGCAGTCGAGATCGACGGCAATGTACACGCCGATGCCAGTCTTCCCCACAACAACGCCACCTGCACCTTCTGGCGCGCCATGGAAGGCTTCTCGGTAAAGCCCACCGGCGGCGCCATGCAATGGGCCGTATCGCAGGCCGCGCCTTTCCGTCGCATGCACGTGCGCGGCAACCTGGTGCTGCATCAACAGCACGGCTGGGCCAGCGGCGGCTGGATCTCCGACTCGCTCATCGACGGCAACGTGGACTCCGGCACTCAGCAGCAATGGATCTCGCGCAACAGCCAGTGGGGCAGTTGGACCGGCTCCAACTGGAACATGGTCTTTGTCGGCGTGCCCGATCCGCCCGTGGGCCAATGGCCCTCGCCGCCGTACACCAAGGTCGACCGCACTCCGGTCGTGCGTGAAAAGCCGTTTCTCGAAGTCGACAGCCGCGGCCACTGGAGCGTCCGTATGCCCGCGCTGCAAACCGACAGCAGCGGCATTACCTGGCGCGGCGGCCAAACGCCCGGACAATCCATTCCGCTCAGCTCGTTCTATATCGCCCGGCCGGACGCCGACACCGCCGCCACTCTCAACGCCCAGCTCGCCGGCGGCAAAAATCTGCTCTTCACGCCTGGCATCTACGCGCTCGACAGCCCCATTCGCATCACGCGGCCGCATACCGTCGTCCTCGGTCTCGGCTTTGCCACGCTCAAGCCCACGCAAGGCACCGCCGCCATCACCACCGCCGATAAGGACGGCATTGAGATCGCCGGCCTGCTCATCGATGCCGGCCCGATCGCGTCACCCGTGCTGGTTGAAGTGGGCCCCGCGGGCAGCAAAGCGCGCCACGTCGCGCATCCCATCTGCCTTCACGATGTCTTCTTCCGCGTGGGCGGCGCCGCCATGGGCCGCACCCACGTGAACCTGATCGTCAACAGCTCCGACACCATCATCGACCACACCTGGATCTGGCGCGCCGATCATGGCAGCGGCGTCGGCTGGAACTCCAACACCAGCGACAGCGGCCTCATCGTCAACGGCAGTCACGTCACCGCCTACGGCCTCTTCGTCGAGCACCATCAGCAATTTCAGGTTTTGTGGAACGGCAACTTCGGACGCACCTACTTCTACCAGTCCGAAATTCCCTACGACCCACCTGATCAGGCAAGCTACACCAGCGCCCCCGGCGTAAACGGATGGGCCTCCTACAAAGTAGCGGACAGTGTCACCAGCCACCAGGCCTGGGGCCTCGGCATCTACAGCGTCTTCCGCCATCCCAATGTCACATTGACTCGCGCCATTGAAGCGCCGCGCAAACCCGGCGTGCGCTTTCATCACATGATCACCGCGGCACTCGGCGGCCAGGGCCAGATCTCCAACGTGATCGACAATCAGGGCGGACCCACATCGACCCACCCCTTTGTCACGCCCAAGGTGGCAGAATTTCCATAGCGCGAAGCACATCACGAATCATGGCAGGCGCGTTACGAAGAATGCACCGGGCGCAGCCCATCAGCCCCGCCACTGCACCGTGACCACCGAGTTCCGCGCCAGCTCCAGCGCCAGGGCATTGCCCTCAAACCGGCACTCCACCGTGCGCGCGTCCCCGCTGTTGGTCAGCACCAGCACATAGCCGCCGTCCGGATTCACGAACGCCACATGTTCCACGCCGGGCTGATCGGTCTTCGAGCCAATCACCTGCGCCCCGCGCCGCACCGTTTTTGAATAGTGCGCAAAGCCCCAGTACTGCCCGCTGCGCGTCAGCTTCTGCGTCTTCGAGTCCAGCGTCACCACGCCGCCGCAGTCGAACGGCCCAATGTTCGGCCGCCCCTTTTCATCCAGCACCAGGTTCCAGCCCACAATGCACCGCGCCCAGTTCTTCAGAATCTGCGCATACGTGCCCGACCACTTTGCCCAGTCGGTCGCATAATCGGGGGCGGTATAGTCCGGGCCGCCTTCGGTCCAGTACGCGCTCTTGCTCGGAAAGCGGTCATGCACCCGCGTCATCGCATCCGGCTGGCCCATATACCCGTGCCACGCCACCCCGTCCACATACTTGAACACCTCGGGGTCGCTCAGCATATCCAGCGCCCGCCCCCACAGGTCATAGTTGTGGTCCAGCAGCCAGATCTTCGTGTCCAGATGCGCCGCCTGCAGCGCCGGTCCCAGAAAGCCCTTGATGAAGCCGATCTCGTACTCCTGCCCCCACAGCGCCGCCGGCATCCTGCCATCCTGATCGGTGTCCACCTCATTCTGCGTGGTCACCGCGCGAATCGGCACGCCCGCCGCCGCGTAGCCTTCGAGAAACTTCACGAAGTACTGCGCGTACGAAGCGAAATAATGTTTACGCATCGAGCCGCCCAGCAGCGACCCGCCCGCCTTCATCCATCCCGGCGGGCTCCACGGCGTCGAGAACAGAAACAGCTCCGGCTGCACGCTCAGCGCCTCGCGCAGCACCGGCAGAATGTAGGCGCGGTCGTGGTCGATGCTGAAGTGCTTCAACTCCTGATCGGGAACCGGCGCGTCGTCGTAGCTGTAGGCGCTGCGCGAGTAGTCGCTCGCGCCCATGCAGGTGCGGCCCAGTGAAAGCCCCAGGCCCCCGGGGCCAAAGAGCTCTTCCAGCAGTTGCCGCCGCGGTCCGGCGTCCATCCGGCTCAGCAGGTAGCAGGAGGCGTCCGTAAACGCGCCGCCGAAGCCCAGCACGCTTTGAAACCGTTGCGCCGGGTCCACCGTCACCACCGTACCTGTGCCGGAAGAAGAACGCCATCCCGAAACGGGAACCTCTGCATATCTCCCCTCATCGGATGTCATCCAGACGCGTACGGAGGCCCCGGCGGGCGCTGCGGCCATCTGTCCCCACAGCGGTATCCCGTTTGCGCAAACCATTGTTGTCGCGGCTGTTGCCGCCCTCTCAAGAAAAGCGCGCCGTGAAACACGATTCATGGGCTTGGTTTCCACTCTTTCCCGGGGTTTTGCATGCGAATCAATAGAGCAAGCGTTTGCTCAAACTGGTTGCGCCGCGTTTCCGCGCCTTCCATGCCGATCCGGGTGGCTCAAGGGAATGGGTCCCACGCCCGGTCAGTCGTGAGACTAGCATCGATCCAATCGATTGTCTACAACCTAAAATTTGGCTTGACAGTCGTTCTTTAGGAGTGGTTTAATTCCTCCCGCGCGTAAAGATCGGAACAAAATGCGGTAGACACAACCGTTTGTCTTATGGATTTTTGTGCCACTCCTCTCGAGGGGGCGCGCATCCGGCACGGCGCCGGTCGGTTTGAAGCCGCGGGAGCCGAACTCCGCGGCCAATGAACGTGGTTCAGGAGGCAGTTCAATGAGACAAAAAATGCAATGGATGCTGGTCCCCCTGCTTTTGGCGGGCGCAGGAGCAGCCTGTATGGCGCAAAACACAAATTCCGGTGACCTGCGCGGCACCGCGCTCGATCCCTCCGGGGCCATCATCCCAGGCGTCACGGTGACCGTCACCGACGTGGACAAGGGCGTAGTCCGCACCTATGTAACCGACTCCGCCGGCCTGTATGACACCGGCTCCATTCCCGAAGATCACTACCTGATCAAATTCACCAGAGACGGCTTTCAGACATACGTACGCGGTCCGGTCACGGTTACTCTGGGAATTCAGACCGTGAATGCCGAGATGAAAGTCGGCGCGGTGTCGCAGCAGGTTGTAGTCACGTCGGATGTTCCTTTACTCAATACTGAGAGCGGGGCGCTGGAACCGACCCTTGAGGCGGATACGATGGACGAGTTGCCACAGGTAGGCAGCGGTAACGGCGGCGGGGCCGACTGGGAGAACTTCATCCAGTTGATGCCGGGCGCGGTGGGAACGCCGGAAAATCAAAACGGCGAGGCCCCCGGACAGGGCAACAACGTTGGAACCAGCGCCTCCATCAACGGCAATGAGCCCTATCAGTCCTACCTCCAGGACGGAGCCACGACCACTCTGCCCATGAGCCAGAACTCCGACGTGACCATCTTCGAGACCACGGCGGAAGTGAAGGTCAGCGCCACCGCTTTCTCCGCGCAATATGGCCTCGGCGACATCATCTACAACCAGATCACGAAAAGCGGAACCGACAAGTTCCACGGCGCGGCGTACGAGTATAACCAGAACAATGCCTTGAATGCCGCGAGCTACGGCTTCGGCTCGGGAGCGATTCCCAATCTCCGCTTCAACAACTTCGGCGGCGCCGTCGGCGGACCGGTGATGCCGAAGTCGGTCTTCCGCCACTCCTTCTTCTATTTCGACTATGACCACACGATCAATAACGGTACCGGGAACGTGCAGACCGTCACATTGCCCAGCACCGCCGAGTTGGGGGGCAATTTCACGCAAGCCAGCCTGCCTACCCTCTACGACCCCACCACACAGACGGTCACGACCACGGGCGCCGGTTGCAGCGTAGCCGCACCCTGCGTCACGCGCAAGACCTTTACTTCGGAGTACGGCAGCAACGCGATTCCTACAGGCATGATCGACCCGGCCGCCAAGGCCATCATCGCCTACGTGCTGACCACGAAGGGTTATCCGGCGACGGTAAACTCCTATGCGACTAACAACTTCCAGATTCTCGGACCCGCGGGCTCGTCTCCGGAAACCAAGTTCTTTGGCCGCTGGGATACCGATCTGTCTTCCAACAATCGACTTACTCTCACAGAGACGGAGAGCGATGCCCCCGGGCAGGCTCCGGCCATATTTTACCCGCTCCAGGGCCAGGCACAGGACGTGAGCCGCGACAACGCCGCGATCTCGGACGTGTGGACTGTAAGTCCGCACCTGATCAACGAGGCGCGCCTGGGCTTTACGGACCAGTTGAACTTCTATACGCCTTACAGCTCGAATGACCACTATTCGTCATTGCTCGACATGCCTTCTTTGCAGGTTGACGTCTTTCCGAGCCTCAACGTTAACAATTATTGGAGCGGCAAAGTGGGGAGCAATTCGCACTCCGTTTACAAAGAGATGGTGTTCGACCCGTCCGATGTAGTGACCCTGATCAAGGGTCGCCACATCCTGCACTTCGGCGGCGAGTTCCTGATCAACCGTGCCGACTCCACCGCGTGGGGCAACGAACAACCCGGCAACTTCGGCTATTCCGGCAATTACACGTCGCAATCCGGCAGCTCTACCGCGGCCACCAGCGGTGATGCCTTCGCAGACTTCCTGCTCGGCGATGTCAGTAGCTGGAATGCCAACAATACCCCTGAGTGGTCCGGACGCTGGAAGACCCCACAGATGTTCGTCCAGGACGACTTCAAAGTGCGGCCCAACCTCACCGTGAATCTGGGTGTGCGGTGGGAGATCGAGACCGGCTGGAGAGACGCCAAGGGCAACGAGACAACCTTCGATCCCGCGGTTCAGAACTTCAACGTTACGAGCACTGGTGCGCCGGGCGCCGCGATTGGCACTCCCGGAACGCAGGGCTACATCGCTCCCGGTGCACCCGTTCAGGGCGGCATGTGGTACGAGCTCCAGGGACAAAATGGCCGCACCACGCTGCAGGCGCCCAAGTACGATATCGTTCTGCCGCGCGTCGGCTTCAGTTTGCAGATTCGGCCCAATACCGTCATCCGCGGCGGCATTGGGATGTTCGCCTCCACATGGAGCCAGGATACGTACGGCGGCGGCCTGGGCAACGCCTTCGGTAGCAGCGGCGGCTACGGAGACAACAGCAAGGGCATTTGCCCTGTAATGCAGACGAGCAGTGCTTTAACCGCGGTGGACACAGCGAATGGCTGCGGAACCGGCTACAGCCCCAATCCAGCCGAGAGCACGACGTACTTAACCGCTCCGACCACAGTGTACGCAAAGAACGGCTCGGGCACGTCGGCAAACGAGTACCATACGCCGGTGCCTTACAACTTCCAATACGACTTGACGTTGGAAGAGCAGTTCTTGAGGGATTGGACAGGATCGCTCAGCTACGTCGGCAATAAAGGCATCAACATGATTTTCCCGAACGACATCAACCAGGTGCCGGAGGGCGAGCTCAGCGCGAACGATGCGGCGTTCATGCCCTATCCGCTCTACCAAGGGATCGCCGGCAACACCAACAACGCCTCATCCAACTACAACGCTTTGGATGCGGTGCTGACCAAGCGGATGAGCTATGGCCTGAACCTCAGCGTCAACTACGGATGGTCCCACTTCTTGAACGACTCGGACGGCTCGGGCTGGGCGAACCGCGATGGCAATTTGGCGGTCCAGAATTCGTATGTGCCAAAACAAAACTACGGCAACTCCAACTTCGACGTCCGTCAGGCGTTTCGCGGGTATGCTGTGTACCAGTTGCCGTTCGGGAGGGGCAAGATGTTCCTGAACGACAACGTCCTAGCTAACGAAGTGCTCGGTGGCTGGGAGGCATCATCCACCTTCTTGGCGGAGTCTGGCAATCCGGTCTTGATTGTCGTAGACGGCCAGGCGAGTAACGACAATGCAAATAGCGAGCCCAGGGGGGTGGTCGGAGGATTGACCGACAGCGGCAACCAAGTCCTGTATCCCAATCTGACTGGTAACTACAAGGACATGCGCGGCATAGCACATTGGTACGACGTCAATGCCTTCAGCGTTCCGGCTCCCTACACCTTCGGTACCTTCGGCAGGAACGTCTTACGGGGTCCGGATATGACGAATGTCAACTTTGCGCTAGGCAAAAGCTTCGACCTTTGGCCGGAGCGTGGCGTGAAGTTCCAGATTCGCGCCAGCGCGAACAACGTCTTCAACCACCCGAGCTTCGGACAACCCGGCAGAAACGTCGGATACAGTGCGGATAGTTCCGCAATCACTAGCACGACGATTAACGGTAGAGCCATGGAGTTGTACGGACGTCTGTCATTCTAGCGTCTCGTTCAATCCAACTGAGAAAGGACGGCGATCCACGCCGTCCTTTCTGTTTTTTAGCCGTGCAATTCCCGTATCATGAGGTGTCATGTCCGCAAGAGTTGCACCGTTCGCCCTGCTTCTGCTGTCGGCCCTTTCCGTCTCCGTCCTCGCGCAGGAGCCGGCAAGCACTCTGAATCAGATCGAGTCGCATGAGCGTCTGGCGCGGCAGTATCTGAGCGAGCGCAAACCGGAACTCGCCATCCCCGAGCTCGAAAAGGTCGTCGCCCTCGATCCCGGCAACGTGGACGCAAGCGCGAATCTCGGAGTCCTGCTCTTCTTCCACGGCGATTACAAAGCCGCTATTCCGCATCTGCAGATAGCACTCAAGCTGCAACCTGGTCTGTCAAAGGTTCAGGCGCTATTAGGATTTGCCGAAGAACATATCTCCGATCTTCCGGATGCGCGCACAGATCTCGAAGCCTGTTTCCCGGTAATCGACGACAAGAAATTGAAGCTGGAAGTGGGCTTGGATCTACTTGGTCTTTACAACGCGAGCAGCGATCTGGATGCTGCCGCCGTCATGGTCGCGCAGTTGCGCAAGGCGTTTCCCGACAATCCCGAGGTGCTCTACGCCGCGTACCGAACCTACGGCGATCTCTCCGGTGAGTCGATGCTGGCATTGTCGCTGGTCGCACCCGACTCCGCCCAGATGCACCAGTTGTTGGCCCATGAAGAAATTCGCGACGGCAACACCAACGCCGCCATCGCCGAATATCGCAAGGCCATCGCTCTCGACTTGCGGCTGCCCGGCGTCCACTTTGAGCTGGCCGAGCTGCTTCACACTTCGCAGGACCCCGCCATCCGCAAAGAAGCCGTCGAGCAGTACCACGCCTCGCTCGCGCAAAATCCGCAGGATGAAAAGGCGCTCTGCCGCCTGGCCGACATCGCCGCGCAAAACGGCGACCTGAAGCAGGAGTTCGCCGACTACTCCAAAGCCGTCGCGCTGCAGCCTGCCGACGCCGCCGCCAAGCTCGGCCTGGCCAAGGCCCTGATTGAAATGGACCAGGACGACAAGGCCCTGCCGCTGCTCCAGTCCTCCGAGCAGCTCGAGCCCACCGACGCGGTCGTCCACTATCGTCTCGCCACCCTCTATCGCAAAATGGGCCGCACCGCCGACGCCCGCCGCGAAGTCGACCTCTACAAGCAATACAAAGACATGAAGGACAAGCTGCGCGCACTCTACAAAGGTCTGCTGATTCAGCCGCAGGAGATTCGCCTCGACCAGGATCCGGATAACGATCCAGACAACAGCCCAGCCAAAAACCCGGCCCCGAACCCGCAAGGCACGAATGAGAAGTAGCCTTCCCGCCCCGGCCCGAGCCGTCTCGACCCGCGCCGTCTCGACTTGCGTCATCTCGACCCGCGCAGTTTTGGCCTGCGTCCTCTGTTTCTTCTGCGTCGCCATCCCGCTCGCCGCGCAGATGGGCGCGCCCACGCCGCTTTCACCCATCGAACGGCAGAAGGCCGAGGCCGAGCAGAAGCTTACCACCCCGCTCCCCGGCTATCCGCAACTGGCAAACATCACCGGCCTCACCGGCATTCATTTCGATCACCTATCCAGCCCGCAGGCCAGGTTCATCGCCGAATCCATGAGCGGCGGCGTTGCGCTCATCGACTATGACGGCGACGGCTGGCCAGACATCTACTTCACTAACGCGCAAAGTGTGGACATGGCTCTGCACGGCGTAAAGGCGCGCAGCGCGCTCTACCACAACAATCACGACGGCACATTCACTGACGTCACCGACAAGGCCGGCGTGGGCTATCCCTGCTGGGCCATGGGCGCCGCGGTCGGCGACTACAACAACGACGGCCGTCCAGATCTTCTTGTCACCTGTCTCAGCGGCGTGGTGCTCTATCGCAACAACGGCGACGGCACATTCACCAACGTCACCCAGGCCAGCGGCCTTGCCTCAGACACCGGATGGGCCACCGGCGCCGCATTCGGCGACTACGACAGCGATGGATATGCCGATCTGTTCGTCTCCCACTACGTCGACTTCCATCTCAACAATCTCCCTAAGTTCGGCGCCGGCAAAGGCTGCAACTACATGGGACTCGAAGTGCAGTGTGGCCCACGCGGACTGCCCGGACTGCCCGACAATCTCTACCACAACAACGGCGATGGCACATTTACCGACGTGTCAAAGCAAGCAGGCGTATCCGATCCCGAGCGTCGCTACGGGCTCACTTCCATCTGGTCCGACTTCAACAACGACGGCAAGCTCGACCTGTTCGTCACCAACGACGGCGAGGCCAACTATCTTTATCAGGGCGACGGCGCGGGCCACTTTCAGGACGTTGGCCTGCTCTCCGGTGTGGCCGCCAATGAAGACGGCGTGGAGCAGGCCAACATGGGCATCGCCTACGGCGACTATCGGCACACCGGCCGCATCTCCCTGGTCATCTCTCACTTTGATGTGGAGTACGCCGCGCTCTACACCAACGACGGCGGCATGAACTTCACCGACGATTCCATCGCCTCTGGAATCGCCCGCGGCACCCAGGGCTACGTGGGCTGGGGCGACGCCTTCGTCGACTTCGCCAACAACGGCTGGCAGGATTTTTTCCTCGTCAACGGCCACGTCTACCCGCAGATCGACAGCATTCACACCGCCGCCCGCTATCTTGAGCCCAAACTGCTCTTTCTCAATCGCCGCAACGGAACCTTTCAGAACATCAGCCGCCGCGTGGGAGCGGCCATCCAGACTCAGCAGGTAAGCCGCGGCCTCGCCGTCGGCGATCTGTTCAACGATGGAAAAATCGAAGCGGTCGTCGAAAATCTCGTCGGCCAGCCCATGATCCTGCGTCCCGTCGGCGGCCCTCCCAATCACTGGATCAGCTTTCAGCTCGAAGGCGTGAAGTGCAATCGCCTCGCGCTCAACGCGCGCATCCGCGCCAAAGCCGGCGATCTGGTGCAACTCGGCGAGGTCATGAGCGGCGGCAGCTATCTCTCCCAGAACGATCTGCGCATCCACTTCGGCCTGGGCGCGCACGATCGTCTCGACCAGGCCGAGATCCTGTGGCCCGACGGCGCCAAGGAAACGCTCGCCAACCTGGCCGCCGACCGTTTCTACGTAGTGCGCGAAGGGAAGGGCATTATCGCAACCCGCAAGCCCGAACCGCTAAGCCGTCTGCCCTAGTTCTGTGACTGCTTGTTTTCATAACACTGCGGGTTGCCACATCCTTGACGCAGCTTCATCGCGGCAAGGGTGGGAAAGCACAAATTCACACGGTCAAAGGCGTAGTGTAGTGGTCTCAACGTCTGCGTCATAGATAATCTGCCATCCTGAGCGTAGTTCGTCACGTTTGATTTTGCACCCGATCACCGCATGCAGTCACGTCTCCTCAATTCGTCCTCAGCTCCCGCGCGGCAAACTCTCTCCAGCGCCGTGTTGAGTTTCGGCTTCGGCCTCACCGGTGCGGGCATCGTCATGCTCGGCGTGCTGCTGCCCATCCTCGCGCAGCGATGGACGCTCAATGACGAAGCTGCCGGCGTGCTGCTGTTTCTTCAGTTCTTCGGTTCCTCGCTGGGCGCAATCTTCACCACTCTCCATCGCGTCCATTCGCTCATCCGCGGCTACGCGTTGCTGGTCCTCTCCATGGCCGTCATCGCATTCTCCGGCGCCCATGCGCCCTTTGCCGCGTTCTTCTTTTACGGTCTTGGCCTTGGCATGGTCATGACCGCCACCAGTCTACTGATCACCGATCGCAGCCAGGACGAAAGCGCCGCTAAACTCGAAGCGCTCAACTTCATCTGGTCGGTCGGCGCCATGGCCGGCCCCTTGCTCTTTCTTCCTTTTCTTCACCAGGCCGATGTGCGCACGCTCTTCTTCTTCTTGCTCGCCCTGTTTCTGCTGCTTCTGGCATGGGTTGTTTTTGCCGAGCGCAGACCCAGCCCCGGCATCGAGCCGCATGCGCCGCGCGCCGCTGCTCCCGGCGCGTTCGCCGCCCTGCTGCCTCTGGTAATTCTCGCCATGTGCGCCGTAGGCGTGGAAGCTGCGCTCAGCGGCTGGCTCACCACCTATTCGCACCGCGCCGGACTGCACAGCCTGGCCGGAGCCGCGCTGGCCACTTCTCTGTTCTGGCTTGGAGAAATGCTCAGCCGGCTCGCATTTTCCACCCGCCTGCTGGCCGCCATCGGCCGCCGCGCCACGCTTTATGCAACCGTCTGCGGAGCCCTGGTAACCGTGTGCGCGCTCATCGCCGCGCCCTATCCCTGGGCGATTCTCGTACTATCCGCCGCGGCCGGCATCTGCATTGGCCCGCTCTATCCGCTGCTGTTGTCGTTCATGCTCGAACGCTCCGCGCGCGGATGGATCTTCGCCGTCGGCGGCATCGGCGCCGCGCTCTTTCCCTGGCTTACCGGCGCACTCTCGTCCCACCTCGGCTCACTGCGCTACGGACTCGTCGCGCCCTGCTCCGCGGCCCTGATCATGGCTGTCGTAATCGTCTGGATGCGGTTTGCCGCCATGCGCCGCGCAGCAGCGCCGCAGCCCGACACTCCGGCTCATTCATGAATAATTCTTTTGCATGAATGATTTTTTGAATGTTTCTTTGCCGCCAGGTTCGGCCCGCTTCACTTCCGCCCGCTTTACGTCTTCACCGGCCCCGTCGACTCGCGCACAATCAACTCCGGTTCCACCGTGATCTCGTCGCCCGGCGAAACCGTGTTGTGAATCCGGTTCAGCAGGCTCTGCGTCGCGATGCGTCCGATTTCTTCCAGCGGCTGATTGATCGTGGTCAACCGCGGCAGCGTGAATGCCGCCGCCTTGATGTCGTCGAAGCCAATCACCGACACATCGTCCGGCACGCGCAGGTTCACGTCCTGCAGCGCACGGATCGCGCCGATAGCCGATATGTCGTTGAACGCGACAATGGCTGTAAACGGCAGCTTTGCGGCAAGCAGTTGTTGCACCACCGGGTAGCCCAGCTCCGGCGAAGTCAGGTCCTTTTCCAGACTCACCACCAGCTCCGGCTTGATCGTGAGCCCCAGTTGTTCGGCCGCCTTCACCAGGCTCTTCCAGCGTTCGTCGGAGTCCGAGCTGAACGGCTGGCCGCGCATGAACGCGATGTTGCGGTGTCCCAGCCCGTGCAGATGCGTCAGCGCCAGCTCCGCGGCCCGCGCATGATCCAGCAGAACATTGGTCACGCCTTCAATGTGCCGATGCCCCGCAACCGCCACCACCGGAATGCCGATCGGATGCTCCAGCAGCGTGTCGATGGCGATAATGCCCTGCGCGCCGCGCCCGATCAGCATCCGCGTGTACTCTTCCACCAGGTTGCGCTTGTGCCGGTGATGCGCCGTGAAATAAAAATACCCGGCCTTGATGAGCTGATCGCCAATGCCGCTCATCACCTGCGTGTGATAGCCGTCGCCCAGTTCCGGAACCAGAATGCCGATGGTCAGCGTGCGCCGGCTGCGCAAGGAGCGCGCCAGCAGATTGGGCTGATAGTTGAGCGCCTTCGCCGCCGCCTTGATGCGGTCTCGCGTGGTCTGCGGAATCGAGCGGCCCGGCACGTCGTTCAACACCACGGAGACGGTTGCCGGATTCAGCCCAAGATGCTCCGCCAGATGTTTCAGGCTCGTGGTCTGATGAGCTGGCCGCGTACTTTCCTTGTCTGTCTTCTCGCCTTCGGAATCTTTCATGGCTGATCGGGGTCTCGGCAATCTGGGGAAATAATAAGTGTCAAGTAGTCTACGCAAACGATTTTACATGCATATTTCATCTATGCCACGCAGTCCGGCGGCGAAAAATGGCCGTTTCCCGTGCTCATTCGCCACATTCTTCCGGAAGTCCCTTCTTCTGTCCCCGCTCGCCCCCGGACAATCACCCGGCACAATCACCTTAGACAATCGTATGACTGGCCGTAATTGGCATTCCGGCAGGCTCTCGCAGATGCTACAGCGCGCCCTCAACTCCACCGGCTAACCTGCCAATCCGCCAGTCTGCCAACCCACCAACCCAGATGTCGCGCGCGGGGCGTCCAGTCCCTCAACTTCGCATCCAGGCTGCGCTGTCATTCTGAAGCGGAGTTGGGAGCATTCGCTGTTCTCTACGGAATGGAAGGATCGGCGGTTCCCTCCGGCCGGCGCATCGCTTACCGCCAACGTTCTAAACCTTTTCCTGTCCCATATTATGTCCAATCTGGTCGTCTTCGCCCCGGCAGGAGTCTCGCCTGCCGCCGACGTCATCATCAGCACCCCACCACCGCGCGCCAGGCAGTTCCCCCGCAAGCTGCTCTGGAAAAATGCCGTAAAGCGCAGAGAGGACCACCGGGCTCCGGCGTCCACGCCGCCCGATCGTCCGTTCGTCTGTTCGACAAAAGGCCCCGCCCGCCGTTCCCCAACCCGGCCAAACTCCCGGAAAAGCTACCAGATCTCTACCGCACGCACACCGGGCACTTTGCCCGCGTTCTGCTCGCTCTCAGCCGCTTTCTCCTCCGCGCCGTTGCCGGAAGCCGCCGCATCCAACTCGTCCATACTGTGCGTATCACGCCCCACCGGCACAATCCGCGCCACGGCCACCCCGTTTTTATGCAGCAGGAAAGCAGTTCCCTGGTAGCGAGCCCGATCCACACAGTCGGCAAAGTTCCGCGACGCTTCCGTCACGCTGATTGAAACGCTTCGCATGCGAATCAGATTATCAGAAAATCAGATTTTCAGGCGCGAACCGGACAGTGAAGAACCCGGCTCTCACTTTCCCGCAATCTGTTCCATCAGCGTATCGAAGTCCTCAAGCCGCGCGTATTCGATAATCACCCGCCCACGTCCGTTCCGGTCCTCGACCGTCACCCGCAGCCCCAGCGCGCGTTGCAGCCGGTCCTGCGCCTCTTTCACGTTCGGGTCCAGCGGCGGCTCCGGTTTGGACTCCTTCTTTTCCTTCCGCTCCGGATGCAGCAAGCCCTGCACATAGCTCTCGATTTGGCGAACAGAAAGCGAAAGTGAGATCGCCCGCTGCGCGATCTTTTCCATCTCTTCTGCGTGCTCCAGGGCCAGCAGCGCGCGCGCATGTCCAAAGCTCAATTCGCCCGACTCCACCCGCGCCTGCACCCCGGCCGGCAGCTTCAGCAGCCGCAGGAAGTTCGCCACCGTGGCGCGATCCTTGCCCGTCCGCTGCGCCATCTGCTCCTGCGTCATGTGGAACTCGCGCGAAAGCCGCTCGAAGGCCCGCGCCTGCTCCATCGGATTCAGGTCCGCCCGCTGCAGGTTTTCAACGATGGTGATCTCCATCGCCTGCTCGTCGGACACCTGGCGCAAAATCGCCGGAATCGTCGCCTTGTCAGCCTGTTGCGACGCCCGCCACCGCCGCTCGCCGGCAATCAGTTGGAAGCGTCCATTGGCCAGCGGGCGCACCAGGATCGGCTGCACCACCCCGTTCGCCTTGATCGACGCAGCCAGCTCCGCCAGCTGCGTCTCATCCATCTGCGTCCGCGTCTGAAACGGATTGCGGTCAATCTGATCCAATGGAATCTCGAGCGGCTTGCCGCCCTCGCTCTCGCTGGCAGGTGCTGCCGGTGCCTGCGCGCGCGCGCCCAGCAGTGAGTCGAGTCCCTTGCCCAGTGCGCGTCGTTTGCTGTCCGATGCCGCGGTGCTCATATTTTCCATTCCTTATCTGTTCGAATCCTTCTGAAACTTGCGCGGCTATGCCGGCGGTCTGGCGTACCTGGGTCACGAATAAGGCCAGAAGCGCACCCTGGCCGGCTGCCGCCTGGCTTCAGCCAGCGCGGCCTTGCGCTCTTTGGACCGCGGGCTTTCCATCTGGTTCCGCGCCAGAAACTCGCCTGCCAGCTCAAAATACGCCTCGGTCCCGCGCGACCGCGCATCGTACAGCGCCACCGGCTTTCCGTGGCTGGGCGCCTCGGCCAGCCGCACATTGCGCGGAATCGCCGTCTTGTACAGCCGCTCCTTGAAATGTTCGCGCAGCGTCTCGGTTACCTGCTGCGCCAGGTTGGTCCGATCGTCGTACATCGTCAACAGCACGCCTTCGATCGTCAGCTGCGGATTGAAGGCCGTTCGCACCCGCTCCAGCGTCGATACCAGCTCGGAAACCCCTTCCAGCGCAAAATACTCCGCCTGCATGGGCACAATCAGCTTTTCGGCGGCTGTCAACACGTTCAGCGTCAGCAGGTCCAGCGCCGGCGGGCAGTCCAGCACCACCACGTCATAGCTGTCTTTCACCGGCTCCAGCGCCGCCCGCAGCCGCAGCGCCCGATCTTCCGCGCTCGCCAGCTCGATATTGGCTCCAGTCAGGTTCTTCGAACCCGGCAGAACCTTCAGTGTTTCGATCTCCGTGGGCAGAATCACCTGCTCGGCGGTGCTGTTGCCCACCAAAACGTCATAAATGGAGTGGCGGTTGTCGTCCCGCTGAAAACCCAGCCCCGACGACGCATTTGCTTGCGGATCGCAATCCACTAGAAGAACCCGCAACCCCTCAAGCGCCAGGCAAGCCGCCAGGTTGATCGCCGTGGTTGTCTTGCCCACTCCGCCCTTCTGATTCACCACGCCGAGTACTTGTCCCATGGCTTTCCAGACTAAAGGGAATCGGTGCTTCTCAGGTAGGCATTTGCGCTGTGGAGAACTTGCCGAACCTGTGGAAAGCCGCTTTCTTGCGCACCCGCGGAACCCGCGCAAATCCTTGATGCATCGAGTGTTGAGGCAAATCCAGCCAAGGGCCGCCTTCCCCTGCTCCAAATCGCTCCGCGGTGGAAAACTCGACCCGCGATTATTCCCTGGCAGGCAGCCATGGCACGCAGATCAATTATCCCTATCTGTCCCGATCCATCCCCACCGGTCTACTCCGCGGAGGCACGTTCCACGTGGAACATTGTCCTTATGCACCGCCCTATGCATCGGGTGTCCGAGTCAGCCACAGCCTGCGGTTGTTCCACGTGGAACAACCGCCAATCCACGCGCTACAATCATCCCGATGAAAAACACACTGGCTCACCATTCCTCTTCTACTACGCCTCTTATTACCCGTCGTCAGGCAATCGAAATCACTCTCGCCGCAAGCGCCATAACTCTGGCTTCGGCCTGCAGCTCCCCGTCCGCCGCTGCTTCTACAGGCACATCCGGCAGCTCGACCGGGCAACCCCCACCCTCCGGAACCGCCGTCAACGCCACGCTCACCGTCTCCGCCACCGCCGTAGGCTCGATAAGCCCCGCCTTTGCCGGTCTCTCCTACGAGAAAGCCACCCTCTACGAGCCGCTCTTCACCGGATCCAATGCCAACCTCATCGGCCTTTTCAAGCGTCTCAACTCCAGCGTCCTGCGCATCGGCGGCAATACGGTCGACCACAATGTCTGGACCCCCGCCGGCACGGGCCAGACCGCCGGCCAGATCGCCCCGGCCGATGTCGATGTGCTGGCGGCATTTCTTCAGGCTACCGGTTGGCAATGCTTATATGGCGTCAATCTCGGCGGATCCGGCCCCGCCCCGTACACCAGCGGCTCCATCACCGCCGCCACCACTCCCGCGCTTGCCGCACAGGAAGCCGCCTACGTCGCTTCCAAACTCGGCTCTTCGCTGCTCGGAATCGAGATCGGCAACGAACCTGACCTCTACGGCCGCACCTACTACCCCGGAGGCACCTGGAACCCCTCCGCTTTCGAAGCCGTCTGGGATCGGTTTCGAACCGCCATCCTTGCCCAGACCCCCAACATCGCCATCACCGGCCCCGCCAATGCCAGCAACGAGTCCAAATGGACCGTCCCCTTCGCCCAATGGGCCACCAAGAGCAAAATTTCGCTCCTAACCCAGCACTACTATCGCGGTAACGGCCAATCCCCCGCTTCCACGGCCGCCAACCTCATTACCCCGGACCCTAACCTCATCAATGACCTCGCTATCGTCAACACAGCCGCGCAGGCCATCGGCGTCCCTTACCGTTTGGCCGAGTGCAACTCCTACTACCATGGTGGCTCCAGCGGCGTAAGCGACTCGTACGCCTCTTCGCTCTGGGTCATTGATTATCTCTTTGACTGCGCTTTAGGTGGCGCATCCGGGGTCAATTTTCATGGCGGCGGCTCCGGTTCCGGCTACACACCCATCGCCGACTCCGGTGGCACGGTCATCGAGGCTCGTCCGGAATACTACGGAATCCTGCTCTTCAACCTTGCCGGCCAGGGAGACCTGATCACCACCACGCTCAACGCTGCGAGCCTCAACGCCACGGCCTACGCGGTCAAAGCCGCCTCCGGCAGCCTCAACCTCATCGTCGTCAACAAGGACCCGGCCAGCAACCTCAGCCTCTCCATTCAGCTCTCGCAGTCGGCCAGCTCAGCCACGCTCATCGAGCTGGCGCAAACCTCCGCCAGCCTCACCGCAACCAGCGGTGTCACCATCCAGGGAGCCAACGTCGCGGCCAACGGTTCCTTCACGCCCGGCGCCGCCTACACCCTCGCCACCGGCGGCACGCACCTCACCTGCTACGTGCCCGCCTTGAGCGCCGTCCTCATTCAGATTTCCTGATCGCGCATCTGCCGGCCTCGACCTCCGCTACCCGGCCCGCCGTCCCAGCGCCACCACCCGTGTGTCGCCGCCCGGCAGAGCCGTCTCAGCCGCCCAGCCAAACTCGGTGCCCGCCGCAGCCTTCAGGCCGCCCAGCTCGTCCTGGGTCGTCATCAGCACCAGCAGGCCGCCCGGCTTCACCAGGGCGGCCGCGGCCGCAACCGCCGCCGCCATCCGGTCCACGGCCCGCATCGCCACGCAATCGAATCGCTCTTCCAGCGCCTCCGCCCGCCCGGCATGCACCCTGGCTGAAAGCCTCAGCACCCGAGCCGCCTCGCGCAGAAACGCAGCCTTCTTTCCCTGCGACTCTGCCAGAGTCACCTGAATCTCCGGGCGGCATAGCGCAATGGGAATTCCCGGCAGCCCGGCGCCCGAGCCAAAGTCCAGCAGGGTCTCGATTGTTGTGGGTAGAATCCTAACAAGTGCAATAGATTCAATAACATGTCTGGATAAAATGCCGTCTTCTTCGCGAACTGCCGTCAGGTTGACGCGCCCACTCCAGCGAAGAATAAGCGAAACATATTCAGAGAATTTGCCCGCCGTTTCAGAGTCCACCGCCGCCAGCCCGGCCTCGCCCAGCAGCTCATTCAGCCGTTCCGCCGTACCGCTCATCCCTGCGTAACCGAAGCGTCAATCCGCGGTGGCTGCCACGTCTCGGCGGCCTCTGTAAATGCCGCAAAAATGGCGCGGGAAAACGCGCTCTGCGTATATGTCCGCTCCGGATGCCATTGCACTCCCACCACAAAATGCTCCGGCGCATCCAGCTCCAGGGCCTCAATCACGCCGTCCCCCGGCGAAACCGCGGTCACCAGCAGATTGTCGCCCGGCAGGCGCACCGCCTGGTGGTGGCTGGAGTTCACTTCCACATCCGCCTCCGCCTCGCGGCTCACATCCCGGCTCGCATCGCGACTCGCTTCTTGGCTCGCCTCCAGCAAAACCGCCAGCCGCGACCCCTCGGCAATCCGCGCCGGATGCGCCTTCACCACCTCGCGTCCCGGCCTGTGGTTCACATGGGTCTTCAAATCCTGAATCAGCGACCCGTTCCGCCACGTATTCAGGGTCTGCATCCCGTAGCAGATGGCCAGAATCGGCTTCTTCAAATTGAACGCATCCTGCAGCAGCAGCTCATCCACCGCCGTGCGCCCCACATCCGCCGGGCTGCACTCCGCAATCGCCGCCTCGCCATACCGCTGCGGGTCCACATCGAACCCGCTGCCGGGCAGCAGAATGCCCTTCACGCCCTCCAGCATCCTGGCCACGCGCGCCTGCGGCGCATCCAGCGGAATCACCACCGCCGTGGCTCCGGCGGCCTCCAGCGCCCGCACATACTGCGGCAGCGTCCGGTTGTTGTACTCCACATCCGCGCTCGTAGGTTCGGGAATAGCGATCTCCACCGGCATAGCTCCAGTGTCAAGTGTAAAGCGTAAAAACACGCGCAGCCGCGGCAAAGCACGTCGCCCAATCAGGCCCCGTCACTCTGCAAAAGATCGCGCATCAGCCTGCAGCCCAGCCTCCCGGCTCTCGGCTGCTTGGCCGCTGGCCTGCGCCTCCAGCATGGCCGCCACCGCCGCGCGCAACCGCGCCGTCAGCTCCTCGGTCTGCCGCACCGTCATGCCTTTGGTCTCAATCGGCTCGCCCACGCTCAGCGTCAGCTCTGCGGGATAGAAGTGGTGCGTGTGAATCGGCAGCAGATCGTACACGCCATCCAGCGCAATCGGCACCAGCGGCACCTGCGCGCGAATGGCCAGATAGGCCGCGCCCGAAAGAAACGGCTGCAGCCCGCCGGTCTGCGTCCGGCCGCCTTCAGGAAACACAAACAGCGGCATGCCCGCCCGCAGCGCCTTCACCCCAAAACTCAGGCTCGTCAGGCTCGCATGCGGATTGGCCACATCGATCGGAATCTGTCCCGACCGGTTCAGATACCAGCCGATAAACGCAATCGGCCACAGCTCCTTTTTAGCCAGAATGCGAAACTGAAACGGCAGCGACGAAAACACCACCGGCGTATCCATGTACGAGGTGTGATTGGCCGCATACACCGCCACCGGATGCATCCGCAGCCGCTCCGCGCCACACACCTTTACCCGCGACCCCGACAGCCATACGCAGGCCCGCGCCCACGACTGCGCGATGCGGTGCTGCATCCGCCCGCTCCGGTCGACCAGAGACGCCAGCAGCGCCAGCGACCCGTAGACCACCGTCACCAGGCTCAGCACCGGCGTCTGCAACAGGTTGGTCCTCCACCGGTAAAACCACGGAACCGGATTGGGCCGCCGCTTCATACCTGGTTCCTCACCAGCAGCCCGCGCGCCTCGCCCACCAGGTACACCGATCCTGAAACCACGGCGATGCCACCCGCCGCGCGTTCCTGCGCCAGCCGCAGCGCCTGGTGTACGCTCTCCGCGGCCACTGCCGGAGTTCCCGTAGTGCGCGCCGCGGCCAGCAGCTCTTCCATCCCGGTGGCGCGCGCCGCGTGCATCGGCGCCAGAATCACCTGCTCGAACAGCGGAAACAGAATCTGCGCCATCTCCGCCACCGGCTTGTCCTTCAGGCAACTGAACACCAGCACCCGCGGCCGCCCATCATCCCCGCCCCGCTCGCCCACTATCGTCCGCAGACCCGACCGCAGCGCCCACGCGCCCGCCGGATTATGCGCCACATCCACCACCCACTCCACGCCCGCGCTGTGCAGCCGCTCCAGCCGCCCCGGCCACCGCGTCCGCCTTATCCCTTCGGCAATCGCCGCCGCCGTCACCGGAAAACCATGCCGCTCCTTCAACTCCACGGCTGTCGCAATCGCCAGCGCCAGGTTGCGGTGCTGGTGCGCGCCCTTCAGCGGCGAATCCACCACCACATCCGCGCCCAGCGCATGCACCGTATAGGCAGCGTCCGCGCTCGCAGCCAGCGACGGCATGTACGGCACCGCGTTCACGCCGCGTACCTCGAGCTCCGTCGCCGTCTCGCCCAGCGCCTGGTTGGCCTCGGGATGCTGCGGCAGCGTCACCATGGTTCCATTCCGCCGCAGAATCCCGGCCTTCTCCCGCGCAATCGCGCCAATCGTGTCGCCCAGCCACTCGGTGTGGTCGAGCGAGATGTCGGTAATCACCGACAGCAGCGGCTCCACAATGTTGGTCGCGTCCAGCCGCCCGCCCATGCCCACCTCGAGCACGGCAATCTCCACGCCCGTCTCGGCAAAGTACGCAAACGCCTGCGCAGTCAAAATCTCGAAGTAGCTGGGCAGTTGCGGCAGCCGCTCATCCAGCACAAGCTGCTGCGCCGCATCGTGTACCTGGAAGTACACCCGCGCAAAGTCGTCGTCGCCAATCTCGGCCCCATTCAGCCGGATGCGCTCGTTGGCCCGCTCCAGGTGCGGCGACGTGTAGAGCCCCGTGCGCGCTCCCGAGGCCTGCAGAATCGCAGCCAGCGTCGACGCCGTCGATCCCTTGCCGTTGGTGCCCGCAATCAGCACCGAGCGGAACCGCCTCTGCGGATCGCCCAGCGCCTCCAGCAAAACCCGGATCTCGCTCAGCGAAAACTTCCGCTTCGGCTGCCCCGCCTTGGCAAAAAGCTCCGGCGCCATCGCATTCAGTTGTTCAATAGCCTCTGCGTAGGACATGGATATTCAGTATAAAAGCCGGTCCGCATGTCCAGCGCGTCAGTTCGCCGACGGCTGTTCCGCGCGATCCACCACCAGCGCCTCGATCGGCCCGCGCGTGGCCTCCAGCGTCAGCCCCAACTGCTGCTTGATCGCTGTAAAGAATGGCGGGTTCTGTGCATCGGCTGGAGCCACCGGAACCTCGCCGCCAAACTGCGTCTCATCTGGAGCCCACGTCAGATCGAAGTCGTACCGCCCCGTCAGTCCGGTCCGGTCCACCACTGGACGGTCCAGCACCGCCCGCTGCAGCAGCGAGACAAAATCCGCCATCGTCGCATTGCGCGCCGGCATCACAATCTTCTGCGGATATACGGTGCTGATCAGCTTGGGCGGATCGCTCGCTGGCGCCGTGCTCGGCTTCAGTCCCGAACCCACCTTCGCGCCGCCTTTGGCAACCTCCAGCGCGTAGATTGAAAACACCTTCGGCTCGCGATGAAAAGCCAGCCCGAACCGGTTGGCCAGCAGGCTCCGGAGCATGGCCATCTGTTGCTCATGGTTGGGCCGCGTATCGCCCGGCGTCAGCGCCAGAATGTCGTAGTGGTCGCTTTCCATCCACGCCGGGCCGCCGGAGATGGCCTCAGGATTCAGATCGTAGGCCGCGGCAATCAGCAGCTTCAGCGTGTAGTCCTTCTCGACAAACCGGTTCACGCCCTGCATCACGATATAGCGGCCCTTTTTCGCATCCGACTCGACAGGCTTGATCGTCGCCACTTCAAACCCCGGCCCGGCGGCAGGCGCCGCACTTGTTTGGGCCCGCGCACAAGCCCACACCGGCGACAAAGCCACCCACATCCCAACCACCATCATCCCAGCCATCACGCGCGCAATCATCCCACTACTCTAACGCGACTCCGCCCCCGACGCGCGAAAACGGTAGCAACAAAGTGCGGCGCGCCAACAATCACAAACCCATCCCCGCAAACCAGGACCCGCAAACCAGGACCCGCTCAAGCCCGCAGCAGCAGCTCCAGGGCCCGGCGCGCATTCTGCAGGCACTCCCGCGCTTCATCTTCTGACAGCAGGCCCTGGTGTACAGCCTTTCTGCCGGTATCGTTCACCTTGTTGGCCACCGCCGGAAAATCCGCGTCGATCCCCGTCATCTGCAGATTGTTGTTCACCTCGTGTAGCAGATTGCCCAGCGTCGCCGTATTCCGGTAGCGCGTCTTGATCTGCTTGGCAAGCGCCGCCGGCAGCCGCTGCTTCACCGCCTCCTCCAGAACCGAGCGGCACATGACCGCGCAGGCCGTGAACAGCCCGAAGAAATAGCACCGCGTCGCCTCGTCCAAATAGCGGTCAGCCTCTTCCGAGCTGGGCGCGGCCACCACGCATTCGCGCAGGTGCGTCGCCCGCATCACCGCCGGCTCAATCAGCTCCAGTTGCTCCATGGCAAAGGCCGCGCGCAGTAGGTCGTTCTGCTGCCCGTCCAGCGCCCGCTGAATGGCTTGCCACGCCGGCGTCTTGCGTTCCTTGCCCGCCCGCTGCAGCCGCGTAAGCTGCGTCAGCCGCTGCCGTGCGTGGTGGATGAATCCCTGGCGCATCTCCTGCGCCATCTTCTTCCATCCCGCCACAAATCCCTTCGCGTCCTCCCGGTAGCGCTCCCATAGCTCGTCATACACCACTTCCGGCAGCACGTCCTTCAGTTCCGCAAAGCGCCCGGTGCGCGCCAGCTCCGCAATCGCTTCGCAGAACTCCCTGCCCGGAGCCTCAGCAACCGACATCTGCTCCAACGCGCTTTCCAGTTGACCAATGTCGATCGGCATCCGCTCCTACACCCCTATCCAGGAAAGTCCCAGCCCAGCAAAATCCGTGCCGAGAAAAGTCCCCGCCCTGAAAGTTTAGGAGTAAATCACGCCCGCAAGCCGGCCAAACACTGCTTCGTCGCAGCCGCTGTACAGGTTTGGAACCCGGCCCGTCTCGCTATTCCCGCGCCGGAATCCACACTCCGCCCACTTCCTGTGCAAATGGCGCATACCGCCTCCGTTGTGGATTTGCCGGTCCTTCCAACCCCTTATCCTGCCCGTGTCAGGACGGCCTATCCACACAATCGGGCCGCAATCCACATGCCTTTTCCATCCCCCTGTGGGAGTGGTGGGAAAACGATGGTCTATTACCCCGCTTTCCGCCCACTTTTACAAATCTCCTGATATCCACATCCCGGTTTTAGAAAATCGGCACCCTACTCAAACCCGCTCCAGATGCCTATTTCCTCTCGATTCCCACTTTTCCTTCCCGCCTACGGTGATGACTGTCTTTTGTACTACTCAAGAACTGCACAAAACCGTTCCCGTCGCGCCATTCGCGGCCAACCTGCAGAGTCAGTCCGCCCAACCAGGCACAACCGGCCTGCGACCTGGAAGATTTCACATCCGCCACCCAAGCCCTCGCCCGCGGCCATAAAAAGCCGCGTCCAGCGCCCCCGCCGCCTCAAATACCCGGGAATTCGGAGATATGCCAAGGAATCCAGATATCTACCCGTGTTTTCCACGCCCGAGAAAATCAAGAGATGAATACAATCAAGAGGAACAAAAGACAGCCGTTTTCGCTCGACTCCAAAGTGGTAGAGTTGGGCCAGAGCAGAAAACAGGCTTTCGGAGCGAGGGTGGGCACATGCCGATTGTCGAAACCGAGGTAGAAAAGCCGGCTGCTCAGGGGGCAGCGATGGAGATAACCGTAAGCCGCCAGGATCTGCTGAAGGAGCTCACCGCCACGCAGAGTGTGGTCGAGCGCAAAACCACGATCCCCATCCTCTCCAACTTCCTGCTCGAGGCCGACGGCGAAAGCCTCACCATCACCGCCACCGATCTCGACCAGGCTATTCGCACCAGCGCCGCCGTCAAGGTCAAAAAGCCCGGCTCCTGCACCGTTCCCGCCCGCAAGCTTTACGACTACATCAAGCTGCTGCCCGATGGCGACATCTCCATCAAGCTGCTTGAAAACCACTGGGTGCAGATTCGCAGCGGCCGCTCCAACACCAAGATCGTCGGCATGGCCCGCGCCAACTACCCGCAGGTGCCCGAATTTCCCTCCATCGCGGTCACCAGCATCTCCGTGCCCTCGCTCAAAGCGCTGGTTGCACGTACCATCTTCGCCATCTCCAACGAGGAGTCGCGCTACACCCTCAACGGCGCGCTGCTGGTCCTCAAGGCCGAATCGATGGCCATGGTCGCCACCGACGGCCATCGCCTCTCCTTCGTTGAAAAGCCCGGCGAAACACTCGACGGCATCAGCGGAGAAAAGCGCGTGCTCATCCCGCGCAAGGCGCTCCAGGAGCTGCAGCAGCTTCTGTCCAACACCGACGCCGAAAAGATAGACTTTGCCGACGACGACCACACGCTCTTTTTCCGCGTCGGCCATCGCACTCTCAGCTCGCGCAAGCTCACCGGCCAGTTCCCCAACTTTGAGGCGGTCATGCCGCGCGACAACACCAAGTTCGCCGTTGTCCGCTCCAGCGAGCTTTCCAGCGCCATTCAGCGCGTCGCCCAGTTTGCCGACGAGCGCTCCGGCGCCATCCGCATCCGGCTCGAAGCCAACGAGCTGCGCATCAGCGCCAACTCCACCGAGTCCGGCGAGAGCGAAGACACCATCGACACGCCCTACTCCGGCGACGCCATCATGGTCGGATTCAATTCCAGCTACATCATCGATTTCCTCAAGGCGCTCAACAACGAGGGCGAAGTCCGGCTCGAGTTCAAAGACTCCCAGTCCGCCGGCCAGATGCGCCCCGAAGACCCCGAAGCCGAATTCAAATACCGCTACGTGCTCATGCCCATGCGTATCTGAACTCCTGTAGCTGCCCAGAGTCCAAAGCTTCGCATCGCAAATAAGCATCGATCCAAATAAGGATTCATCCAAACAAGCATTGATCTCGCACCATGCGAGCCCGAGCCGATCCTGCCCATGGTCCGTTCCGGTTGACTCGCACCGCGTGTCTCGATAAGCGCCTGTTGAGCCATACCCCCGCGCCATCGCGCCGCCTTGCTACTGCACAAAACTGCAACATTGCGCCGCCCGATTCGGCCCACGGACCATAATCTTTCTGTTTCGTTCCGGGCCAGAACGCGTACCAAATCTGCAACTTTCGGGTCATTTCATATTGGATTTTTCCTTTACACTTAAGCAAAGGAAACTTCATACTCGTTATTACATAGGCTATTTTGGGTATCGCGTCCGTAACTGGCAGCATCTCGCGTCTCTACCCGATGCAAGACCCAGTTTCTATATTTTGAGTCTCTTGACTCCCTGCATTCCAGGCCCCGCCTTTTACGAGGGTCCTTGCAGCTCTATTCCATTTGGAGGCATTGCATGCGCAATCTGATTACACCAGGCGCGATCCTGAAAATCTCTCTCGCGGCTCTGCTGGCGCTCGGCGCCACATTTTCGAGTGCCCAGGACAAGGCGTCGATCACCGGCACCGTAACCGATACGTCCGGAGCCGTCATCTCCGGCGCCACTGTCACCCTTGCCAATCCCGCCAAGGGCTCCAGCCTCAGGACGGTCAGCAACGGCCTCGGCGCGTATACCTTCGCCAACGTCGATCCAGGCCCCGGATACAGGCTCAAAATCACAGCCCCCGGCTTCAAATCGACCGATATCTCGGGCATTTACCTCAACGTCACCTCCACTCAGACAGTCAATGCCAAGCTGCAGATAGGCGCGGCGGCGGAGACAGTGCAAGTGTCGGCGGCCAGTGAGAACGTTACGTTAAACACCACCGACGCCACCATCGGCAACAACTTCCAGGTGCAGATGGTCAACCAGTTGCCCGTCCAGGATCGCGACACCCCATCGGTGCTGTTCTTGCAGCAGCCGGGTGTCACATCGGACGGCGCGGTTACCGGCGCACGCACTGACCAGACCCACGTCACCGTCGACGGCCTCGAAGTGGACGACCGTGGCACCGGTGAGTTCGGTGTGGTCACCGCAAACGCTCCGGTCGATTCGGTGCAGGAGTTCCGCGGCGTCACCGCCGGCCAGACCTCGAGCTTCGACTCAGGCGGCGGCGGCCAGTTCCAGCTCGTCACCAAGAGCGGCACCAACTCGTTCCATGGCGCATTGTTCGAGTATCACCGCGACACCGACACCGAGGCCAACTACTGGTTCAACAACAACGCCGGCTTGCCGCGTCCGGCGCTTATCCGCAACCAGTTCGGCGGCAACGTCGGCGGACCCATCAAGCACGACAAGGCATTCTTCTTCTTCGAGTACAACGGCCGCCGCGACGACCTGGCCGACCCCGTGTTGCACTCAGTGCCTACTGCCGACTACCTGGCCGGCAACGTTTCTTACATCAACGACGACGCGGGTTGCCTCTCCACCAGCAGGCAAAACACCACCCCCGGCTGCATCGGCACAAAGTCTGCAGTCACCATTCGCAACAACTCCGACCCCAACAAGGTCTATGACCCGCTCGGCATCGGTCAGAATGCGGCATTGGCGTCGTTTGTTTCCAGCCGCTACATCTACACCAAAGGTCTCGATGTTACTGCCGGCGATGGCATTAACACCGAGGGTCTGCGCTTCAACGCTCCGGAAAATCTGAAAGAGAACGACTACGTCTCCCGCATCGACTACAACCTGACCGATAACCAGAAGCTGTGGGCGCGCGCCAGTGTGCAGAGCCAGCGCGAGGGCGACGACATCAACTACTCCGGGCCCATTCAGTTCCCCGGCGACCCCCTTACCCGCGCCATCGACATCTCCAGCTACGGCTGGATCGTGGGCCACACCTGGACCATGGGCGCCACCAAGAGCAACCAGGCCAGCTTCGGCATGATCATTGACCGGCCTAATTTTCCCTCGCTCTACAATCCCACCGGCGCCATCTACTGGGCAGCTTTCGGCCCGCTCTCAATCCCCTACCTTGGCAACTACAATGCCCAGGGACGCAAGGACTCAGTGCCGCAGTTCCGTGACGACTTCAGTTGGCTCAAGGGAACGCACACCTTCGAATTCGGCGGAACGTTCAAGTACGTCACGCCTTTCGACAACTTCACCCTGAACGACTACAACACGTCGCTCGGCATCGGCGGCAATCTCAGCCAGCTCGCTGTCGGGCAGCATCCGAGCGATATTGGCGCCAGCACGACCGCGACCAGCGACTGGGACAACGCCCTTACCTTCGATCTGGGCCGCGTCGCCTCCATTGATGCAACCTTTAATTACAATGCCGACGGCAGCACGGCTACTATGGGCGGTGGCGCAAACCGCAAGTATCGCAACTACGAGACGGAGCTCTACTTCAGCGACACCTGGAAGCTGACCCAGTCCCTTACCCTGACCTACGGTGTCCGCTATCAGTTGTTCACCGTGCCTTACGAAATGAACGGCCTGGAATCCGTCCAGGTCGATGCCGACACCGGCAAGCCGCTGAGCTTTGACGACTACTTCTTCAAGCACCGCGTGCCGCAGAGCCAGGCCGGCCTGACCGGCAACGACGTTATCCCCAATCTCGAATACGTCCTCGGCGGCAAGGGCAACAAGAAGTCCGTGGGCGGGTACTACAAGCCAAGCTACAAGGACTTCGCCCCGCGCGTAGCCTTTGCCTGGAACCCCACCTCCGACCGCAAGTCTGTCTTCAGCGGCAGCGCCGGCATCGTCTTCGATCACACCGTCGTCAACGCCATCGAGTACTACCAGGATCACAGCTCCTATCTCTTCCAGGCAGAGAACAACCTTCCTTTCGGCAACACGTCCGACTCTGCGGGGTCGCTTGCCGACGATCCACGCTTCACGTCGATTACCGCCATCCCCACTCCACCCGCGGCGCCGGCCTTCTCCCCATCCGTTGTTCCGTATGTCAGCGGCGGAGTTCCCTACGGCGTGGGAATCAACACCTTCAGCACCGCCGTCGACCCCAACCTCACCACGCCGTACTCCATCATGATCGACTTCGGGTTCCAGCGCGATCTGGGCGGTGGGTTGCTGCTCAAGCTCAACTACGCAGGCCGCCTCGGCCGCCGTCTTCTGGCCCAGGTCGATGCCAGCCAGATCATCGATACCCCCGATCCGTTATCAAATCAGCTCTACTCGCAGGCCTTCGGAGATGTGACCAAGAAACTCCGCGCGGGTCAGTCACCCACGTCGTTGTCCGCCGAGCCCTGGTTTGAAAACCAGGTCGATCCCGGCATCGGACAGGCTCTGGGTTACGACAACAACACCCAGCTCCTGGCCGATTTCGAAAGCAACTTCTTCGTCAACGGTGATATTGCCGACTTCACCAACGCGATCGCCGGTCCCATCACGGGCAACGCGTTTTCTCTGATCGGAACAAATTCGGTTATTCCCTTCCAGTTCTCCAGCAACGACTACTACACCAACAAAGGGTTCTCGTCCTACCACGGGCTGCTCGCCACGCTGCACAAAAACACCAGCTTCGGCCTGCAGTTCGACCTGAACTACACCTGGTCGCACTCCATTGACAACTTCTCGCTGGAGGCAAACGGACAGTCGAACTACGTAGGCGAGTTCATTTGCGACGCCACGCAGCCGCGTGAATGCCGCGGAAACTCCGACTTCGACGTTACCCAGATTGTGAACGGCAACTTCATCTACAACCTGCCCTTCGGCCGCGGCAAGACCTATGGCAGCGGCATGTCCACCTGGCTCGACGAACTCGCCGGAGGCTGGGTGATCAGCGGCTTGCCCACCTGGCACACCGGAATCCCCTACAACATGAACACAACCGCTTACGGAGCCGGCTTTGCGACCCTGGCGCCGGCCATCCTGGTCGGCACAACGGGCGCCGCCCAAAACCATGTCCACAAAGACGCCGCTTCCGGCAACGTCTATGGCTATGCCGATGTCAACGCCGCTTACAACGCTTTCGAGGGTCCCATCGGTCTCCACCTCGGCCAGCGCAACGAGCTGCGCGGACCGCACTACACCAACTTCGACCTCGGCCTGCGCAAGACCTTCCCACTGGTCGGCGAGAGGTGCCGTCTGGTTTTCAACGCGGACGCCTTCAATGCCTTCAACCACGCCAACTTCGACACTCCGAACGCAACCCTGATATCGAGCTCGTTTGGACAGATCAGCGACACCATCGGTTCGCCGCGCGTGCTGCAGGGCGCGCTGCGGCTGGAGTTCTGATCACACCCATCATTCGCCCAACACAAAAGCCCCGGCGCTCTGCCGGGGCTTCTGTCTGTTCTCCTGTTGTCTTGTTGAATCGCAACCGAAATCGCGCCGCTTACAGCTTCATGAAATCCAGTGCGCGAATCAGATAGTCTTTCAGATCCTTGCGGTGTACCACCGCATCCAGAAAGCCTTTTTCCAGCAGAAACTCCGAGCGCTGAAAGCCCTCCGGCAGTTTTTGCCGGATCGTCTGCTCAATCACCCTGGGGCCGGCAAAGCCGATCAGCGCGCCCGGCTCGGCAATGTTCAAATCGCCCAGCATCGCAAAGCTGGCCGTCACGCCGCCGGTGGTCGGATCTGTAAGCACGCACACATAAGGCACCTTCGCATCGTCCAGCAGCGCCAGCCCGGCCGAGATCTTGGCCATCTGCATCAGGCTCACGATCCCTTCCTGCATACGCGCCCCGCCTGACACCGCAACAATAATCAGCGGCTTGCGATCCGCGCGCGCCCGGTCCACCGCGCGCGCAATCGTCTCGCCCACAACCGCGCCCATTGACCCGCCGGCAAAGCCGTACTCCATGGCGCACAACACCACCGCGTGCGGCCCCAACTGGCCAAACGCGCTCAGAATCGCGTCGTTCAGTCCGGTCTGCTCCTGCGCCTTGCGCAGCCGCTGTTTATAGGACTTCACATCGCTGAAGTTGAGAGGATCAGTCGACCGCAGCCCGCCATCCACCAGTTCGTAGCCTGGCTCCAGCAGCATCTCCACCCGCTGCCGCGCATTCAGCTTGAAGTGGTGCTGACACTTCGGGCACACATGCAGATTCGTCTCCAGGTCAGCTTTCCAGATCGTCGCCCGGCAGCCGGGACACTTCGTCCACAACCCCTCGGTGCGAACCGTTTTGGCGCCGCCATCGGAGCCGTTCTCCGGCTCCGGCTCAAATTCGCCATTCTCTCGCTTGAACCAGGACATACCCAACCCATTGTAAATGGACTGCGCGGCTATGCCCGCAAATACGCATCATCGCCGTCGATCCAGTCCTGACGCGGCGGATTGAAGATGTCCAGCGCCACCGAGTCTTCTAGCGCAATCACCGCGTGCGGCGCATGCGGCGGAATGCACAGCACCTCGCCGGCGCGCACCGTCACCGTGCCCTCGTCCAGCAGAAAATCCAGCGCGCCCGACACCACCTGGCTTATCTGTTCGTGAAAATGATGATGCAGCGGCACCCGCGCGCCCTTTTTCAGCACCAGCCGCGCCAGCATGGTTCGCGCGCCTGTCACATACTGCCGCGTCATCAGCGCATTCATCTGCTCCGGTTCAATCTCAGCCCAGCGAAAAAGCCGGCTCGCCGCCATCCTGTCCTCCTCGGCACAACGTATTCCCACGCCGCGCGCCTGCATGGCTCTCGCGTAGCTCCCGCGTGGCTCTTGCATGGCACTGGCAGATTACAGCAGCCGGCCAGGCCACGCATCTTCAGCGCGGACCTCCATCAGTGCCCGCCGTCAGCTCCCGCAGTCAGTGCCCCCCATGATACGGATGCCCGGCCAGAATCGTGTAGGCCCGGTAGATCTGCTCCGCCATCACCAGCCGCGCCAGCGAGTGCGCCAGCGTCATCGGCCCCAGTGACAGCAGCAGCCGCGCCCGACCGCGCGCCTCCTCGCTCCATCCGTCCGCCGGGCCAATCGCAAACACCAAGTGCTGCGAACCCTCATCCCGGCGCGACCCGAGCCATGCCGCCAGCGCCTCGGAGCTCATCTGCCGTCCCCGGCTGTCCAGCAGCACCGCCACCGCCGCCGTCCGTCCGCGCTGCCGCCCCAGCCATTCCAGCAGAGCCTGCTCGCTGCGCAAAGCCCGCGATTCGCACTGCGCAAACCCCGCGCACCGCTCCAGATAGCCCTGGATCAGCCCTTCGTATCCGTCCTTGGCGGCAGACCCCACGTGCGCCAGCGTAAGCTGCATGCAAACGAGGATACCGGACTGTCCCGCGGCTATCCCCGGCTGTCTCCGGCCCGTCAATCCCACCTTCGTCCAGTCGTTCCAGCCGCGTCTCCGTCTCATTTTCCATGCAATTTGTACACAATTTCATACGAGCGCCCCGGCCTTATAGGCTCGGAGGCGATATAAACAACTGATTAAATTGAGTTAAACAATTTTGCACCTCATGAAATGTAAATTATCGTTACCGCCGTCCACAAGTCGGAGCAACCGAATTCTCATCCTTAATATTGCTCATTTCGCTCATATTTTGCGCACTTCCGATCACTCCGTTGGCAAAATCCGACAGATCAGGTTGATCGGACCTGAATCAATCCACTATTTATTCTAAAGTTGGGTTATTTGGATTCATTTCTACAATATTTCATATAATCGACAGGGGATCCTATTACGCGCCCATCAACATCGCATTTGTATTCAGTGAAATAACCAACCGCGCGCTGCCCCGCGGCAATTGGCACGCTCCGTGCTAATTCCATCCCCAACCAATGCGTTCGTCCAGACTCAGCTGGAGCAGAACGTTAGAGCCCTGAAAGCAAACCCTCTCTTTTCCCTGTTCGTTCTTCTGCAGCAGCCATGGTTAAAGAGGAGTGATCTCATGACGCAGTTCTGCTGCTGCGGCACGCCGGTTGCGCATTTCAAGCTCGATTCGAAATCCCCCGCGAAAGAAGGAATCCATGAAGAATGCCGCAAGGCTTTTCTGTTTCACGTTGGGTCTTCTCGTTTTCACCACCCTGCCACTCTGCTACGGGCAAGTGGGCGTCTCCGGCATGACCGGTGAGGTGCTGGACCAGTCCGGAGCCGTAGTGCCCGGCGCCTCCGTCACCCTCACCAACCCCACCAACGGTTTGAAGTTTACTCAGACAACAAACTCCATCGGCGTTTATCGGTTCGCCAACATTCCTCCCGGTCAGGGCTATGAAGCGGTCTTCAGCGCCACCGGATTCCAGCCCGTCGACATCAAGAACATCTATCTGACCGTGGCCAACGTCCGCACCCAGAACGCCACTCTTCTCGTCGGCACGCAGTCCGTGGTCGAGGTCACCGCCTCCAACTCTGAAGTCACCATCGACACCACCGACGCAACCGTGGGCAACACAGTCGACGTAAAAGACCTGAACAACCTGCCGGTGCAGCAGAGAAACGATCCGGTCGCCCTCTTCACCTTGCAGCCTGGAGTCACTGACACGGGCTCCGTAGCAGGCGCGCGCGTCGACCAGAATAACGTTACCCTGGATGGCCTGGATGTGAACGATTTCGCCACCGGCGGAGCCGTGCAAAACAATACCGGCGCCGGAGTTACCGAGGGATTCGATTCAGGCACCATCGTCGGCCATGCCCCCATTGACTCGGTGGAGGAGTTTCATAGCACCGTGGCCGGAAATCTGGCGTCCGCCGGCCCTGCCAGCGGCGGCCAATTCGAACTCGTCACCAAAGGCGGCACCAACAACTTCCACGGCAACCTCAACGAATATCATCGCGATCCGTCGCTGGTGGCCAACAGTTGGTTCAGTAACAACGCCACCCCCATCGTTCCGCGCAACCACCTCATCCAGAACCAGTTCGGCGGCAACATCGGCGGCCCCATCAAGAGAGACAAGCTCTTCTTCTTCTTCGATTACGGCAACTCAAAAATTATCAGCGGCGCAGTGGTTAACCGAACCGTGCCGCTTGACACCCTGCGCAACGGTCAGATCGGCTACTACAGCCCCGGTAACGGCGGCAACGACGTCATTAAATACGTAACTCCCATGCAAGCGCAGGGATTCGACCCGCTGGGAATTGGCGAAGACACCACCTGGCTTACCGCCATCGACGCGCGCTTCCCGCACTCCAACGCCAGCGGCGGAGACGGCGTAAACTCCGGCGGATACACCTTCAACGCACCCAACAACGACTACGAGACCAACTATGTCGGACGGGTCGATTACAACATCAACGACAACATGAAGGGCTTTGCGCGCTTCACCATTGCCCGCGAGAATGCCGTTGAAGCTCCAAATGAGTTTGCCGGCGACCCGGTAACCAATCCATTCATCGATCGCTCCTACGCTTTCGTCATCGGCCACGACTGGGTAATCGGCGCCAATAAAACTAACCGCATCATCCTTGGCGAAACGGTCCAGAAACTGGCTTTCCCAAATAACTACAACCCCGATGGATCCACGTTCTTCACCTTCGGAACAGGCATTGGCCAGGCTCTGGCTTCCAGCCTCTACCTCCAGCCAAGCTCCCAGTCCCGCCGAATTCCCATTCCCGTCCTGAGAGACGACTTTACCTGGCTTAAGGGGTCCCATACCTGGCAGATGGGCGGTAGCTTCAAGGACATTCTGGCGCATAGCTCGGATGCTATCGATTACAACACCACCTATCTCGGTCTCGGCGGCACTACAACGAGCCTCTGCGGGCCGGTCAGTACCGATCCAGCCAGTCCGAACTATGCCGCATGCGGCACAACGCACGGTGTTGTCAACCCCAGCTTGCGTCCGTCCGACATCGATCCGGCTGAGACCTTCAACTATGACCAGGGCTTTACGTTCCTGCTGGGCCGCATCGGCCAGGTCCTGAGTGACTACAACTACGACGCCAAGGGCGCAGTGCTGCCTCAGCTTACCGGCGACCAGCGTTACTACCGCTACTATCAAACCCAGCTCTACGCACAGGATTCGTGGAAAGTAACTCCCACCCTCTCGATAACCTATGGCGTTACCTATCAACTGTTCTCCGTGCCATACGAGACGCGCGGCCTCGAGAGCGTTGAACCATTCACTTTCGACAAGTACTTCGGGGCCCGTGTAAAGCAGAGCAATTCGTCCGAAACGGGGCCCACGGCTGTTCCACTCATCGCTTACTATCTTGGCGGAAAGGGCAACGGCGGCAGCGCGCCCCCGCTTTACCAGCCTGAGTACAGGAACTTCGCCCCGCACGTCGGTTTTGCCTGGAATCCCGGTTTCGACAGGAAGAGCGTATTCAACGCCAGCGCGAGCGTCGTATATGACCGCACCGTCATCAACGCGGTTCAAGCTCAACAGGACGTGGATTCCTATCTCTTCCAGCAGACCAAGCCGAATGTCTTTGGAGCTGCAAACGCGTACGCCTCCATGCAGGTAAGTCCGCGGCTTGACTCCAGCAATGGGCTCAGTAACGTGGCGCTGTCAGCACCTGCAACGCCCAAGCCACCCTACGAACCCTTTGTAACCGATGGTGTGCCGGGCGGCCTCACAACCTATCAGGCATACAACACCACCATCGATCCCTCCCTCAAGACGCCATACTCCATCATCTACAATGCCGGTTTCCAGACCTCGCTTCCTGGCGACATGGTCATGAAGATCAACTATGCGGGGCGACTGGGACGCCGTCTTCTGGCGCAGGCCGATGCCAACCAGGTTCTCGATTTCCCAGACCCTGTCTCCGGCCAACTGTTCTCCCAGGCATTCGCCGCAATCACCCTCCAGGCCCGTGCAGGCGTGCCCGCCGGAAGCCTTACAGCGCAGCCATGGTTTGAGGACATTCTGCCTGCAGGCACCGCCGCCGCAGCCGGAACCGCAAACAATACGCAAGCCGTCGCCGAAGAGAACAGCGGCTTCTCATTTGTAATGAATGGCGACATCGGTGACTTTACAGCCTTCAATCTTGCTCCGCTGTCTCCGTTGAATGTGGGATCGGCTGCGCAGTTCTCGGAAAACACGTTCTACACCAACAAAGGATTCTCCAGTTACAACGGCCTGCTCTTCACCCTGCAAAAGAATCTCTCCCACGGCATCAACTACGACTTCAACTACACCTTCCAGCATTCCATTGACAATATCTCGTTCTTCGCAAACTCCCAGGGCGACACGGGCATTGGCGGCGTTGGGCTTGTCTGCGATGTGGTGCGCCCCAGGGAGTGCCGCAGCAACTCCGACTTTGATGTCAAGCAAATCGTCTCCGGGGACGCCGCATACCAACTGCCCTTCGGCAGGGGCAGGATGTTCGCCAGCAGCGCCTCTCCCTGGGCGAACGAAATCATTGGTGGCTGGAATCTCAGCGGCATCGTCAGTTGGCATACCGGCGAAGCCTGGGGAACGGTCTCCAATGCCTTTGTGGCAAGCTTTGCCAATGACGCCCCTGCCATCCTGATTGGAACCAAAGGCAGTGTGGCTACGCATCTGACCAAGCTGCCTGGAGGCGGGGTGAATCTTTTCAGAAACAACCTGGCCGCCGCCAGTTCGTACGGCGGGCCGGTCGGATTCAAGATCGGCTCCCGCAACGACCTGCGTGGACCGAATTTCTTCAACGCGGATATCGGATTTGGAAAGACCTTCCCCATCACGGCGGAAAGGGTCAACCTCAAGTTCCGGACTGACGCCTTCAACGCATTCAATCACCCCAACTTCGCAATCCCTGCGGAGAACGGCTTCAACGGCTACGATCAGGACGATTTTGAAAACGTCAACCCGAACTCTCCAGGACTGGGATTCGGCCAGTCCAGTTTCACCGTGTCCCCCACGGGAAACGAGAACAATGGAGCCCGCGTGCTGGAACTCTCCCTGCGCCTCGAGTTTTAGAGTATTCAGCTGAAACTCAAACAAAAAAGAGACCGCTTCGGCGGTCTCTTTTTGTCTTCTCTTGCGCGCCTGCCTATTTCTTGGCAGCGGACTTCTTTTTCGCCGTCTTCTTTGCCGCCGTCTTCTTCACAACTGTCTTTTTCGCAGCCGTTTTCTTTACAACTGTCTTCTTCACCGCGCCGCTCTCGTTCTTTGCGGCGTTGCCCGCAGAGGAGCTCTTCTTCGCTGCGCTGCTTCGTTTGGCCGCGGCCTCTCCGCGCACCGCGCGCGTCTTTTCTCTGAGCGCCGCCTTCAGTTCTTCGTCAAACTCCGCCGGAGTCAGCGGCCGCGCCGATTTGCGCAGCCTCTCGATGTCGTAGAAAGCGCGCCGCTCGGCCAGAAACACGTGAACCACAAAGTCCACGTAGTCCAGCAGCACCCACTCGCCCTGCCGCCGGCCTTCCACCGAGTTGGCGTACACGCCGTACTCGCGCTTGAGCCGCAGTTCGATCTCGTCAGAAATCGCGACCGCCTGCCGGTCGTTACTGGCTGAAGTGATCAGAAAAAAATCCGCCAGTCCGGAATCAACCGGATCCAGCTCCAGAATCCGCGTGTCCTGGCCCTTCTTGTCTTCACAGGCAGCAGCGGCGGCCTGCACCAGGATGCGTGTCTCATTGGGAATGCGCGTTTCAGATTGCGCCAGCGTCGTCGTCATGCGTCGGGAATGGTCTCCAGTCCCAATCGTAAAGCATTTCGCCTTCCGCCGCGTCCGCAGGCGGATAATCCCGGCAGCCAATTGGTCTGGGTATTCGCTGAAATTCCCGCTTCCCGCGACGAAATCAGGCCCGGTCCCCGGCAAAAATGCCCCATCCGCGCTCGCCGCCATCAGCGGTAGAGCCCGTGTGTCCGCACATAGTCCGCCACCGCCGGTGGTAGCAGATCGGCTCCCGCCGCCGCATCCCCGCTGCGCACGCCGTCCCGTATCTCCGATGCGCTGATCGCGATATCCAGCCCCGGCAGCAGGTAGAGCGCCGCCGGGTCGCCCGCCTGGTCGGTCAACAGAAACGAGCGCACCTCCACGCCGTTGCGCGTCTCCTGCCGCATCGGCCGGTCGTCCATGGCCAACCCCGGCGGGAGAGCGGTCTTTATCTCGTCCAGCTTCTGCCCCGGCCGCGCCGCCACAATCAGCGGCGCCACAAAAGGAATGTCCACGCCGCGATGCCATTTCCGCAGCCCGAAGAACGAGTCCGCGCCTACCAGGCAGAACAACAGCCCATCCTCGCCCAGCTCTGCGCGCAGGCTCTGCAGCGTCTCCAGCGTGTAATTCGGCTCGCCCGAGCTTTTCGGCGCATCCACCAGCGACAGTTCGAATCCGGTCTCAGCGGCAATCGCCAGCCGGGTCATCTCCACCCGATCCTCAAAGCCTGCCGTTGAAGTCTGCGTTTTAAGCGGCTGCGCGCCCACCGGCGCAAACAGCACCATATCCAGGTCGAGCGCCGACCGCGCTGCCCGTGCCACCGCCACGTGCCCCAGGTGTGGCGGATCGAAGCTCCCACCGAAAAACGCAACCCGTCGCGCCGATATCTTTGTGCGCTCTGCCTCCAGCATGGCCTCATCCTAGCAGCCGCCCGAGCCATCCCGGCCCGCTCCGTCGCCATCCGGTAAAATTGTTTCGGCGGCCTATGCGATATCTCCTTCTCATCCTCGCGCTCCTTGCCACGGTAGACTCCGTGCTCGCGCTCAAGGTTCACTATGACACCGGCACCGAACCCTGCTCCATCAACGCGCACTGGGACTGCGGCATCGTCAACCACAGCTCCTTCGCCGTCATGGGCCGCGTCCCGGTGGCCGTCGTCGGCATCGCAGGCTATCTGGTCATCGGCTTGCTCGCCTTTACCCGCCGCCGTTTCGCCACCTTCCTCGCTGCGTCGGTCGGATTCCTGTTCGCCTTCCGCCTCTCCATGATCGAGCAGTACGGCCTCGGCGTCTGGTGTCTCTACTGCGTCATCTCCCAGGCGCTCATTGCGCTCATCCTGCTGCTCAGCCTCGGCTGGTTCACTACCGAGTACCTGGCCCTGAGGCGCGCCGCCCGCTAAAGCCCCGTTTCCAGGGTCCGCATCAAAAAATGTGCGGTCATCCTGAGCGAAGTTGGGAGCAGGGTGCCCCATCCATTTCCGCGTTTTTTGCGGAAATGGGTGGGAATACGATGTCACTGTTTTATTGCCGGATCAATAAAGCCTCGACGCCGCTCCGCCGTCCACACCCGCTGATAAACTTGAATCAGCCCATGTTCAGGAAAAGCTACGCGCGCTGGATGTACGAGTGGGAAACCCGCCTCACCACGCGCGATGAAAACCGCGTTGTCCGTCCGCTCGAATGGGGCTTCGACTGGCTGCGGCCTTTTCTTCAATCGCATGGCTTTTCGTCCTTAATTCCCTCGGCTGACGTCGAGCGCGACCCCAGCGCCGCCGAGGCGGCCATGGTCCGCATCAATGAAACGCTCATTCGCCACAGCGACCGGTTCTACGGTTACCAGCGGCCCACCGATTTCCGTCTCGAAGACCGCTACCCCGAGCTGTTTCCCACCAACGTCCGCCCCGAGACCCTGGCCCACGACGCCGCGCTCCGCCGCCGGATCGCCGGCGGCAAGGCGCAAAAGGCGCAGTTCCTCCGCTTCACCTCGCCGGAGCGCACGCCCTATCCGGAAAACGATCAGGTCAACGCCCGCTGGTATCCCGCACCCGCGCACAAAGATCCCGCGCGCCCCAAGCAGGCCATCATCGTGCTGCCGCAGTGGAACGCCGACGCCTTCAGCCACAACGCCCTCTGCGCCGTCTTCAACCGCATGGGCATCTCCGCGCTGCGGCTCTCCAAGCCCTATCACGACATCCGCCGCCCCGCCGAGCTCGAGCGCTCCGACTACGCCGTCAGCGCCAACATCGGCCGCACCCTCTCCGCTTGCCGCCAGGCCGTCGTCGATATCCGCTGCTGCCTCGACTGGCTTCAGGACCGCGGCTATCGGCACTTCGGCATCCTCGGCACCAGCCTCGGCTCCTGCTACGCCTTTCTGGCCAGCGCCCACGATGCCCGCCTGCGCGTAAACGCCTTCAACCACGCCTCCACGGCCGTCGGCGACGTTGTCTGGCCCGGCCAGAGCACCCGCCACATCCGCCAGGCGCTGGAGCAGGCCGGCCTTACCCAGCAGCGGCTTTGCGCCCTCTGGTCCGTTGCCAGTCCGGTCAGCTACTTCGAACGGTTTCTGGGCCCTGGAGGCCACGCCGCCGGCAAAAACTCCCTGGTCGTCTATGCTCGCTACGACCTCACTTTCCCGCTCGAGTACTCGCTCCAGGTCGTCGATGCCTTCCGCAGTCGCGGCGTCCAATTCGAGCCGCGCATGCTGCCCTGCGGCCACTACACCACCGGCGAAACACCCTACAAATACATCGACGGCTGGTACCTGGGCTGGTTCGTCTACCGCGCCTTCAAAGAGCTGCGCAAGGAAAAAGCCGCCGGACTATCCGCATCTTCCGCACCAACCCAGGAAGTGGAACGGGAAGCCGTCTCGCGTTAACGCACCCCTCTCAAATTCATCCGCAGCAGCTTCGCCGGATCGAGATACGCATTCTTCCACCGCACCGCCCAGTGCAGATGCGGCCCGGTTACGCGCCCCGTCGCCCCGCTGAGCCCAAGCAGTTGCCCCTTCGTCACCTGCTCGCCCTCATGCACGTCCACGCGGCTCAGGTGCATCGAGATCGTGTACAGTCCCATGCCGTGATCGATCGCCACGCAGTTGCCCTCGTAGTAGAGCCGCCGCGCCAGCACCACCACGCCGCTGTTGCCCGCGTGTACCGGCGTTCCCATCCGCGCCCGAAAATCCATCCCCCTGTGTACGCTGGCCAGCTTGCCGTTGAACATGCGCCGCGTGCCAAAGCTGTCAGTAGGCTGCGCGCTCACCGGAGCCCGAAAATCCCCGCTCCACAGCGGCTCCGGCGCGCTCTGGCCAAACACCCTGGCCTTCAGCGCCACCTGGGCCTCGATCACCTTCATCGCCGCCGCCCCCGGCTCCACAAACCGCGGCGCCACCGAGAGCGATCCGGTCCGGTAGTGCGCCGCGTGAATCTCGACCGTTGTGTTCAAATCGCGCTCCGCGCCTCCGCCTGCCTTTACGTGGATTTGAAGAGCAGAAGGGCCAACCACCGCTTCCACATCCACGCCGGCCAGCGCATACCACGCCCGTCCCTCGCGCCCCCTGAAAAACTCGAGCGCATGGCCCATCCACTCGCCGCTCACCGTCGCCGCTGCCGGCGCCGATACCCGGATCAGCTCCGGCGATCCCGCCACCACCACCGCCGGAGTCAACACCACGGCAGAAGCCTTTGCCCGCGCCGCGCCCTCCACAGACGTGTGAACAACAGGCGTGCGAAACAGCTCCGCGCCAAAAAGCGAGCCACAAAAAAGCACGCCGGCCACGGCCAGAACCGAGCCACGGAAAATCAGGCACGGTAAAGCCGGGCCGCGCAAAATCAGGCGGGGCAAAATCGGGCAGGGAATCAGCCGGAAAGAAGATAGCCGGAAACGAACTTCACAGAAAGGAATCACACCGGATCGCATCGCCTTCAGAATACGCGTCGGGTCATGCTCGCCGTTTCAAGCGCGCGCTACTGTTCGCGGAGCGTGCGCGCCGGATCAATCCGCGCAATGCGCAGCGCCGGAGCCAGGCTGGCCAGCAACGACACCGCCGCCAGCGTCAGCGCCACGGCAATTCCGGTCGCCGCATCGTAAACCGCCACGCCATACAGCACGCTGCGCATGGCCGGCAGCGCCACCGCGCACAGCGCCAACCCCAGCAGCAGCCCGGCTCCGGCCGCCCGCACGCCCGTCGCGCTCACATGCGCCATGGCCTGCCGCAGGTTTGCGCCCAGCGCCATGCGAATGCCGATCTCCCGCGTTCTCTGCGCCACAATATTCGCCACCAGCGCAAAAATTCCCACCGCGCTCAACAGCAGCGCCAGCCCCGCCAGCGTGCCCAGCAGCGCCACTTCGATGCGCTGCGTGGCCAACCGCCTCACCAGCAGGTCTTTCATGCTGTAGAAGCCGGAAAACGGCAGTCCCGGATCGGCGTCCGCCAGCGCATGCTGCATTTGTTCCGTCAAACCTGTCACTGGCCCAGCCGTGCGCACAATCCAGCTCGGTTGGAACCACATGTGAACCAGCGCGAGAATCTTGCTACTGAACTGCGCGGCGGGAATATAAACCGTCTCCTCGCTGGCCAGTGGAGCCGTTGGATCGATTCCCGGCGCTATCGGAACGTCGGTGACCACGCCCACAATCACCCGGCCCTTGTTGAGCACGCGCCCCACCGGATTGGTCTCGCCGTAAAACTTCCGCGCGAAGGTGCGGTTCACAATCGCCACCGCCTGCGCATTCGGTCCGTCGGATGCGGTGAAGTACCGGCCGCCCACCAGTGGCATCTCCAGCGTTTCAAAGTAGCCGGGAGTCACATAGACCTCTCCGCTAACCGCCCGCTGCCCGGTCTGTTTTCCATCGCTGAAGTTCACCATGTCGTTCATCGCCCGCTCATAAGGCAGTGAAAGCCCTACCGCCGCGCTCGTTACGCCGGGAATGCGCAGCATCGCCGCCGTGCTTTCATCCAGCAGCTTCGCAAATGCCGCCGGATCCTGAAAACGCCGGTCATCGAGCGAAGCTTTTGCGGTCATGATGCCCTCGGGATTAAAACCCTGCGGCAGCGTCTCCAGATGAATCAGCGTGCGAATGAGCAGACCCGCGCCGGACAGTAGCACCATGCACAGCGCTACTTCGCCCGCAATCAGGCACTGCCGCAGCCGTAGCTTTTCCGTGCCAGCCACCGCCTGGCTGGTCATCGCTGCGCGCAGATTCACCCGGCGCGCCGTCAGGGCCGGCAACATGCCAAACAGCACGCTCGTCAAAAGGGTAAGCGCCAGCGTAAACGCAAGCGCTCGGCCATCCAGATGCACACCCGCCACCGGCAGAAAATGCTCCGGCAGCAGCGCCAGCAGTCCGCGCAGCGCGGCCAGGCCCACTCCCACGCCCACGGCTCCGCCTGCGCAGGCCAGCATCAGGTTCTCGATCCACAGTTGCCGCTGGATGCGCCACCGGGACGCGCCCAGCGCCATCCGCGTGGCCACCTCCGAAGCGCGCCGCGCCATTCGCACCAGCGTTAATCCGGCCAAGTTGGCGCATGCAATCAGCAGAATCAGGCCCGCAGCCAGCATCAATGAGAGTGCCTGCGGCCCCAGTTCCGCCGTTTCACCCTCCTGCAGCGGCACGCTGTGAAAGTCCAGCCGCCCGCTGCCCGGATATTCGCTGCGATACTGCGCGGCGCGGAACGCCCAGGCGCGATTGATCTGGGCGTCGGCCTGTTGCCACGTGGCGCCATCGCGCAGCCGCGTAATCACCTCGAAGTTCGATCCCCCGCCTTCGCCCGTGCGGCTCGGCTGCAGCGCGGTATAAACATCTGCGTCCAGCGGTGTCTGAGTCCCTTCCGGCAGAACCCCGATCACGGTGTACGACTCGCCCTTGAGCCGTATCGCCTGCCCCACAATCGAGCCGTCGCCGCCCAACACGCTGCGCCACAGGCCGTAGCTCAAAATCGCAGCCTTCGGGCCATTCGGACGGTCTTCGTTCTCTGTGAAGCCGCGCCCCAGCAGCGGCCGGATCGCGAGCACCTCGAAGTAATGAGCCGAAACCCGCCCGTCGTGAACATATTGCGCTTGTGCGCCGGCCTGCAGGTTCACGCCTGATGTCGAGCCTGAAATTGCCGCAATCAGCGCCGGCACGTTGTCGCGCAGCGTCTCCCACTGCGCTCCGTCGATCCGGTGCATCCCATCGAAGGGCTGCGCGCCCTGCACGCGCAGAAAGATGGTGCCCATCCGCTCTGGATGCGCATAAGGCAGGCTCTCAAGCAGCAGTGCATTCACCACCGAAAAGATCGCCGTATTGGCTCCGATCGCGAGCGCCAACGTCAGCAGCACCGTCAGCGTAAAACCGCGATCGCGCTTCAGTTGCCGCAATCCGTAGCGCGCGTCTCCGGCCAATGTCTCCAGCCAGGGCATGCCGCGCTGCGTCCTATAGGCCTCCCGCGTCTGCGCCACTCCGCCAAATGCCCGCAGCGCCGCGGTCCGCGCCTCTTCGGCCGCCATGCCCCGCCTGCGGTTCTCCTCAGTCGCCAGCTCGAGGTGCGAGCGTAGCTCCTCGTCAAGATCCGCATCCAGCCTCCCGGCGCCGAACAGCGCCGCGCCCCGGCTCCACGCAATCCGCAGCCACTCCATACGCCCGCCTAATTTGACCGCGCCAGAAACCGCGCCATGGTCGCCGCCACGCGCTCCCAGTTTTCCGTCTCGGTTTCAATCTGCCTGAGCCCCGTGCGGCTCAGCGAGTAAAACTTCGCGCGCCGGTTCGACTCCGACACGCCCCACTCCGCCTCGATCCATCCCCGCTGCTCCAGCCGCAGCAGCGCCGGATAGATCGTGCCCTGGTTCATGTTCAGCGCATCGCCGCTCACCTGTTCGATCCGCCGCGCTATTCCATAACCGTGCAGCGGGCCCATCGACTCCAGCGTCTTGAGCACCATCAGGTCCAGCGTCCCCTGCAACACATCCGGCTTTCCTTCGCCCATCGCCGCTCCTGTTGAACCTCAACAGAAGCATGCGCCTGAACCTGTGGATTGTCAACAGGAGCAGGGCAAAAACAGCCGCGCCTCATCCCCACGCATGCGGCCGCTACCACTCTGCGTCGAGCCCCGTCTCTAGTTTCGTGTCTCCAGATCGTCTCTTAGAACCTGTCCAGGAACTCTGAGGAGATGTCGAACGTGGACAAAAAATCGTCCCTCAGGGGCTTTACAGGCTGCGGAAAAACTCCTCAAGGGAGTTACTTTTTTTTTACATGGGATTGGGTATAGATAAGAAGCAT